>CAYHAR010000109.1:4904-12741 GCA_964354595.1 uncultured Anaerolineae bacterium | reverse complement strand
GGTGTGCCTTTGGCACCTCGGAATCAGAGCTATCCCAGAATACGGGCGGCAGAGGTGGGATCTCTATATTCCATCGGACTCTGACAGTCAAGCACCATGTTTCCTGGCCTTGGACCGTCTATCGGATTCGGCTCAGAGTGCACCGCGTGATTTTAGTGCTGTCAAAGAAGACTTGAACCTTGCCCTTGACCATGACCATGCCTGTGTTGCATTGATTCTTCCTTTTTCATTGCTGCCTGGTCGACGTAAGAGTTATCGATCATCCATGATGCGGTGCATTGCGAATTACCCGCGCGTTGCAGTGCTAGAAATGCGTGAACACCGATTGCCGTTTGAACAGCGAGCACAAGAAGGAATTGTGCTTGTTTGGATCGAAAAGAAACGGCAGGGCAGATGAGCTACGCAATACGGAATATGCAATACGCAGTATGACACTCCAATCCTTTGCTGAGCAATTTTTCCAGCACTCGCCGCTATCTCTTTGTTCGCCCGGAAGACGACGTGCTGATTGTGCGCCCGAACAAGGCGCATCACCTCAAGGTGGGCGGCTTTTATCGTTTGAAAATCTGAGCAGGAGAACAAGATCGTGAGTGTAGAACGCGTGCAAGAACTCGTGCGGGTATTCAACGAGGTGGCGCCGATTGCCCGCTATTTCGGCATGAAGCTTTCTTTTACGGAAGAATGTAACGCCGTCGTCACTCTTCCCTACAATCCCAATCTGGATCATCCCCTGGGCGGCATCCACGGCGGCGTGTATGCCACCCTGCTGGACTGCGCCGGTTGGTTCACCGCCGCCGCAGCACACGACGGCGCTTGTTGGATCGCAACGGCCGAGATGTCAATTCATTTCCTTCTGCCTGTAAAGCAGACCTCCCTGCGTGCCATAGGGCGATTGCTCAAACCGGGCAAGCGTCAAGATATCGTCGAAATGCACCTGTATGATGGCCAAGACCAATTGGTGGGACATGCAATAGGAACCTTTATTGTTCTTCCCGATATATCGTTAGCCGAGATCCTGGCAGCCAAACATGAATAATCTTCAATCTTTTGCCGAACAGTTCGTATCCAGCACGCGCCGCTATCTGTTCGTCCGGCCTGAAGACGGCGTGCTGATCCTGCGCCCGAACCGCGTGCACCACCTCAACCCGACGGCCGCCGAAATGTTGCACGCGCTTTACGCGAGCGAGACAGTGGACACGGCCGCGGTTGTGGCGCAGATGGCCGCGCGCTATGGCGTCGAACCGGCGCGCGTCGAGGCGGACCTGGAGTCGCTGTTGCGCAGCCTGAGCGTGCTGCTTTCCAATCAGCCTGGCTGCGCGCCCGCCGTCAAGTACACGCCGTTCGGGTCGCACAAGCGCGATTTCCCGGTGCTGGCCGAAATCGCGTTGACGTATCGCTGCCAGAATCGCTGCGCGTTCTGCTACGCCAGCGCGCCTGACCGGGGCCGCCAGGTGCCAACCATGTCCACCGCAAAAGTGAAGGCGGTGATGGACAAGATCGTGGATCAAGCGCACGTGCCCAGCCTTTCGTTCACGGGCGGCGAGCCGACGCTGCGCCGTGACTTGCCGGAGCTTGTCGCGCACGGTCGCTCGCGCGGGCTGTGGATGAATCTCATCACGAACGGGATTCGCTGCGCCAAACCGGAATTTGTGGCGGCGCTCAAACAAGCCGGACTCGACAGCACGCAGGTCAGCCTGGAGGCGGGCGACGCGGCCACGCACGATCTCGTCGTCGGGCGGCGAGGCGCGTTCGAGCGCACTGTGCAGGGTATTCGCAACTTGCGCGAGGCCGGCATCCGTGTCCACACCAACACGACGATCAACCGGCACAACCGCGATGCGCTGCACGGCTTGATTGACCTGGTGGCCGACCTCGGCTCGGAGCACCTTTCGATGAACATGGTCATCCGCACGGGCGACGCGGTGGGGCAGTCCGAGATCGGTTATGCGGACATTGGCCCGCTGGTGCTCGATCTGAAAAAACACACCGAAGACAAGGGAATGAAATTTGTGTGGTACAGCCCGGTGCCGTTGTGCCTGTTCAATCCGGCGGCATACGGGCTGGGCAGTCCGTCGTGCTCGGCGGCGGATGGCTTGCTTTCGATTGCGCCGGATGGCGGCGTGTTGCCATGCTCCAGCTTTGAGCAGGGCGTGGGCAATTTGCTGCGCGAGGATTTTGACGCAGTGTGGAATCGCCGCTCGGCCAAGTATTGGCGGGACAAGGAATTTCTTCCGCCGGGCTGCAAAGGGTGCGAGTACGCCGCGCTGTGCTGCGGCGCGTGTCCGCTGTATTGGGACGAGCAAAAGACGTTCGCCGAGATCGGCGATCACCTGCAACCGACGACGCCCTGGACCGATGCGCTCTGGCGCGTCAAGCGGCGCGTGTTCGGCCAGGCTCGCGGAGTCGGGATCAAGTGATCCTCGTGACCTGTGGACGTGTATAATCTGTGACTGATGGATGATCTGATACGACGCTGCCTGGCTGGGGACTCGCGCGCCTGCGCTGATCTTTATCAGCGCTGGTGCAATTCCGTCTACCGTCTGGCCTATGGCATCTTGCGTCAGGCGCAGGACGCGGAAGAAGTCACGCAAGACGTGTTCGTGTATGCGTTCAAACGACTGGCTGCCTACGACCCGAACAAATCCGCCTTCCGCACGTGGCTCTATACGATCACCATCAGCCGCAGCCGCAACAAGCTGCGCCGCAAATGGCTGCCCGCCCAGAGGGTCGAAGAGTGGGACGAAGAAAAAGTCGAGGGCGCAGCCGACCGGCCATCGGAAGTGTGGGCTGAATCGCAAGCTGAGCGCGAGCGTGTATGGTCGGCAGTGGGCCAGCTTTCACCCAAGCTGCGCGAGGCGGTCGTGCTGCGCTATTTTGAGAATCTGACGTATCCCGAGATCGGGCAAATCTTGGACTGCCCCATGAAAACGATCCAGAGCCGGGTGCGCCTGGCGCACAAAGAACTGAAAAAGCTATTGGGTGAGTAACATGAGCAAGCACCTGGATGGCAAACTAATTGACTATGCGGGGGAGACGTTGACGCCCCAAGAGCGCGCGGAGGCAGAGGCGCACTTGCGCGATTGCGCTGACTGTCGCGCCGAGATGGCGGGGCATCAAGCGCTCGTCCAGCAGTTGGCGGCGACGATCCCGGCGGCGCTCCCCGACGCGCCGCTGCGCGTGCGCGCCGGCTGGCCGCAAGTGATGGCGCGCCTTCCTCATCTGCGCGCGGCGTCCGCGCCCAGGCAGCATGGAGCGCCGGGTCTGGTCGGACTGGGGCTGGCCCTGTCCACCGCCGCGCTGCTCGCCATCGTGGTGATGGCGCAGGCATGGCTTGGGCTGAGCCAATCGCGGCTCACGGCGACGGCGCTCCATGCCAGTTACACGCCGACTGCTTCGGTGACGCACTACCCGGAGCGCCCAACGGCCCTCTCGACGCCCGGGGGCGCTTGGCATTCGGATGGGCCGATTGCCACGTTGCCTGTGGTGAATCCGCCGCAGCCGCCTCTGCGTCCCATCGCGACGCCCGCAAGCCCCTGATCGGTAACGGTCTCGCATCACCCATTGGAGGTCATCATGCCGCAAAACATGTCGCTCAAACAACTGGATCAATTTCAGAGTGGCGCGCGCCAAAAGGTGGATGATGTGGCGCGCGAGCTGCACGAGATTCAGGTTCAGTTCGTCAGCGCGCACAAGGTCAACAAGAACATGCACGATGCGACGCTGAACGATCTGAGTCTGCGCGCGGCGTATGACCTGAGCGCGCTCCCGGCGCAAGTGCGTCAGGCGATTGACGAGCGCGAGCCGGTGGAGCGCAAGACGCTGGAGGATCGCTGGCGCGAGCTGGCTGATCACGTCGTCCCCAAGGCCGAGCAGATCGCCGACGACCTCTTGGCGCGCGCGCAGCGCCAGACCGAAAACATGCGCGCGCTCAATCCGCGCCTGAACGACGAAGAGGAAAAGCTCAAAGCCGACCGCGCCGAGATGGAGACCGAGCTCAAGCGGCTCAACGCCGAAATCAAGCGGCGGTCAGGCTGCCTGACGCTGCCGATCAACTTGTTCAAGCTCAACGACCTGGATCGCCAGCGGCACAAGCTGCTGGGTCGCCTGGAAGAAAACGCCAAAGCTTTGCGCAAGGTGCGTGAAGAGTGGGCCAAGGTCAAGACAGAATATACCACTGAGGAAGCGCAGCTTGAGCAGCAGTGGCAGCAAGCTAACGTGGACGCAGCGCGCGCCCGCGAAGAGATGGGCCAGTTGCGCGACGACGACAAGCGCGATCAACTGGCCCGGCAGCGCGCCATCTTTTACGTGTTCGATAACTGGAAAACGCCCCTGCCCGCCGACGGCAACCCACTCGTGGACGAGATCAACAAGATGGTGCAGCTCAACGTCGAGACCGATAGCTATGAGGAAGGCTTGGGCAAAGTGGCCGGGCTGATTGCGCTACTGGGCGGAGTGAGCCAGGGCATGCAAAACATTAGTCAGAGCGTGGACGCCTTGAGCAAAGAGCAAGAGAGACACGGGCAGTATCTCAAACCGGTGAGTGTCAGCGTGGGCGACGACGTGATCCAATTCCACAAGCAATGGGACGACCTGCGCGACAAGGTGAAAGACGAAAAGACGCTGGGCCACAATCCGACCCAGTTCAGCGCCTTGTTTGATGCGGAAGTGAAAGGGCCGCTTTCTGAAGCCAACCTCAAGCGCATGTTCGATTCGCTGAGCGACTCGCTCCAGTCGGCCACGCGCGGGTGGAAAGGATAAACCTGTGAGGTTTCCAAAACCTCGCAGGTCTGCTGAGGAGAAACTATGAACAAAACAGTCGCGTTGATGGTGATGCTGGTGGGCGCGTTGATGCTGGGCTTGGGGCTGCTGTTTCTATGCGCTTCTATCCGCGCGCCGCAGCGGCTCATCCTGGCGGCGCTGTTGATCGTCATCGGCGGCGCGGGTGTGGCCTGGGCCGGAACGACCTGGCGGCGCTTGAGCGAGATCGAGCCCAAGCGATTGGCCGACCGCATCGTGGAGATGGCGAAACTGCAAGGCAAATTTGAAACGACCGCCGCCGAAGCGGTGGCGGAGCTATCCGCGCCAGCGGCCAACGTGCAAGCCGCGCTGGAAATCTTGCAGTCGCGTGGCGACGCCGTGCCGGAGCAGCGCGACGACCGGCGCGTGTACGTGTTCCCCAATCTCAAGGAAACTAAAGTCGTCCGGCGCTGTCCCTATTGCGGCGTGCAATTCCCGGTCAAGCAGGCGATCACGCAATGTCCCAACTGCGGCGGAAATATCGAGTTGCAGCGGACGTAGGAATGACGGCCTCGCGGGACGAACGACGAATCGTGATCCGCAGGCGATGTGACCGTGTATAATCCTTGAGAAGAGTGAGATGAGAGACATCCTCGCTGTCCTTTCCTGGTGGCTGTTGATTCAACTTCTCGGCCTGGCCGCGTGGCCGCTGGCGTTCCGGTTGCTGCGCTTTTTGCCGGATCGAGGCTACACCGCGATCAAGCCGCTCGGCTTGCTGCTGGTCAGTTACGCGCTTTGGCTGCTCGGCAGCCTGGGGCTGATGCGCAACAGCATCGGCGGCATTCTGTTCGCGTTGGCGCTGCTCGTCGCCGCGTCCATCTGGGCGTTGAGTCGCGATGGCCTCTCCGCGCTGCGCGATTGGCTGCGCCGACATCGGGCGATGGTGCTGATGTACGAGGCGCTCTTTTTCGTGGCGATGCTTGGCTTTGCGGCGTGGCGCGCCACGAACCCGGCCATCAACTCGACTGAAAAGCCGATGGAGTTTGCGTTCCTCAACGCGATTCTGCGCAGCGATGCGTTCCCGCCGCACGACCCGTGGCTGTCCGGTTTTGGCATCAGTTACTATTACTTTGGCTACGTGATGATGGCGGTGATGACGCGGCTGGCCGGCACGCTGCCTGGCGTGGCCTATAACGTCAGCAGTGCATTGTGGTTTGCGCTCATCGCGGGCGGAGCATTCGGCGCGGCCTATCAAATTTCGTATGTCAAAATTCAAGTTTCAAATTGGAAGCCGATTCTGATTGGACTCGCGGCTGCGGTGTTGGTGGTGTTCCTGGGTAACCTGGAAGGGACATTAGAGCTGGCGCATCAAAACGGCGTCGGCTCGCCCGAGTTTTGGAGGTGGCTGGACATCAAGGACATTTCCGGCCCGCCCGGCGCAGGGGGCGGACCACAGTCGTTGCGTTACCTGTGGTGGTGGCGCGCGTCGCGCGTGGTGCACGACTACACGCCGCAAGGCGCTGACCAGGAAGTGATTGACGAGTTCCCGTTCTTTAGCTTTGTCAACGGCGACCTGCATCCGCACACGCTGGCGTATCCGTTCGTGTTCCTGGCGATTTCGTTAGCTCTGAATGTGTACCGTTCAGAAACCCGTTTTCTCAAAGAAACCGAGTTTCTGAGGCGCGTGCCGCTTCCCTGGCCGGACCTGTTGCTGTACGCCGTGTGCCTGGGCGCGTTGGGATTTCTCAACACGTGGGACTTTCCGATTTATTTGTTCCTCGTCGTCGCGGCTTTTGCGCTGCGTCGCTGGCAGGACGCGCTTGGCGCGGGCCGACTCGATCAAGTGTTGGTGGACGCGGTTGTGCTCGGAGCGATTCTGGGCATTGCCGGCCTTGCGCTTTATCTGCCATTCTATGTAAGCTTTCAATCGCAGGCGCGCGGGATTCTGCCCAACCTGTTCAACGCCACGCGCTTGCCTCAATTCCTGGTAATGTTCGGCCAGTTTGCTGTGCCAGGCGCATTGTTCCTGCTGGTGCTGGCCGCGCTGCGCTCACAGTTTTCCGCCTGGCGATTCTGGCTGGGCGCGCTGGGCTGGGCCATTGCGCTGTTACTCGCTGCAGCGCTGGTGGGATCGCTGATGGGCCTGGCCTCGCCCGATGGACGCGCAGCCTTGAACGCATGGCGAACCGGCCAGCCCGTCCCCGGCCTCGATCCGAACATGGGCATGGATGTCGGCGGGCAACTGTTGGAGCGTCTATTTGATCCGTGGACGGCCTTGTCGCTGGCGCTGGCGCTGGTGGTTATTATCAAGTTAATCGGTCAATCCGTCGCCTTATCACCTGATCGCCTCGTCGCCCAGTCAACCGACGAAGAAGACGTGCCACTTGCCCATCCGTCTATACCTTTTGTCTTGCTGCTGTTTGCGCTTGGCGCAGCGCTGGCGCTTTCGGTCGAGTTTGTCTACCTGGCCGACACATTCGGGACGCGGATGAACACGGTGTTCAAGTTCTATTACCAGACGTGGGCGCTGTGGGGAGTGGCCGCCGCGTGCGTGATCGGCTGGATGTTGGACGAGGCCGCGCTGGGAATGCCGTTCCGCGTTGTGACGGGAATCATCACGGTGCTGCTCGTCCTCGCGGGCCTGGCATATCCGGTCATGGCGATTTCGACGCAGGGCGACCGGGCGCATCCCACGCTCGACGGCGCGGCCTGGGTAGCGCAGCAGTCGCCCGACGACGACGCGGCTATCCGGTGGCTCAACGAAAACGTCAAGGGCGCGCCGGTCATCCTGGAAGCGCCGGGGCAATCGTATCGCTCCGAGCTTTCGCGCGTGTCGGCGTTCACCGGCTTGCCGACCGTGTTAGGCTGGCCCGGCCACGAATTGCAGTGGCGCGGCGACTTTGTCGAAGCCGGTCGCCGCGAGCCGGACGTGAAAAAGATTTACACCACGCGCGAGCCTGGCGAAGCCTTGACGCTGATGACCAAGTATGCTATAAGCTACGTCTACGTCGGTCCGGCGGAACGCGCCATGTTTCCCGCGTATGGCCTGAACAAGTTTGAGTACATGCTGGATGTGGCGTTCCAGCAGGGCAGCGTGACC
>CAYHAR010000109.1:0-4804 GCA_964354595.1 uncultured Anaerolineae bacterium | reverse complement strand
TCGGCCTGTATGCTATCGTCGTCGCGCTGGGCCTGGCTGTGCGACTGTATCGCCTCGACCTGGCGCCGCTTTCGACGAGCGAGGCGCAACTGGCGTTGGCCGCGTGGCGCGGAACAGCGCCGCCCCTTGGCGCAAGCCCGCTACTCTTTTGGGTCAACGCGCTCTTGTTTTCCATCTTTGGCGGCGGCGATGGACTGGCGCGCCTCGTCCCCGCGCTCGTCGGCTCGGCGCTTGTGGCGATGCCCGCATTCTGGCGGCAGCGCATCGGGCGAGCGGGCGCGTTGGGCGCGGCGACCCTCTTGGCAATCTCACCCGTGGCGATCATGACCTCGCGCGCGTCGAGCGGCGAAGTGATCGTCGCCGCTGTGATGGTTGGACTGGTCGCCGTTGCCGACCGCTATTTGCAGACGGGACGCGGGGCGTGGCTTTACGCAGGCGCGGCGATCTTGGGCATGGGACTGGCAAGCGGCCCTAGCATCTATTCCGCGCTGCTGACTCTGTTGATTGGCGCGGGCGTTGTGGCCCTCGGCTCAGGCGAAGAAGCGCGCGCGCGATGGCAGGCCATCCGTGAAGCGCCGGGCCTGGTTGGGCGTTGGGTTGGCGTGCTGGTCGCGGTATTTGCGGCCTGCGCCACCGCGTTGATGTGGAAACCAGGCGGGCTGGGCGCGGCGATAGACTTTATTTCTGCGTGGCTGGCCGGCTTTACGCAGACCGGTGCGACTGCGTGGTATTGGCCGCTTCAACTGCTGGCCGTCTATGAGCCGCTGGCGATGGTCGTCGGCCTCGTCGGACTTTTTTTGGCGCTTGAGCGTGGCCGCCGGTTCGTCGGGCTGCTGGTTGCGTGGCTGCTCGCGGCGACGCTGTTGGTCGCGCTCCGCCCGGCGCGAGCGAGCGGTGACGTGTTGCTCGTCGTGATTCCGTTGGCGATGCTGGGCGGATACACGCTTGAGACGCTGGTTGGCTCGCTGCGCGCGCTGCGGTTCAGCGTCGAAGAAGGCGTGTTGATGCTGGTCGTCCTGCCAGTCGTCGCGTATTTTATGCTGGGCCTCTCTGCGTATGTCCACAATCCCGTCGCGCCCCTGCCCATTGCAGGACGATTTGACCTCAGCCCGCTAGCGCCCGTGATTCCGATGCTTTTGGCGATAACGCTCATTGGGATTTTGATCGCGCTGTTTGTGGCGCTGAGCAGCATCGAGGCGTCGCTGCGCGGCGCAACGCTGACAGTGTTGGTCGTGCTGACGATGACGACGTGGGCCGCCGGGTGGGGGGCGGCGCAAAGCCACCCCGGCGACCCGCGCGAGCTGATGACCGGGCCGGAGGCCACCGCCCCCGCGGTGCGCGACTTGATGCGTGATCTATCTGCGACAACGGACACCCGCACGCTATCTTTCGTCGTCCAGTCGCCGCCCGATGGCGTGCTGGCGTGGTATCTGCGCGACATGCCGAACGCGCAATTTGTGAGCGCGTTGGATGAATCGTCCGCGCCGCCGGTGCTCGTCACGACGGCCTCTCAGCCCCCTGCCCTTTCGGGCAGCTATGCCGGTCAACGCTTTACGCTGCGGCACGAATGGCGCATCGAAGGCAGACCCATCAACGAGACCTTGAAATGGCTTTTCTACCGCAAGGCCGAATTGCCCAAGCCGACTCTGCAAGCGATCTTGTGGGTTCAGCAAGGACAATGATGAGTGAAACGTCACACATCAAATCACGTTTGACGTGTGACGATCAACAATCACCTGATAACGAGAACAAGCTCATGACTAACGAAACCAAGACATCATTTCTCGACACTCCCCTCGTCACTGCGTTCAAGCTCGACGTGGAAAAGGGCCTGTACATCCTCTTTATGCTGGCTGCGATTTTCACGCGCTTTTGGCGCTTGGGCGACCGCGTGATGAGCCACGACGAAAGCCTGCACGCTTACTTTTCGTGGGGGCTTTATATGGGGCGCGGCTTTCAGCACACGCCGCTGATGCACGGGCCGTTCCTGTTTCACATCAATGCGCTCATCTATTCGCTGTTGGGCGCGGACGATTTCACGGCGCGCATCAGCGCGGCGCTGTTCGGCGTGGCGCTCATCTTGCTGCCATGGACGCTGCGGCGCTGGCTGGGCCGCGCCGGGGCGCTGGTCACGTCGTTTCTGTTCCTCATCTCGCCGATGATTCTGTACCACGCGCGCTATATCCGCAACGAAAGCTATGTCACCGTCTGGGTGATGCTGGCGTTGTGGGCCATGTTCGCTTACCTGCGTGACCGGCAAGCGAAATGGCTGTACCTGTTCGTGGCGGCCAACGTCTTGCACTTTGCCAGCAAAGAAGTCGCGTTCATCTACACCGCCATCTTGGGATCGTTCCTGTTGCTGCTGATCATGGTCGAAATCATTCGCTCGCGCGGCTTGGGCTGGGATGGATTGGCGCGGGCATTGACTGTCGCTCTGAGTGTGGCGGGGGTGATCGTCCTCGGCTCGGCGACGCAGCTCGCGCTCCTGGTGATGCGCGATTTGGGCCCTTCGCCCGCCAGTACAGCCGCCGGAGCCGCCGCGCTGCCCACACTCACGACAATGGAAGTGAGTGTCAATTTTGTGATCCTGGGTGTGGTCGGGGCGCTGTGGGGACTGGCCGCGTTTGGCGTCCTGCGCTGGCTCTTGCCGGATCCGTATCGCGAGATTCCTACATTCGATCTGGCGATCCTGTTGGGCGCGTTCTACCTGCCCGCGCTTGCGCCGTTTGCCATCAAGCTGGTCGGATTCGACCCGGTGGACTATGGGCAGGTCGGCATCGTGCGCGCGTGGGGAATCCTCGTGCCGTTCCTGGCCGTGTCCATCGCAGTCGGTCTGTGGTGGAACTGGCGGCGCTTTTTGATCGCCGCCGGAGTCTGGTACGGCATTTTCATCACGCTGTTCACGACGGTCTTTACCAACGGCGCGGGGCTGGCGACCGGTATGATCGGCAGCGCGGGTTACTGGATCGCTCAACAGGCCGTGCAACGCGGCAGCCAGCCGCCGTATTACTACTTGATCCTCGTCCCGCTCTATGAATATCTCCCGGCGATTGTCAGCCTCGTCGCAGTCGTCGTCTATGCGGTGCAAGGCTTTAGATTCCCCGTCAAAAGCTCCGAGCCGGTTGACAAGACCGAAGCTCAGAAACTCGAAAGCGAGATGGGATTTTTTGTGCTGTTCCTGGTCTATTGGATCGGCATGACGTGGGTGATTTATTCTTACGCGGGCGAAAAGATGCCGTGGCTCACCGTCCACTTTGCGCTGCCGATGATTCTGCTGGCCGGACATTTCCTCGGCCGGCTGTTTGAAAGAATAGATTGGAAGGACACGGCGCGTGGATGGTTAGTCGCGCTGCTCGTGCCGCTGTTCCTCGTCGCTTTCAGCGGGATGGTCGGCGCGCTCGGCGTGGGCGCGTTCCAGGGCAAAGAACTGACGCAACTCACCGCCACCGGCCAGTGGTTCTCGTCGTTCGTCGTCGCCCTCGGCGCGCTCATCGCACTGATGATCGTCATGCCCAAGCTCGGATGGAATACGAGCCTCAAAGTGGTCGGCCTGGAGGCGCTGGCGCTGCTGGTGATCCTCACGGTGCGGACGGCGTGGATATGGAATTTTATCAACTATGATTCGGCCATCGAGTTTGGCGTGTACGCGCACGGCGGGCCGGGCGTCAAGATTGCGATGAGCCAGATTGACGACATCAGTCGGCGCACGGCGGGCGAGCACGCGCTCAAGGTGGCTTACGACTCGGACTCGTCGTGGCCCTTTAGCTGGTATCTGCGCGATTACGCCAATGCCGTGTTCGTTCCCGCCAGCCCGACGCGCGATCAGCTCAGCGTGCCCGTCATCGTCGGCGGCAGCGCATCGTGGACGACGTTCGAGGCTATCTTGGGCGACAAGTACGACAAGCAAACCCTTCATCTTATCTGGTGGCCGACGGAAGACTACAAGGGCAAGAGTGGCAAGAATATCACACTGGAAGAAGTTGCTAACGCATTTTCGGATGCCAAGATGCGCCGGGCGCTGTGGGACATTTGGCTCAATCGCGATTACAAGCTGTATGACGAAATCACCAAGAAAAAGCATACGCCCGATAACTGGCCGCTGGTTCACGACTTTCGGTTGTACGTGCGCAAGGACATTTCGAGCCAGATGTGGGATCAGCACATCGGGCCGGTCGTCAGCGCGCCGCCGCCGGTGGATGTGTACGTCAAGGGCCGCCGCGACGTGACCGCCACGCAAATGCTCGGCGCGACCGGGCCGGGCAATGGGCAGGGGCAGTTCAGCTCGCCGCACGGACTGGCCGTCGCGCCGGATGGCAGCCTGTACGTGGCTGATAGCAACAATCATCGCGTCCAAAAGTTTGATGCGTCCGGTAAATTCCTGCTCGCGTTCGGGAGCTTTAGCGGGCCGAACAATCCCAATCCACCGACGGGCACATTCAACGAGCCGTGGGGCATCGCCGTCGGCCCGGATGGCAGCGTGTACGTCGCCGATACGTGGAATCACCGCATCCAAAAGTTTGACTCAAGCGGCAATTTCCTCAAGGCGTGGGGAACCGCCGGGCAGACCGACATCGGCGGGCAGGGCGGCATCTTTTGGGGACCGCGCGACGTAGCGATTGGCAAAGATGGCCGCGTGTATGTGTCGGACACTGGCAACAAGCGCGTCCAGGTATTTACTGCCGATGGCGAGTTCGTGACCCAGTTCGGCGGCCTCGGCGTGGAAGCGGGCCGGCTCGACGAGCCGGTGGGCCTGGCGATTGCCCCGGATGGCAACCTCGTCGTGGCCGACACGTGGAATCAGCGC
>CAYHAR010000108.1:11435-12869 GCA_964354595.1 uncultured Anaerolineae bacterium | reverse complement strand
CGCACTTTTGACAACGATGGCCCGGTTGTGGTAGGATAGACAGGCGCAATGGGTAATCATTCCAAGCGACATGGAGGCTGAACAATGGCTTGTACTCATTTTGCCCGACTGACACCGGAACAGTGCGACCGGCTGCACCACGCCAGCCTGGAAATACTGGAGCGCACCGGCGTTCGGCTTTACGAGCCGGAAGCTCTGGACCTGTTCAAGCGAGCCGGGGCGCACATCTCGGACGGCAACCGGGCGCGCATTCCCGCCCGATTGGTGGAGCAGGCGCTTGCCGCCGCGCCCCGCCGCGTGACACTCTATAACCGCGATGGCCTACCGGTCATGCCCGTTGAAGGCCACCACACCTTCTTCGGGCCAGGCTCCGATTGCCTCAACGTGGTAGATCACCGCACCGGGCAGCGTCGCCAGCCCAAGCTGCAAGATGTCGTCGAGGGCGTCACCGTGTGCAATGCGCTGGAACAGGTGGACTTTGTCATGTCCATGTTCCTCCCAGGCGACGTCCATCAAGAGATCGCCGACCGCTACCAGATGGAGGTGATGCTCAACACCACGGCCAAGCCGATCATCTTTGTCACCTATGCCCTCTCCGGTTGCGTAGACGCGGTCGAGATGGCCGAGGCGGTCGTCGGCGGCCCGGCGGCGCTGCACGAAAAACCTTGCGTGGCCTGCTACATCAACGCGACGACCGGGCTGAACCACAACCAGGAGGCGCTGCAAAAGCTGCTCTACCTGGCCGGCAAGGGCCTGCCCATGCTTTACATCCCCGGCGTCATGGCCGGCCTGACTGAGCCAGTGACGGTGGCCGGGAGCACGGCGGTAAAAAACGCCGGGGCGCTGGTTGGCGTGACGCTCTCGCAACTCAAGCGTGCGGGCACGCCCATCATCGTGCCGGGCTGGGGCGGCGTGGGGCTGGACATGCGCAGCATGGTGCGGCCCTATTGCGAGCCGGATCATCGCGGCGTGGCCGAGGCGCTGGCTCATCACCACGGCCTACCCATGTTCAGCCTGGCCGGCGTCAGCGACGCCAAGCTGGTGGACCAGCAGGCCGGCATCGAAGCCGCGCTGACGCTGATGGTAGAGGCCATCACCGGCGGTCACATTGTCCACGACCTGGGCTACCTGGAATCAGGGCTGACTTTTTCGCTGGCCCAGCTCGTCATTTGCGACGAGATCGTCGCGTGGATCAAGCATTTTGTCCAAGATGTTGAGATCAACGACGAGACCTTGGCGCTGGACTGGATTGACCGGGCCGGGCCGGATGGACAATTCCTCAAGATGGAGCACACCCGGCGCCACTTTCGCGAGCGATGGTATCCCCAGCTATTGGAGCGAGACAACTATGCCGGGTGGTTGAGCAAAGGCGGCAAGACGCTGGCCGAGCGCGCCGCCGGCCGCGTGGAGGAAATCCTTTCCACGCACCAGCCC
>CAYHAR010000108.1:8168-11335 GCA_964354595.1 uncultured Anaerolineae bacterium | reverse complement strand
TTAAAAGTTTCCACAAAGGAGGCTAACCCATGGAGCTCGTACTCGTCACGATTGAAAAGCCCGAAGCGCTCAACTTTATCTTGGGGCAATCGCATTTCATCAAGACCGTCGAGGACTTGCACGAGACGCTCGTGCAGGCCGTGCCCGGCATCAAATTCGGATTGGCGTTTTGCGAGGCTTCGGGCGTGGCGCTGGTGCGCGCCAGCGGCACCGACCCGGCGCTCGTCGAGCTGGCGAAAAAGAACGCGCTGGCGCTTTCCGCCGGTCATTCGTTCATCATCTTTTTGGGCGAGGGGTTTTACCCGATCAACGTGCTCAACCAGGTCAAGCTGACGCCGGAGGTGTGCCGCGTCTTTTGCGCCACGGCCAATCTCACGCAGGTCGTCCTGGCGGAGACGGAACAGGGCCGGGGCATCTTGGGCGTGATTGACGGCGTCAAGAGCAAGGGCGTCGAGGGCGAGTCCGACGTAGCCTGGCGCATAGGGTTCTTGCGCCAGATCGGCTACAAGCTGGGTTGAGTTATCCGTGCCACGCCTTAGTGCAGGCACGTAACATATCACATCCAGCCCTTCCGGCGAATCCACAGGTACATGCCGAGCGGCGTGAGGAACATGACGATCAACGCCAGGAGGAACGTTGGGCTGGTCGTCCATGCTTTCAGAGGGTCTTCGACGGGCTGGAAGAAATTCATGCCAAAAAATCCGGCGGCGAACGAAATCGGCATGAACAGTGTCGTGACGACCGTGAGGGTCCTCATGATCTCGTTCATGCGGTTGTTGATGACCGAAAGATACGTGTCCAGCACGCCGCCCACCAGATCGCGCAGGCTCTCGTTGATGTCATATAGCCGGACGAGGTGATCGTACACGTCGCGGAAATAGACGCGGTCTTGCGCGTCAATCACCGGGTAATCGTCGCGCGCCAGCTTGTTGAGCACTTCGCGCTGCGGCGAAATGATGCGGCGCAGGTGCAGCACGGCCCGCTTGAGCCGAAAGATGCGCTCCAGCGTGTCTGGCGTTGGCCTATTGAAAACCTGGTCTTCGATCTGGTCAATCGCCTCGTCTATCTCGTCAACCACCGGCATATAGTCGGCCACCAACATGTCGGTCAGCTCATACAACAGATGGTCGGCCCCGCTCTTCAAGTGGCGCTCGTCGCGCTGGCAGAGCGTCCACACACGGTCCACCGCGGCGATGAGCTGGTCGTGGTGTGTGACGATGTAATTCTTGCCTACGAATACGTCCAATTCCAGCGTGTCTACGTGTTCGCCGTCCTGCGCGTCTTTGTCAAAGACGACGGCGTGCAGGACGATGTAAAGATACTGTCCCCAGTCATCCACCTTGGGCACGTGCGATTCTTGCAGCGCGTCGTCCACGGCCAACGGGTGGAAGCCAAATGTGTTGAGCAGGATGGGCGCATCTTCTTCGGGCGGCGTGCCCGAAAAGTCAACCCACACCAAGCCGCGCGAGTCTGTGAGCGCAGCGGCAAACTCGTCGGGCTGGAGGTCGGTGCGGAGCTTGCCGTCTGGCGCGCGATAGAGGGAGCGAATCATTTTGAATCCATCTCTATTCCCAAAAGCGTTGATGCTTCCAATTCGTCCAGTTCCGCAATGAGCTCGTCGCCAAAATAGTAGGCGAGTTCGCCGCGAATGCCCCGATAAAGCGTCGGCCCACTGCCCCGGCAAATCAAGCTATTGTCCTCTGCCTCGCCGGCGGGGAGCAGTATCCCCTCGCCGAATGTGAGAGGGAACAGGCAACTGACCATCGGCTTTAGCTCGTGATAGTCCAAGCCATTTTCGACAGCGAAACGATGGAGTAAACACCCTCGGCCGCCTGGGCTAAGAAAGACACAAGCCCCATTGATGACTCGTGTCCACGTGTAACGGCCCCCGGGAAATTCGGGATCGGAATATTCTCCCTCGAACCACTGCGCGCAAGGCGCGCCCACGTATGCTTGCAGCGCATCGGCGCACGCTCTTATCCGCCGGACGTTTTCAATGTCCACATCAACGCCCCACAAGCAACAAGCGCTCTGGCAAAACGCGCATTCCATACAATGCGCATAGTACTGGCTCGTAAAAATGCCCGTCTCTACCTGAGAGATGACGGGCACACCATAGCGGCTGGGAAAAGACTCGAGTTGTTTGATCAAGGCTTAAAAGTATGCCAACGGGAGGCATTGTCATTGCGCCAGATGGCACGCCACCCAGTGCTCGCTATCCAGGTCACGCCATTCCGGCTCGACGGACTTGCACCGGTCCACGGCAATCGGGCAGCGCGTGTGAAAACGGCAGCCGGACGGAGGATTGACCGGGCTGGGCACGTCGCCCGTGAGAATGATGCGCTGGCGCTTGCGCTCGGCCTTGGGGTCAGGAATGGGCACTGCGGAAAGCAACGCCCGCGCATAAGGGTGCAGCGGATGATCGTAAAGCTCGTCCTTCGACGCCAGTTCGACGATCTTGCCCAGGTACATGACCGCCACGCGGTCGCAGATGTGGCGCACCATCGAAAGGTCGTGTGCGATGAACAGGTACGTCAGCCCCAGCTTGTTCTGCAAATCTTCCAGCAGATTCACCACCTGCGCCTGAATCGAAACGTCGAGCGCCGAGATCGGCTCGTCGCAAATGATGAATTCTGGGTTGGAAGCCAGCGCGCGCGCCACGCCGATGCGCTGTCGCTGCCCGCCGGAAAACTCGTGCGGGTAGCGGTTGACGAACATCGGGTTCAGCCCCACCAGCTTGAGCAGCTCTTGCACGCGCTCGGTCTGGGCGTGGCGGCCCTTGACCAGCCCGTGCACCCACAGCGGCTCGCCGACGATGGCGTTCACCGTCCAGCGTGGATTGAGGCTGGCGTAAGGGTCCTGGAAAATCATCTGCGCCTGGCGGCGAATCGCCATCAGCCGGCGGCCTTTGGATTGAAAGATGTTTTGGCCGTTGAACTTGACGCTCCCGGCCGTGGGCGGGTAGAGCATCAGCATCGTCCGCCCGGTGGTGGACTTGCCGCAGCCAGACTCGCCCACCAGTCCCAACGTCTCGCCCCGGCGGACGTCAAACGACACGTCATCCACGGCCTGCACGGCGCCGACTTGGCGCTGGATGAGAATGCCCCGGCGGATGGGAAAATGCTTTTTGAGGTTTTCGACACGCACCAGGATTTCGTCGCTCATCG
>CAYHAR010000108.1:0-8068 GCA_964354595.1 uncultured Anaerolineae bacterium | reverse complement strand
CTGGTCATCGGGTCTTGAAAGATCATGGCGATTTCTTTGCCCCGGATGTGGCGCAACTCGTCCTGAGATTTTTTCAGCAGGTCGGAGCCGTGGTAGAGAGCCTGGCCGCTGGCGATGATGCCGGGCGGCTGCGGGATGAGGCCCATGATCGAAAGCATACTCACCGACTTGCCGCAGCCGGACTCGCCCACCACACCCAGCGTTTCGCCTTCGTTGAGGCTGTACGAGATGCCGTTGACGGCGTACACCAGCCCGTCGTAGGTTCTGAATCGCGTTTGGAGATTTTGGACTTGCAAGATTGTATGCATATTATCCTCTGGGTGGCAGGGATGTCCCTGTTTCAGAGTAGTCTCTTGAATTCAGTGACTTGATTTCTCGTTAGTTCTTCAACAGTAGCCAGGTAGGTCTGTATGGCATCCTTGATGTTCTCTAGCGCTTCTTCTTCAGTCGCGCCTTGAGACCAACAGCCCGGCAATCCAGGACACCAGATAGCATATCCTTCATCCGTCTTCTCAAGTTTGACTTTGTACTGCATCAGACTCCTCCAGTGCGTCTGATGTGAAATAAGGCATTTTTCTTTTTGGACGCAGATTTCCGCAGATAAACGCAGAAAAATATCAGCGGAAATCAGCGTTTACACTTGCATGCGTCCTGCCAAACATTTCACATCAAACGTCCAGTATAAAGCCTCGTTCGCCTAACTGTTAGGGCTGCCGTCGCGCAAGAACACGGCCGCCAACATCACTCCACCATGGTGCGCGGGTCGAGCGCGTCGCGCAGCCCGTCGCCCACAAAGTTGATCGCCAGCACCGTTATCAAGATCATCATGCCAGGAAAGAACCACAGCCACGGCGCGGTCTCCAGGTAACGGTTGGCGTCTTCGAGCATGTTGCCCCAGGTGGCCGTCGGCTGGCGGACGCCCAGACCCAGGAAGCTGATGTAGGCTTCCGTCAAGATGGCGTTGGCCACACCTAGCGTGGTATTGACGATGATGGGAGCGACGCTGTTGGGCAGGATGTGATAGAACATGATCGCCAGGTTCGAGGTGCCGGTGCAGCGCGCCGCCGTGACAAATTCTTGCTCCTTGAGCGAGAGGAATTGCGAGCGGACGATGCGGGCCAGGTACATCCAGCTATCCAGCCCGATGATGACAATGATGACGATGACGCTGCCGCTGAACTCGCGACCCAATAGCTGGAAGTTGTGGATTTTGTCGCCCAAGTACTTGGCGGCGACGATGAGCAAGAACAACTGGGGGATGTTGAGCATCGCCTCGGTAAAGCGCATCAGGATGCCGTCTATCCAGCCGCCATAGTAACCCGATAGTGCGCCAACCGTCACTCCGACAACCAATGCTACAGAGACAGCCGCCAGCCCGATCAGCAGCGAGATCTGCCCGCCATAGACAGTGCGCGCCAGGATATCTCGCCCGACGGCGTCGGTACCAAACGGATGCGCAGGTGAAGGTCCCTGCAGCTTGATGCCGGTATTGACATAGTTGGCAAACTTTTCTGGAAAGACAAACGCCCCGCCGACGACGTAGACGATGAGCAAGACGATCAGGCCCAGGCCAAACATGGCCATCTTGTGACGGCGGAAGCGCCGCCAGGCCAGTTGCGTCGGAGTAAGCGGCTCGCGGGTCGCCAGGGTATCTTCGGCTATTCCGGGGAGTGCGTCACTTGCAGTCGCCATACTCATTTCCTCTGTTGAGAGTAGAGAGTGGAGAGTTGAGAATAGAGGGCAGAGAGTGAAGAGGAGAGCGGTAGACACTCTCCACTCTCAACACTCCACTTTCTGCCCTCCACGCTTGGTCTTCTGTGCCATTGTTCCGCACCATGAATCTGGATCGTTCATTATCTTGGTTAGCATGGCGCAGATGTGATTGTACCGGCTATACAGTTCTGCGTGGGTCTTTTCATTGATGTAATTGCAGCGCAGGGCGAAATCAAGCCATACTAGAGTTTCGGCAGCCTCTGTGTCGGCATCACTGAGCTTGCTTACAAACGATGCAGGATAACGACGTTTCCGCCAGGCTTCTGCGATGTTTGCGCATACAGAGCGCGACGAGCGTCGTATCTGATCCACAAGGCTATATGTCTCTTCGCGCGGAAAGGCCCTGGTCATTTCAAAGATCTGCATCGCCGACTCGAACGCCAGTTGATACACTTGCAGCTCGTGATAATCTTTGACGCCCATCCTTGCCTCTCGGCTGTGGAGAGTATCTTCTCTCCACTCTCTACTCTCCACTCTCCACATCAATCGTAGCGGATGCGTGGATCCAGATACGTATACGTCAAATCGGTAATGATCTGAAAGATCACCACCGCCACCGAGATGATCATGATGATGCCCATCAGCACAGGAAAATCGGAGCGCGTGGTGTGGTCGTAAAACAGCCGCCCCATGCCGGGCCAGGCAAAGATGGTCTCGGTCACGACCGCGCCGGCCAGCAGGAAGGGCAAGTCCAGCCCCACCACCGTCACCAGCGGCAGCGCAGCATTCTTGAGCGCGTGGACGAACACGACGCTTCGCTCCGCCAGCCCCTTGGCGCGCGCCGTGCGAATATAATCTTGCCCGATGACTTCGAGCATGTTGGCGCGGACGTAACGGCTATAGGCCGCAATACTGATGATTGAGATCGCCGTGACAGGCAGAACCATGTGCCAGAGCGTCTGCTGCCAGCCGGGTCCGGCCTGCGGGTCGAACATGCCGCCGGTCGGAAAGTACGGCAAGCCCCACCGCTTAAAGTAGACCGCAAAAATATAGATCAACCCCAGCGCCAAGAGCGGAATGGGCATCGAATACCCGATAAACGAAAGCGCCGTGACGGTGTGGTCAAAGATCGAATACTGCTTGAGCGCCGAGACCAGGCCGATGATCAGCGAAGTGATCAAGATGATGACCTCACTGGTCAACATCAGCAGCAGCGTGTTGGGCAGTCGCTGCGCGATCATTTCGGTCACTGGCTGTCTGGTGGTGAACGACGTTCCCAGGTCGCCTCGCAGCACCCCTTTGCGCGTGCCATAGATAGGCTTGCCGTCCTCGCCCACATCCGGCTGCCCGTCGCCATCCAAGTCCAACTTCATCCAGTCGTTGCCGATGAGCCAAACAGTGTACTGGACATACAGCGGCTGATCCAACCCGAGCTGCCGCGTCAACCGCTTGCGGTCCTCTGACTTGATGACGGTTCGTCCCCCGAACGTGGACAGCGGATCGCCCATCCTGACCGACAGAACGAACAGAATCGCGCTAATGATGAATAGCAGCGGGATGGCCTGAAGCAAACGGCGGATGATGTAACGCCCCATAAGAGGCACCTCCTCTGCCCTCGCCCCAGCCCTCCCCCGCTTCGGCGGGGGAGGGAGAGAGACGGGGGAGCAGGAAAGCTGACTACTTTATATCCCACTCGTAGGCGTTCCAGAACATGGTCGCGCCTGAAATCTTGGCGTTCTGCATGTTCTTGGAGACGGCCCACCAGTCCGGGTCATTCCACATGCTGCTCCAGTAGACTTTGTCGTTGACGATCTGCGAGATCTGGAAAAAGATGGGAGTGCGAGTCTGGGGGTCTACCGTGGTGGCTTGTTTGTTGAACAGCGCGTCGAGCTCCTTGTCGCAAAAGAACTGGTTATTGGTCCCGGACGGGTTCTTGTCCGACGGGACCTCTTTGCACAGCCAGCTGGCAAAGTCGGGGTCGGGGAAGGACGGGCAGGTCGAGTGTTCCTCTATGTCATACTGGCCCATGGCAATCGGCCCCTTGTCGGCATAGCCGTTAAAGAACACGTCGCTCGAGTGATTGATCAGCTCGACCTCGACGCCGACTTCCTTGAGCATCTGCTGGACGATGACCTGCGTGTTCTTGCGGACGTCCTTGGTGGTGGTGGCGTAGCGCAGCTTGAGCTTGACGCCGCCCTTGGCGCGGATGCCATCCGCGCCCTTCTTCCAGCCGGCGTCGTCCAACAGCTTTTCGGCCCCGGCTTTGTCGTAGGGGACGGGCTTGGCGTTGGGATCGGCGTAGGGCATGCCTTCCCAGAACGTAGCGGACAACTTGGTCCGGCCGCCCAGCAAGTCTTTGATAATCTTTTCCCGGTCCACTGCCATGACGATAGCCTTGCGGACGTTCACGTCCTGCAGCGCCGGGTGGCCCTTGGTCTTGGCCTCAGTACTCAGGTTCATGAACCAGGACTCTTGATAGCCGGACGGCGTCATCAACAGGTTCATCGTGCCCAGCTTTTCGATCTCGGGCATGTCCTGGTAAGAGATGAACGGCGCAAGTTCCGCCTCGCCGGCTTTCATCGCCGCGATCTGGGCCGCGTCGTCGGGCACGATCTTGATAAAGACCTGGTCTACCTTGGGCTTGCCCATCCAAAAGTTCGGATTGGCTGTAAAGATCAGGTGGCTGCCTGATTGCCAGTCCTTGAGCACGAACGGTCCGGCGCCCACGGTCGGCTTGCGGTTCCAGTCGGCCTTGTCAATCGTTCCGTCCTTCTTGAACACTGGCTCGAGGATGTGCTTGGGGATGGCCTGGCTGGCGTTCACCATGCTAAAGATCTTGGCCTGCCAGGGAGCGTAAGCCTCCTTGAACGTGACGACCAGCGTCGTCTTGTCCTTGGCCTCGACCTTGTCCACGTAGGTGTCCCAAGGGTCGCGGCTGATGACGGCGTTCTTGTCGGACATGACCATCTGCCAGGTAAAGACATAGTCGTCGGCGGTCAAGGGCGTGCCGTCGGACCACTTGGCGTCGTCGCGCAGCTTGAAAGTGATGACCTTGTCGTCGGCCGAGATGCCGCCGTTCGCCTTGCTCGGGATCTCTTTGGCGACCCAGGGAATAGGCTCGTTCTTTTCGTTGTAGACGAGCAGCCCGGTGTTCAGCCACAGCCCGTGCGTGACGTACACGAACCACATGCTCGTGTAGAGCGGATTCATGTTATCCGGCTCCTGCTGGAACGTGACGCGCACCACTTTGGGCTTGGGTGTAGCGGTGGGCGCAGGTGGCTTGGTCGGCTCAGGCGCCTTGGTCGGCGCCGGGGGTTGAGTCGGCTGAGCCGGCTGGGCTGGCGCCTGGGTCGGCGGCACGGGCGTGGCAGCCGGTGCGCAGGCGGAAAGAAGCATGGATAGAATCATCAGGCCGCTGAGAGCGGCAAATAGTCGGTTACGCATTTCTCCTCCTAGTAAGATTAGAGTTTAGATGAGTAGGTTGAAACGTGGATGACTGGGTTTCGGCGCACCTCCTTTCTTGTGTCTCACATTGTCTAGGCTACCGGTATCGTCGGACGGTCACCGTTGCGAATGCCCCCGGTGTGTCTTTCATGTTAGCAGGCTGATGTCACGTCCGTATGGCAAACGTGTGTCAAATCCGAAACACTGGTTGGGCAGTGGTTCTTTACCTGGTTGCTTTTGACCGGAACCTGGAACGTGCATGTCCGACTTGGGCTTGTGTGCTGTCTGGGGCGAATCATTTTCTCGTCGGTTCGATACCAAAGGCGAGCAGATTCAAGACATGCTTTAGTATAGCACGTCCAGGCGCAATGTCAATCATTCGACCCCAGCTCCCCAGCCCTCTGCGAAAGCCCAGCCTTCGCAGGGGAAAAGGGGAAGCGCTTTTACTTTACGTCCCACTCGTAGCAATTCCAGAACGGCGTCGCGCCAGAGAACTTGACGTTCTGGAGTTTCTTGGAGACTGTCCATAGGTCTGGGTCATCCCAGATGCTGATCCAGTAGACCTTGTCGGACATGATCTTGCCCATCTGGTGGAACAACGCAAGGCGCGCTTGCGGATCTACCACCGTGGCTTGCTGAGTAAAGAGCTTGTCCAGTTCCGAGTCGCAGATGAACCACTGGTTGACCCCGCTCGGGTTTTTATCCGAGGGGATCTCTTTGCACAACCAGTAAGCCGTGTCCGGGTCTGGGAAGGCCCCATCTGACCATTCGGAGATGTCGTACTGGCCGGTGGCAATCGGCCCGCCCTCGGCGTAGCCGTTAAAGATCACGTCGCCGGAATGGTTGATCAAATCGGCAGCAACACCCACTTCCTTGAGCATCTGCTGGACAATGACCTGCGTGTTCTTGCGGACTTCTTTTTCGGTCGTGACGTAGCGCAGCTTGAGCTTGACGACTTTGCCGCCAATCGTCTTTTCGCGGATGCCACCCGCGCCGACCTTCCAGCCGGCCTCATCCAGCAGTTTTTTGGCGCCTTCGGGGTCGTACGGGAGAGGCTTGACATCGGGATTGCTAAAAGGCGTACCATCCCAGAAGGTAGACGCCGGTCTCGTCAGGCCGTAGAGCAGTTCCTTGGTGATCTTGTCGCGGTCAACGGCCATCACAACTGCCTTACGAACGTTCGCGTCCTGGAGAGCCGGGTGGCCTTTGGTCTTGTCCGCCCGGGCGCTCAGGTTAAAGAACCAGCCTTCCTTGTAGCCGGATTGCACCTTGACCACGTCCAGCGTGCCGAGCTTTTGCAGCTCGGGCACATCCGGGTAGGCGATAAAGGTACCGATATCCGAGTCACCCGCTTTGAGCGCCGCCATCTGCGCCGCGTCGTCCGGCACGATCTTGAAAAAGATCTGGTCCAGCTTGGGCTTGCCCAGCCAAAAGTTGGGGTTGGCCACCATGCTGAGATAGCTGCCTGTTTGCCATTCCTTGAATACGAATGGCCCCGCGCCGACGGTGGGCTTGCGGTTCCATTCAGCCTTGTCCAGCGTCCCATCCTTCTTGAACACCGGCTCCAGAACGTGCTTGGGAATGGCCTGGGTCTGGTTGACAGCGCTAAAGATCTTGGCCTGCCAGGGAGCATAAGGCTCGGTGAACGTGACGACCAGAGTAGCCTTGTCTTTGGCCTCGACTTTTTCCACGTTCGTGTCAAAGGGCGCACGGCTTTGGACGGCGTTCTTGTCGTTCATGATCATCTGCCAGGTAAAGACATAGTCCTCGGCCGTCAGCGGCGTGCCGTCGCTCCACTTGACGTCTTGGCGCAGCTTGTAGGTGATGGCCTTGCCATCCGCCGAAATGCCGCCGTTCTCTTTGCTGGGGATTTCTTTGGCCACCCAGGGGATCGGCTCATTCTTTTCATTGTACAGGAGCAATCCGGTCGCCAGATTGGTCTGTAGCACAATGGCGGAGAACCACATCTGCGTATACAGTGGATTCAGGCTATCTGGCTCCTGCGAGATGGTCACGCGCACGACCTTGGGCTTGGGCGTCGGCGTCGGCGCCGGTGTGTTCGTCGGCGCGGGGGGCTTGGTTGGCTCTGGCGGCTTGGTCGGTTGAGCCGGCGGCTGAGTCGGAGCGGCGGTGGGCGGCGCGGGCGTGGCGGCCGGGCCGCAGGCGGAAAGAATCATCGAAACAATCATCAGGCCGCTGAGAGCGGCAAACAGTTGGTGACGCATTTCTCCTCCTCACGAGAATGAAATTGTGGTTGGATAAGAAAGCGCTAATGGTTTTTCCCTGACACCTCTCCTTTCCGAGCCGGCCGACAAAAGATAGATAATGGGCATTATCCATTCTCCTCTCGGCCTGCGCGAGGCGATAGATATACGCCGATAGCGCGAGGAAACACTGATGATTATAGCACTGTTGAAAGCGCGCTGTCAACTTGAGTCGTACCCACTTGCGGGGTATAATCCGCTATGAGAAATATACCTTCCCGAAAGCTTGGCTTTCGGGAAGGTGAGTGAGCAAGTGATGACAGACCTGTTTGATCACGCCGCGAAAGAACGTATCGCCGCCGAAGCGCCGCTGGCCGCGCGGATGCGTCCGCGCTCGCTCGACGAGTTTGTGGGCCAAGAAGACATCCTCGGCCCCGGCCGCCTGCTACGCCGCGCCATAAAAGCCGACCGGCTGTTCAGCTCGATCATCCTGTGGGGGCCGCCCGGCACGGGCAAGACGACGCTGGCGATGATTATTGCCAACCGCACCCGCTCGGCGTTCGAGACGATCAGCGCGGTGATGGCGGGCGTGGCGGACATCCGCCGCGTCATTGCCGATTCTCAGGAGCGGCGCAAGCTCTACGGCCAGCGGACGATTCTGCTGGTGGACGAGATTCACCGCTTTAACAAGGCGCAGCAAGATGCGC
>CAYHAR010000107.1:7185-12879 GCA_964354595.1 uncultured Anaerolineae bacterium | reverse complement strand
CAATTCAAGTTTAGCATACTTGGCCGTCTTGTCAATATCTGGAACCCTTTCAGGCTAGCAGCTTTTCCAATTCTTCTGCCGTGTATCCTGCAAGCCCCAGGGATGTCATCGTTCGCTTTGCTTCGCCGAGATAATCCCTCTCCATGAGGAGAGAAGCCAGCTTGACGACGGCGGACATGTAAGGAGTATCTACACCGATCTGTTCCCCGAGTCTCTGCATGAACACCATGCCGTAACCCACATCTTCGTTGAAATATCTGTAATCGAGGCTGCTCTGGGCCTTGATGCCCTTGAACCCAGGCGCTTCAGAGTAACCTTTGTCGTAGGTAGGCTCCGTCATGTATCCTTGCAGGCAGCCCAGTTCCGGGTCAGGCAGAATCTTGAGGCCGAGCTTCTTGCCAATGGCTGCGCGCTCTTTGTCAACCGCTTCGATCAGCCGCCCGACGGCTGGGGTAACTCCTTCTTCATAGAAACAGAAATTCCCTTTTGTCCGCTCGATCAACGCAACGTTCATGAGGGTGATGGCTGGATGAATCACAGGGTTGCTATTTTGCAGACTGGTTTGGAGGACATTTTTCGCGGCTGTCATGGCCGGATATACATCCCGGATGTTCTCCAAGACCCGTGTGGTGTTCTTGGCCGGTGCAGCTGCAAGGAAAAGACCGCCTCTGAGCTTGAGAAAGACTCTGATCTTGCCGGGTTCGGTTATACGGACAGCATACGGAAGAGTGGAGGTCTCGGCCACGATAATGTCTTCATCGTGGATGCCTAACCCGACAATGTTCTTGAATTCGATGCCGCCTCCATAGGAACCTGGGCAAATGATGACGGTCTGTCCTTTTTGAAGATATGGCTTGCTGGCTTGGGCAAAGGGTCGGGTGCTGTAAGCTGGGCCAACCGCAAAGATGATGTCGGCTCCATTCAGGGCTACTTTGACATCGTGCCCGGCATAGGCCACCGACGCAAAACCCTCCAACTCGCCTTGAGAGTAAATTCCTCCGTTTTCTCGGATGCCCCTAATGTTATCGGAAAATTGTTCAAAATCGAAGATGCTGACGGTGTGCCCATGTATCGCGCAGTCAAATGCGACGGCGCAACCGCCGTTACCTGATCCTAGCACTGCTATCTTCATGTTGGCTGTCTTTTACCAATCCTCTTCGTAGCGTTTCACGGTGATGCCGCGCGCCTGCAACTCTTGGAGAAACAGGCTGACCGGAACATCGGTGAGAGGAGAGATCAGTCCTCGCTTTGCGATGTCTCCCCGCAAAATCATCTGCGCGCCGATGCTGGCCGTGTAGCCGACTGTCCTGTTCATCGCCATCAGGCCAGTCTCCAGGTCGCGCAGATCGCACATTTCATAGACCAGGCGCTTTTTCTGCCCATTCTTGAGGCCGCGCATGTCTACCCGGATAACCGCCACGTCTCGCTCGTGGTCTGCATACTGGAACTGTGGTTGTTCCAATAGAGCACGCACGAGTTCGCGCGGGATGACGCGCGCCTCTCCGACCGTGATCGGCGCTTCGTCCAACAGGCCCATCTGCGCCATCGTATACCAGAACGCGCAGTGACCGGGCCACCGAGTCGCATAGCGGCCTGCAGTGCGGACTGTCGCCCTGATTCCCATCTTGTCCAGAAGGCGAACCACGTCACCGTTCACGTAGGCTTCTTGCTTCTCCCAGCTGGCCAGTTTTACTGTGTGTATGTTGGCCGGAGCGAACATTTCTTTACCGGGGATTTCTACGATCTTGCCGTCGCGGACGATGCGCCCGTCGCGCTTGTAGGCGATGAGCACTCCTATGGCGCTCCACGAGATTTTGTATTGCAAGGGATTCGTCTTGGCTGCTTCAGGCTCTGGAAAGCCGGTACCATAGGAGTAATATTCTTGGATCTCGTCCAGTTCCTTGACGGCTTGTCCCGCCAGAACGAGGTCTATGCCAGGGTCAAAACCAAATTCCGGCAATATGGCCAGATTGCGGGCGGCGGCTTGTTCGGCAAGGGAATACAACTCTGGCGAAGTGTAAGACGTATCAACCACGTGAGCACCGTTGGCAATAGCCAGGCGGGCGATCGTGGCTTGATAGAAAACGGGGAGCAGATTGATGACGGCGTCAACTTTACTCATGGCCTTGCCGAGCGTGTCGTGGTCGTGAGCGTCCAACGCGATTGGCTCGATCTTGTCTGCGCTCAGCTTTTTGACATAGCGGGTGAGCGCGGCCACGTCGCTATCCGCCGCGATAATATGAGACACGGCGGAATTGCGAGAGAGATCATGCAATGCTGCACGTCCTTGTCGGCCAATGCCAAGAACCAGGATTCTCATGGCTTTTGCTCCTGGGTATGTGCAGGGTAGGGGGCTAGTAGGGTCAGGCAGATCATCCAGTGCTAGCTGCTGGACATTGCGCCTCTTTGGGACGGCGCAAGTGTAACATACTTGGCTGTTTTGTCAAAGTTGGTTTTTGGTTAGGTTTTGCCGTCTGAAACTCGAGTCAGGTGGCTTCCTTGACAGTGTTTTTGTCCTAGTGTATAACACACTCAATACTCGCAAGGAGGTATTACATGAAAATCTTGGTGGTGGGCAGTGGACTCATGGGACCGGCCGCGGCGTACAACGCCATGTCCGATCCGCAAGTTTCTCAGGTGACGCTGGCCGATATGAGCCAGCCGCAGTTGGACCTGGCCAAGAAAAAGCTTTCCAGCATGAAGGGCGCCGAAAAGCTCGCGACGACGGTCTTGGATCTGAACGACCAAGCTGCGTCAACTCGGCTGATGGCCGGGTTCGATGCCATCGTCGCCGCGCTCCCCAAGCAAGCCGTCGGGGCCGGCATTAGGGCGGCGATGGCGGCCAAAAAGCCTTGGGTGGATTTGAGCTGGCCGCCTGACCCTGAAGTTCCAGCGCTCAAGCAAGAAGTCGAAAGGGCAGGGGGGCTTGTCATTCTGGGCTGTGGTGTTGAGCCTGGCTTGACCGAGATCATGACGCGCTACCTGGCTGAAAAGTTGGATCGCGTGGACGAGGTGCACATCAAGTGCGGCGGCATTCCGGAAAAGCCTACGCCGCCATTGGGCTACAAGATCGTTTTTGGCGGGCGGCAAATGCCGCTGCGGAATTATGACGCCCGCGTAGTCGAGAACGGAGCGTTAAAGCCGGTGGCGCGCTACTCGGGCGTAGAGCTAACGACTTTTTCCGGTGTGGGCGAGTGCGAAGCCTGGCACGAAGGCTTTATGCCCTGGCTGCTCGACCTGGACGTGTTGAAAGGATTAAAAATCGGCACCCAAAAGACATGCCGCTGGCCCGGCTATGCCGCCAAAGTGACGGTGCTCAAAGAGATGGGGCTGTTGAGCGAAGAGCCGATTGAAGTGGACGGCGTCAAGGTTGCGCCCAAAAAAGTGCTCGATGCGGCGCTGTATTCGCGCGTTCGACTGGAAGAAGGCGAGCGAGATATTACGCTCTTTCGCGTCGAAGTGATGGGCGAAAAGGATGGCCGCCCGCGCTATTACAAGATCGAGATGGTGGATCGCTATGACGAGGTCCTCGGCTTTACCTCGATGGCGCGCACGACCGCATTCACGGGAGCGATTGTGGCTCGCATGATCGCGCGCGGCGATCTCACGGCTCGCGGTTGGATGGTGCCGGAAAAGGTTGTCACTGGCCGGCTGTTCGATAGACTGGTGCGCGATCTGACCGAGGCCAATGTTCTGCTTGACATGACGACGGAAAAGGTGGAAGCTCTCAAGAGCTAGCCTCGTTAGCTACGAACCGCCGACCGCAGTTTGCCAAGGCTTTCAAGTCTGGCAGACTTGGAAGCCTTGTTACTGTGCGTGAACTGCGGCAATGAGCGCCCGCCAGAGTTCGTCATTTTGTCCTGGCGCGAATGGCGCGTATAGTCCCACGCGATCCAATAGCCCAGCGTATTTGGCGATCAACTTGTCGGGCAACTCGTTGGGTTTCCCGATCAAGGCGAATGCCTCCAGCATCTCGTCGCTGATCTCGCCCGGCATCTCGTTCCACTTGCCACGCGCGGCCATAAAGGAGAGTTGCTCGCTAATCTCACTCCAACCATGGCATTCCATCACGCTGCGATACGAGGGCGTGGAAGCGTAGAACGCCACCTGAGAGCGCACCGCCTCGCGCTCGGCGTCGTTGGTAATGATGAACGTAGAACCGGCGATTTGCACGGCGCTGCGCGCTCGCCCGGTTTTGGCTGCGCCGGCCTCAATCGCCGGCAGCACGACCTCGCGCAGATACCTGGCCGTGTGATAAGGATGAACCAGAAACCCGTCGGCCAGCTCGCCAGCTAACTGGCACATGTTGACATTGACGCCCGCGATAAAAATCGGCGCACGCGGCGCGTCAATCGGCCCCGGGTTAAAGAATGGTGTCATGAGTGTGAGCTTGTAATGCTGCCCTCGAAAGTTGAGCGGTGCGCCGTTCTGCCAGCAATCCCAGATCGCGCGCAGCGCCAGAATCATTTCCCGCAGCCGGGGCACGGGCGGCGCCCACGTCACCCCGAACCGCCGCTCAATGTGCGCCTTGACCTGCGTGCCCAGCCCCAATATAAATCGCCCGCTTGATTGCGCCGCCAGATCCCACGCGGCGTGCGCCAAAACCATTGGGCTGCGGGCAAACGCCACGGCGATGGCCGTCCCGAATTGCATTCGCTGCGTGTGCTCGGCCACCAGCGGCAGCGGCAAGATGGCCTCGTGCTGCTTTTCGCCTGTCCATATCGCATCAAAGCCCATTGCTTCGGCCGCTTGCGCGATTGCAGGCACATCGCGCAGATTGGTGGCTTCCAAGGCGGCGTCAATTTTCATGGTGGTCTCCTTGTCTCTTTGTCTTTTCTCCGTTATACTTGCCGTCGAGGCTAACGGCGAGGTGTCCAATGAGCGAACGAGTGAATGAACTAGTGTCGCGGTTGCGCAAGGGCGCTACCAAGACGGTGGAAATCCTGAGCAGCTTGACCGACGACCAGAGGAAAACCGTCCTCTACGAAGAGCCATACCCATGGACGGTGCGCGACTTGTCGGCCCACTTTCTCTCGTCTGAGGTCGGCCTGCTGCGCATCATGCAAGACATTGCCGCTAACGGCCCCGGCGCGCCGGAAGGGTTTAATTATAACGAGTTCAACGCTCAGGAGCAAGCCCGCCTATCGAGCTTGCCTCCACGTCAATTGCTGGCTGACTTGGCGACCGCGCGTGAAGCGACCATTGCCTGGGTGGCCGGATTGAGCGATGCAGACCTGGATCGCGTGGGCCACCATCCGGCGCTGGGACAAATCAACCTGGAGACTTTTGTCATCGCTGTCTACGGCCACCAACTGATGCACATGCGCGACCTCTTGCGTCTCCCAGCCTGAGTTCTTGCGTTAAGCATGGTGACAGGGAAAAGTGTTGTCCCTTTTGCTTTCCTTGTCACACCGATTCCCCTGGGGTCCTTTTCGGCCCAAACGGTCAGGGGAAAATCCAGGGCTGTTCAGTTCTATGCCATTGTGTCATGCTGAGCGCAGCGAAGCATCTCTATCCCGTGTGAAAGAGACCCTTCGCTGCCCCTGTCCGCCGCTGCGCGTCGCTCAGGGTGACAGAACTGAACAACCCTGGGGGAAAATCAGTGTGTCACCTTGTCTCTCTGTCTCCTGGTCTCACTTCTTCTTGTCAGTATAGTCCGTTTCCACCGTTTCGCCAACTCTGTCACCTGTGGTA
>CAYHAR010000107.1:0-7085 GCA_964354595.1 uncultured Anaerolineae bacterium | reverse complement strand
CTTCTTGTCAGTATAGTCCGTTTCCACCGTTTCGCCAACTCTGTCACCTGTGGTAGAATACTGGCGCGGTACGATACGCGATAAGCCATGAGCGACTTGATCATTGTAGGCGGCGGATTAGCCGGTTGCGAGGCTGCCTGGCAGGCGGCCCAACGGGGCGTCAATGTGACACTGTTCGAGATGCGCCCAAAGCGCATGACGCCCGCGCACGTCACGGATCGCCTGGCCGAGCTGGTGTGCAGCAATAGCCTCGGCTCCAATCTGCCTGACCGCGCTGCGGGCGTCCTCAAGCGAGAGTTGCGCGAGCTTGGCTCGCTCATCTTGCGCTGCGCCGACGAAACCGCCGTGCCGGCCGGTGGCGCGCTTGCCGTGGATCGCGAGCGATTCGCCGATGCGGTCACGCAGGCGATCACCCAGCATCCGCGCATCACCCTCCGCCGTGAAGAGGTCACTGCGATCCCGCAGATGCCGGCCATTATCGCCAGCGGCCCTCTCACATCTGATGCGCTGGCAGCGGACATGGCTCGCCTGACCGGCCAAAATCACTTGTACTTTTATGATGCCGTCGCGCCCATCATCGCCGCCGACTCGATTGACATGACGATCGCCTTTTGCGCTTCGCGCCAGGGAAACGACGCCAGCGCGGATTACATCAACTGCCCCATGTCGCGCCAAGAATACGATGCGTTTGTAGAGGCTTTGGTCTCGGCGGAGACCATTGAGCTTAAAGTCTTTGAGCGCGAAGACAAACAATTTTTTGAAGGATGTTTGCCGGTCGAGGTTTTAGCCAAGCGAGGCCATGCTACACTTGCCTATGGCCCGTTGCGGCCCGTCGGCCTGCGCGATCCTCGCACTGACAAGCGACCGTGGGCCGTCGTCCAGCTTCGGCAAGACAACCTTGCCGCCACTCTGTATAACTTGGTTGGCTTTCAGACCAATCTCAAATGGGGCGAGCAAGAGTGTGTGTTTCGGATGATCCCCGGCCTGGCCCAGGCCGAGTTTGAGCGATATGGCATGATGCATCGCAATACATTCATTGCCGCGCCGTTGTTGCTAGAGCCGACGATGCAGTATCGTCATCGGGCTGACCTGTTCTTTGCCGGGCAAATCACGGGCGTCGAGGGCTATATCGGAAACGCGGCCACGGGAGCTGTAGCCGGTCTGAATGCTGCCCGGTTGTTGGCAGGGGAGTCACCGCTTGTGTTCCCGCAAGAAACCATGATCGGAGCATTGTGCCACTATATCACGCACGCAGACCCCGCCGTGTTCCAGCCGATGAAGGCCAGCTTTGGCATCTTGCCTTCGCTGGCCAAGTCTATTCGTGTGAAGCGAGATCGCAATGCAGAGTATGTCCGTCGAGCTGAGCAAGTATTTGGAGATTTCGTCAGATCAATTTGATTTCGCATAGCCATAGCATATTTTGTGACGAAATGATTGTAAATTTGCATTAGGAGTTCAATGGCTATGCGAAGTATTGTAAATATCCTCTGCGCCATCTTTATCCTGGCGCAGGCAGCATGTAGCCCGCAACCCATCAAGTTTGACGGGCAGGCGGCATTCACGCACGTTGAGGCGCAGACGAAACTTGGCCCACGCCCCACTGGCTCAGAGGCGTGGCGGGCTACCGGCGATTATATCATTGCCCAACTAATAAAGTTCGAATGGGCTGTCGAAGAACAAAAATTTGAATATCGTGGGATCGGAATTCGAAACATCGTCGGGCGCAAGGGAAGTGGGCCAGCAGTGATTCTCGGCGCGCATTACGATACACGCCGCCGCGCGGATCAAGACAAAACAACGCCGACTGCGCTGGTGCCGGGCGCTAATGATGGCGCGAGCGGCGTGGCAGTTCTACTCGAGCTTGCGCGCGTGCTCGACACTAAAAAGCTGCAAAACCAAATCTGGCTGGCGTTTTTTGACGCAGAAGATAATGGTAATCTGGATGGATGGGAATGGACCGTCGGCTCCCGGCACATGGCGCAGAATCTCGCCGTGAAACCCGTTGCGGTGATCGTGGTGGACATGATTGGCGACGCTGACCAGCAGATTTATTTCGACAAAAATTCGGACCGCCAGTGGAATCAACGTATCTGGGCCGTGGCCGCCGAGTTGGGCTACGACAAACATTTCATCCCACAGCCGCGGTGGGCGATGTTTGACGATCACACGCCGTTCGCGCAGCAAGGCATCCCAGCCGTGGACATCATTGACTTTGATTACCCGTACTGGCACACGACGTCTGACACTCTTGACAAGATCAACCCTGACAGCCTGGAGCGCGTCGGCCGGACATTGCAAGTTCTCATGGAGTAATCACTATGCCCTCAGGCCCGCTTCGCCCTGAAGTAGCAGCTCGTACAAAGCTAGGCCGCTGGCTGCGCACGCAGACTTCTGCCATCATTCCAACGTGGATCTCTGCCGTGCGCCTCCGCCCGCCTGTGCGCGTGCAAGGCACAGAAGCTCCGCCTATAGTCGAAAGCGCATTGCAAGACATTTACGATGCGCTGGTCATCGCCCTCGAAGTCGGACGGTATGACGAGCTTGAAAAGTCCGCGGTGGCGTTGGTCAAGACCCATCGCGCGGTGGGATACTCTTTGGGCGACTTGCTGAAAATACTGATGCTCTTGAAGGAGAGCCTTTGGCTGGCCACCACGGCCGTATTCGCCCTCGAAGAAGCCCTGACCCAATTACACGGCCTCGACGCCGTGTTCTGGCATCTCGAAATGCAAGTAAACCTGGTCTACGTGGACGAGACCGAGCAAGCCCTGCGCGACGAGCTGGAACAAACCAAGTGGCGGCTGGAAAAACTGGACCGCACCAAGTCCGACTTTATCAGCATTGCCGCGCACGAGCTCAAGACGCCCTTGACCATCATCCAGGGTTACTCTGATCTTTTGAACCTCGAACTGGCTAATGACTTGAATGAGCGGCGGCGCAGCGCCTTGACCGGCCTGGCCGCCGGCACGCAGCGTCTCGGCGTGATCATCCAAGACATGATCGCCGTCTCGCAGATTGACAACGAGGTGCTGACTTTGCACTATCAGCCCATCGCGCTTCAAAACATCGCGCGAATCGCCGCCGGCGACCTGGAACTCGCCATCTCCGACCGCAAGCTGACCCTGATGGTCAAGGGTTTTCCAGCCCATCTGCCAACGTTCTACGCCGATCCACAACGTCTCTACCTGGTATTCAACCACGTGATCGGCAACAGCATCAAATACACGCCCGACGGCGGCAAGATCACCATCAGCGCCAGCCTGCTGGGCGAAGAAGCGGACCCGATGCGCCTGGTGGACGTGAGCATCGCCGACACCGGCATCGGCATCGCGCCGGAGGATTTGGAGCGCATCTTTGACAAGTTTTACGGCGTGACCGAGCCGCTGCGCCATTCGAGCGGGCTCACAAAGTTCAAGGGCGGAGGGCCCGGGCTAGGTTTGGCCGTCGCCAAAGGCATCGTCGAGGCGCACGGCGGCAGAATCTGGGCCGAAAGCCCCGGCTACGACGAAAAAGGCTGCCCCGGCTCGACGTTTCATTTTGTCCTGCCTATCCGCAAACAACCGCCCGAGCCAACACGCGGGCAGGAACGTCTGTCGCAAATTTCAAACATCAAAAAATAGCAAACCACAGAAGGAGTCTCAAGTGCCTGTCAAACTCGCTCAACGTGTCGCCAATCTCCCGCCCTATATTTTCGCCGGGCTGGAAAAACGCATCACCCAAATGATCTCTGAGGGCCGCGACGTGATCCGGCTGGACATCGGCAGCCCCGACCAGCCGCCCTCGCCCCAGATCATCGAATCGCTCTATCAATCGGCCAAAGACCCCACGCACCACGGCTACGCCGGGTTCTTTGGCACGCCGCAATTGCGCAAGGCGATTGCCGATCACACTATGCGGCGCTTTGGCGTCGAGCTGGACCCCAAGACGCAGGTGCTGCCGCTCATCGGCAGCAAAGAAGGTATCTTTAATTTGGCTTGGGCCTATGTGGATCCCGGCGACGTCGTGTTGATCCCCGACCCCGGTTATCCGACGTACACCTCCGGCGCGCGGCTGGCCGGCGGCGAGATTTACTACGTCCCGCTGGAGGAAAAGCGCGGCTGGTTGCCCGACCTCGACGCGATTCCGGCAGAGCAGCTCGGGCGCGCCAAGATTTTGTGGATGAACTATCCCAACAACCCGACGACGGCGACGGCGTCGCTCGAGTTCTTTGAGCGGGCGTTGGCGTTCGCGCGCAAGAATGACGTCTTGCTCATTCACGATAATCCTTATGCCGAGGTGTGCTTTGATGGCTATGTCGCGCCGAGTCTGCTTCAAGTCCCCGGCGCTAAGCAGTACGCCGTCGAATTCAACTCGCTGTCCAAGAGCCACAACATGGGCGGCTGGCGCGTGGGGATGGCGACCGGGAATGCGGAAGCCATCGGGGCGCTTTCGCGGCTAAAGACCAATATTGACTCGGGCATCTTTCGCGCGGTCCAGGACGCCGCCACGGAGGCTTTGAACGGTGACCAGAAATGGCTGTCTGAGCGCAACGAGGTGTATGCCACCCGGCGCGATATTGTGCTCAAGGCATTGCCGGAAGCGGGGATGAGCGCCGACAAGCCCAAGAGCACCATCTACGTTTGGGCCAGAATTCCCGCCGGGTTCACCAGCGCAGATTTTGCGAACCAGTTGCTCGATAAAGCTGACGTCTCGATCACGCCGGGCACGGCGTTCGGCCAGCACGGCGAAGGCTACGTCCGCATCAGCCTGGGGCAAAAAACGGAACGAATCAAAGAGGCGATGAAGCGAGTCAAGAATTTCCGCCAGTCTTGACCGCAAACTGCAGCGCGTCGTCTGCGGTCGAATGCCAGTGGGAGGGAGTAACCATGATTACGCTTTTCGATTCTGAGACGAATCAACCCATCGGCCAGATCGGCGAAGCGCAGCTGCGCTTTCTGATGGATCACCTGGAAGAAGAAAGCACCGAGGACCGCGACTATTACATCAGCCAGGACGAATTGGACGTGCTGGAGGAATCCGGCGCGGACGAGGCGCTGATCAAGGTGCTGCGTGCGGCGCTGGCTGGACGCGAAGGCGCCGAAATCCGCTACGTGCGCGAAAGAGAATAATGCCGAGTTGCGAATGACCGCTTCGCGTGTCGAATTCGTCATTCGAAGGGGAGGCTCATATCACGAAATCAACGATAAAGACAGAGACGCCGGCGGCGCGAGCGTTCCTCATCGGGACGGAACTGCGCGGCGACCGGGGCTTGCTCTCAGTCCAAGACAGCCTGGACGAGCTACGCCAGTTGGCAATGACCGCGGGCATCGAGGTCGTCGGGCAGGCGACGCAAAAGCTCGAGCACGTCCATCCGGCCACGCACATCGGCCATGGCAAGGTGGAAGAAGTCCAGGCGCTCGTCGAAGAGCTGCGCGCCGACCTGATCGTGTTCGACGACGAGCTTTCGCCGCGCCACCAGCGCAACCTGGAAAAGATCATGGGCGATGGCGTGCGCGTGCTCGACCGCACGGCGCTCATCCTGGACATTTTCGCGCAGCACGCTCGCACGCGCGAAGGCGCATTGCAAGTGGAGCTGGCGCAGTACGAATATCGCCTGCCCCGTCTGACGCGGCAATGGACGCACCTGGCGCGCCAGGTCGGCGGAGGCGGCGGGCGAGGGGGCGTGGCGAGCGTGGGATTGCGCGGCCCTGGCGAGACGCAGCTCGAAGTGGACCGCCGCCGCATCCGCGAGCGCATCACGTTCCTCAAGCACGAGCTGGAAGGCGTGCGCGCGCATCGCAAGCGCCATCGCCTCCAACGCCAACGCGCGCAGGTGCCCGTCGTCGCCATCGTCGGCTATACGAACGCGGGCAAGTCCACCTTGCTCAACGCGATCTCGGGTGCAGGCGTGCTGGTGGAAGACAAGCTGTTTGCCACGCTCGATCCGACGACGCGCCGCGTGGCGCTGCCCGGCGGCAAGGTGGCGCTGTTCACCGACACGGTCGGCTTTATCCAAAAGCTGCCGACGCAACTGGTGGCGGCCTTTCGCGCGACGCTGGAAGAGATCACGGAAGCCGACCTGCTGCTGCACATCGTGGACATTACGCATCCCAACGCAGCGGAGCAAGCGCGCGCGGTGGAAGACACGCTGGCCGATCTGGAAGTCAAAGACGTGCCGGTCATTGTCGCGCTCAACAAGATTGACCGGCTGGACGGCGAGCACGCCGCGCAGGCGCGCCAGGCGGCCGCCGAGTCGCCACACACGGTGGCGATTTCCGCCGCGTGCGGCGTTGGGCTGGATGACCTGCTCGCGCAAGTCGAGCAAGTGCTGTACGAGAGCCTGACGCCTGTGCAGGTGCGGCTGCCCTATCGCGCGGGCGACCTCATCGCATTGTTTCACAATCAAGGCGTGGTGGAGATGGAGCAACATGAAGAAAAAGGCGTGGTGCTGGCTGGGCGATTGCCGGGGCGGTTGGTGGCGATGTTTCGGCCTTATATGGTTCACGACACACCGGCAACAAATGTCTCTGATAGCCTTTAGTCAGTGGTCAGGATGTTATTGTCTTCGTTAGGCCGCCCCAGGAATAGCGAGTGTGGAGAAGATCAAACACAACTCGACCGGATCGCGAACGAAATCGCAATGGCCTTACTGTTATTGAGTTGAACCTGCATCCGACTGGAGGCAAACTCTATGACAATGTCAACTGACTTGACTTTCATTACCAATGAGCCTGGCAACAGCCTGCGGGATCGCTTCGCTATCGTGTTTAGGAACAGTACCCGTTACTTTGACTGCCTGGTGGGGTACTTTTACATTAGCGGCTTTTACAGACTCTACCCGTTCCTGGAGACGGTTGAGAAAATCCGCATCCTGGTGGGCCTTCAGACAGACCGCACGGCTTACGAACTCGCCCAGAAAGCCAAAGAACAGGGCGAATTGACTCTATGGTCTCACGCCTCGGCCATAGAGCAGGTTTCCAAAGATGTGCTTGGCGAACTCGAAAGATCCGCCGACAGCGCCGACATCGAGACGGGCGTTCACAAATTCGTCGAATGGATTCGCTCAGGAAAACTCGAGATTAGAGCCCACGCCTCGCAAAACCTCCACG
>CAYHAR010000106.1:0-13063 GCA_964354595.1 uncultured Anaerolineae bacterium | reverse complement strand
GAAAACGTTGGGCAAGTATTATCCCGAGCTGGCAGCGGATTGGTTGGCGCAAGTTATCCAACACAGACGCCGTTATCGCGCGCTGATGCTGCGCAAGGCGCTCACGTATCTCCCGGCCAGGCAGCGCGCCCGAATCACCGATTTGTCATGCTGAGGCCCGCAGGGCCGAAGCATCTCGTTCGTGCGGGGCTGAGCCTGGATTTCGCACCCGCTCCCGCTGCGCGAAGCGTCCAGCGGCATGCGGCGGATATGGCTATCCGCCGTGAGCAACTGCGAAAAACAGGCAGAGACTCTTGGCTACGCAGCTCAGAGTGACAAGGGGCGTGTCCGGATGCAACTCGAATTCCACGAATACCGCGTCCGCAAAATCGTCAACGTCCATCGCCACGTGGATGGCCCGTGGTTCTGGGGCAAGTATAGCGCGCATCCTTACGTCGGTTGCCGCAGCGGCTGCGAGTTTTGCTACTCGCGCGGCGGTCGCTACCTGGGCCGGCGCGACCCGAACACGTTCGACACGCTGATTCAGGCCAAGCTCAATGCCGTGGAGCTATTGCGGCGAGAACTGGCTCGCCTGGGGCGCGACGTGATCGCTTGCGGCGATTGGCAGCAGCCCGCCGAGGATCGCTACCGGCTTTCGCGCGGGATGCTGGAGGTCGTGCGCGACCTGAGCTTTCCGCTGTTCGTCGTCGAACGCTCGCCGCTGCTCACGCGCGACCTGGACTTGCTCGTGGAAATCAACCAGCGCGCGTGGGTGGGCGTCGTTTTTAGCATGAGCAGCGTTGACCCTGTGCTCAAGCGTGCCTTTGAGCCGCATAGCCCCGGCGTGAATCGTCGCTTGCAGGCGATGGTGACGTTAGCCCAGGCGGGCATTCTGGTCGGCGCGTCCCTCATGCCCATTCTGCCCATCGTCGGCGATGACGAGCGACACGTGCAAGATACCATCCGCGCAGTTCGAGATCACGGCGGGTCATTCGTCATGGCCGGCGGATTGACGATGGACGGCGTCCAGGCCGAACGGACGTTGGCTGCCGCCCGGCGATTGGATCCGGCGGTTGCATCACGCTGGCAACAACTCTACAACTGGAAGGAAGGCGGCAAGCCGAGCTATGGCCCTCCGCGCGCCTATAATGCCAGGCTGGGGCTGACAGTGCGCGAGTTGTGCGCTCGTCACGGCTTGCTGGATCGGATGCCGCGCTACATTGCGCCGGGGCCGCTCGCCGTGAACAAGCGCATCGCCGAGCGATTGTTTCTCAAAACGTACGATCTGGAACTGGAGCAGGCGAACGACTACCGCATCTGGGCTTACCGCAAGGCGGCGTGGACAGTGGATGAGTGCACCGAGAGCATTGCCGACCTGTTCAGCGCGAAAGGCGAGCCGGGGCTGCGGGAACTGGCGGGCGTCGGCAAGAGCATCGCGGGCGAAATCGCCGGATGGTTGCAAATGGCGAACCTTCCCAAAAACAATGTCCCGAGCGAAGCGAAGGATCAGCTTGTGGAAAAAAGTTGTCCATGATGGCGACTGGCGACGAGCAGTTTCTACGCCTCGCCATGGCGCTGGCGCGCCAGGCGCGTCAACAGGGCGGCGAACCGTTTGGAGCCGTTCTGGTCGTGGACGGCTCGGTCGTTCACCAAGCCTGGGACCGGTGTGCCGCGTTTTCTGATCCCACCTTTCACGCCGAGCTGCGCGTCATCAGCGAGTACTGCCAGGCCCAGCAGCGCATCTCGTTAAAGGGCTACACTTTGTATGCCAGCACCGAACCCTGCCCCATGTGCGCGGGAGCCATCCATTGGGCGCGCATCTCGCGCGTGGTCTTTGGTGTATCACAGGCCATGTTGCAACAGTTGAGCGGCGGGAGTCTCAAGCCAGGCTGCGCCGGCATCATCAACACAGGCACAAGGCAGGCTGAAATTGTGGGGCCGCTCTTGCCTGAAGAAGGCCTGGCCGTCTTGACCGGTTACACGTTCGCTCGCAAAGAAAGATGAAATGCAGGCCATCGCCCAGCCCCCCGGCGCGGTTGACGCCGCCGGGGACGGCGGCTTACGTCCGAGTTGGGCGGGTTGGAACCTCGCTCCCCGCGCCGTCCCCAGCGCGGGTTTGAGCCTGAGCCGAGCTGGTTAGGGGTCGGGACGCTGGTACCGGGCGGCCTGGGACGCCCCGACCCGCCCGAATAAAATGGCATTGCCCCATGTCCCGCCAAGAGGCTCCAAAAAACGAGGCTCAAAGCCGCACATCAATTACCTGTCCAACTTTTCGTTCAGGCGACAGTTCAACTGTCGCCGGGCCGACCATTGCGATCCTGGTCCGGGTCGAGTGGGCATACCTGGCGGCGGTTGGGACGGCCATCGGTCTCGTGCTCTACAAGCTCGTCTGGGACAAATTTGGGCAACGACCACCGACTGTGTGATTATCTACGTTGGCACGTCCGGCGGCATGGCGAGCAGCGGCGTGGCGCAGTCGTTGAGCGAAGCAAGCGGCGAAACGCTGGTCAGCGCGGGCGTGTACCGCCAGACGACGCGGCCGCTCAATCAGCGGGTGTATCTGCCGGTGGTATTCAAGGGGCAGTAGCGCGCTTCACGACAAACGATCTCGGATGGCCGTGAGAATCGCTTCGGGAGTCGTTTCTTCGGAGGGTTGCCGGTTGCCTTGCTCACCTACGTGCTTGTGATGAGGAAAGCCCGGCAGGCGAGAATGGTGCAGAGCGTTGTCCCATCCAACGAGCAGACGGTCATCGGCGTCAAGCCAGTAATATGCAATGTTCCAAGACGTCGCCGTCATACTGCTCGCTGATGTGGAGTGTGCTGCCCTCGGCAAGAGTCACCTTGAGCTTGAAGGCGTGGTAATCCACTCTGGGGATGGCGATCTCGAACACGAAATCGCCCAGGATAGCCCAGATGTTGGCGATTCTAGCTTGCAGGCGCGGGGGCAAGTGATCTCTCCAAGAGAGGTTTCAGCGAGGCAAGGGTTTGATGGCTCTCTTCCAGCGTGCGCTGCCAGCCCGACCATTCGACGAAATCTTGGTGCATTTCCAGGCTGGCGTCATCCGGCAAGCCATTCCGGCCTAGTTGGGCGAGTGTCGTTCCATACTCTTGCTCAAAGGCGCGGAGCTTTTTCTCGGCCAGCGCCACTCGCCCTTCAACTTCTGTGAGCAGCAAGGGAGCGCCCAGTTCGACCAGACGTTGTCGGGTCTCGGGCATCAATTCAGCCAGAGAGAATTCACGCCAACGTGTTCCTTGTGCAAGGACTGACATAGTCGTCTCTCCTCAGATATATCAACAGCCTGTAGTATAGCCTGCGGTCAACGTCAAGTCAAGACAAGGTTCTTTTGTCTTTTGTCGTTTGGAGAATCGCTCTTGAGCCTCCGAGCCGGGCGGGTTAGGGGGTGTCTGAACATTGCTCCCCGCGCCGTCCCCGTGCGCGCCTTGACGCCGCCGGGGACGGTGGACCCGCCCGAGCCTCTGTTTTCCGAGGCAATGATTCAGGCCAAAGGGACGTATGGCCGCGCCCGCCCCAATCCCGCTCAAGTCGTTCTCGCTGCCCAAATGGCGGCGCGCCCACATCTGGGCGGCGCTCGGGGCGGCGTTCGTTGCGCTGCTGGCGACCGGCCGAGTCCTGATCGCGCTCGAGTTGCTCGTCTACGTGGCGCGCGTGCTGCCCTGGCGGCCGACCGTTGCGATCCTGGCTTGGGTCGAGCGTTTTTTTTCCCCCGCTCGCAGTGGCGACCGTGTGCCTCATGCTCTACCAGTTCATCCGGGACAAATTGGAGGAATTTGTGCCAGCCTGAGATGACAGAGAGTTGATGCCCGGCTCGCTCTCGTTTGCGTTTTTGAGAGGGTGGTATAGAATTAGTCGCCCCTCGGTGTTGGTGCACCCGGGGCGATGGTCGAGCCGACGTGGGCGGCTGACGGTGAAAGTGTAGCACAGCGGGCTGCTTGCGCGCCTGCGGCGTCGCAGGCGGTTTTATGTTTGGCCGTCATGATAAAGGGGGAGTTGACCAGCCATGTCCAAGCGCAGAACCAGCAGACCTGCCCCCGCGCAGCCGTCTCTCCCGAGTGTGCCTCCGCCCAAAATGAAAGGGGCGCAGACATCTGCACAAGCCCTTGACTCGCCCAAGCCTCAACGCCAGGGCGGGGAACTGTTCATCGTTGACAACAGCGACGAACAGTGGAAAGTGGCGCAGTACCTCAAAGAGTGGTGCGATATTGCCCGTTCGCTTGACATTGCGACCGGTTACTTTGAGATCGGTTCGCTTTTGTCTCTCGACGGCCAGTGGCAAAAGCTGGAGCAGATTCGCATCCTGATGGGTGATGAGGTCAGCAAAAAGACAAAGCAGGCTTTTGAGGACGCTCTTGGCAAAATTGCCGAGGCACTGGATGACAGCTTGGAACAAGAGAAAGAGAAAAATGACTTTCTCTTGGGCGTACCGGCGGTCGTCAATGCATTGCAGAGCGGGCAAATCCAATGCAAGGTGTACCGCGAACGCAAGTTTCACGCCAAAACCTATATCACTCATGCCAAGTTTGACGTGATGGGGCCAACCGCGCTGGTCGGCTCCAGCAACTTTACTTATCCTGGCTTGCACGATAACGTCGAACTGAACGTGCAACTGAGAACAGGCGTTGATGAACTACAGGCGTGGTACGAGCATTACTGGAGCGAAGCCGAAGATGTAACGCCCGACATCCTGCGTGTGATGGAACACCACACACGCGAATACTCTCCGTTCGAGGTTTACGCCAAAGCCCTGTACGAGTTTTTCAGGGGGCACGAATTGACGGCGAGCGAATGGGAGCGGGCCGAATCGCGGATGTATCCTGTGCTGGATACCTATCAGCGCGAGGGCTACCACGCCTTGATGAAAATTGCTGAACGCTACAACGGCGCATTGCTGTGCGATGGGGTCGGCCTGGGCAAGACCTTTATTGGCTTGATGTTGATTGAGCGATTGTTGTTCGACCGCAAGCGCGTTGCCCTGATTGTCCCCAAAGCGGCTCGCAAGCCGGTGTGGGAAAGCAAACTCAAACGCTATCTGCCTGGCCTCGTTGGGGCGTATAGCAATCTCGCCATCTTTAATCACACCGACCTTTTGCGCGGAGGCGAGTTTACCGATTTGATGGACGAGGTCAAGGAAAAGGCCGATGCCGTCATCATTGACGAAGCTCACCACTTTCGCAATCAGGCGTCCAAGCGACATCGCAAGCTGTTCGATATGCTGGATGGCAAACAGGTCTTTTTGATTACGGCTACGCCAATCAACAATAGCCTGCTGGACTTGCAGCACCAGATCGAGTTGTTCTCGCGTCGTCAGCCTGACTATTTCAAAGCCGCGCCGCTTGGCATCCACTCGCTGCCTGGCTATTTCCGCAAGCTGGAAGCGGCGCTGGAGCAGCTTGCAGGCAATGGAAACGCCGACCCCGAACTTTCGATGGCCGAAGCTGAACGCTTACTCGCCAAAGACCCGCTGACCCAGGCGCTGGTTATCCAGCGCAGCCGGGCGTATGCCAAACAGAGCCAGGTGCAGAGCGGCGGCGCGGCAGTTACCTTTCCCCAACGCGAGCCTCCGCAGGTCGGCAAGTATTCACTGGAAAAGACGTATGGCGGACTGCTTGGGCATTTGAAGGATGCCTTTTTTCGTCCTGGCAAACCGCCCTTGCTTTCGCTTGCCATTTACTATCCGTTGAACTATTCCACCCAACCCGTCGAGACCCTGGACGATTTCATGCGAGGCCGGCAGATGCAGGTCGTCGGCCTGATTCGCACGCAGTTGCTCAAACGGTTCGAGAGTTCAGCCAAAGCCTTTGAGGCGACGTGCGAGCGGCTGTTTCTCAAATTGCTGGCGTTCATCACGGTGAATATCCAATCGGCGGCGAAAAAGCACGAGCTGGAACGCTGGCTAGACCAACGCACGGAGCTTTTGGCGCGCATCAAGGAGCATCAGGCGATTGTGGATGAACAAGATGCCGAGGACGACGTTCTGCCGCCCGAATTCCTGGAAGCGGCTGACGTGCTACCCCGCTCTGAATACAAGGTTGACGAGATTTTGGATGAGACGTATCTTGACCTGGGAGCATTGGAAACTTTTCTCAATGACTTGCGCGGCTTGACGTCGGCGCGCGATGACAAGCTCCAAGCCCTCGTCAAACTGCTCAAGACACATCCCTTGCTGAAGAAACACAAGGTATTGATTTTCAGCGAGTTCATGGAGACCGCGCACTATCTGTATGAGGAATTGAGCAAGGCAGGCATCAAGCCGATTGACCTGGTACATAGCGGCGTCGAGCGTGATCGGGGCGAAATCATCACAGCCTTTTCGCCTTATTATAACGATTCGTCCAGCGCGAAACTGGCCGAGAAGGGTGCGCGCGAAACGCGCGTGCTGGTCTCGACCGACGTGCTGTCCGAGGGCTTGAACTTGCAGGACGCGGCCCTGCTCATCAACTATGACTTGCATTGGAACCCTGTGCGACTAATGCAGCGCATCGGGCGCGTAGACCGCCGACTTGACCCACAAGTCGAAGGGGCCATGCTGGCCGACCATCCTGAATATCGAGAGGCACGCGGCAAGGTTCATTTCTGGAATTTCCTGCCGCCGGGCGAACTGGAAGACTTGCTCAACCTGTACAAGCGAGTGGCGAACAAGACGCTGAGAATCTCCAAAGTGTTTGGGATTGAGGGCAAGAAACTCTTGACGCCGCAAGATGACTATGAGGCGCTCAAAGAGTTCAATCAGCGATACGATAATGTCATGTCGCCTTTAGAAGCGATGCGCCTGCGCTGCCGCAAACTGCTAGAGGCTCACCCTGGACTGGAAGACAAGCTGGCGCATTTCCCACTGCGCGTCTTTAGCGGGCGTGAGCATCCCAAGCCGGATACGCGGGCGGTGTTTTTCTGTTACACGCGGCCAGCCAAAGACGCAACAACCGGCCAATGGATTGAAGAGGCCGGAGATATTCAATGGTATCTTTATAACCTGGAGACCGAAAAAATCATCGAGGACACCGAGCAGATTGACGAGGTGATTCGCTCGACTTCCGACACGCCTCGCCGCCGCGCCATGTCGGGTGAATCGCTCGCCGCCGTTCGCAAGAAGGTAGAAAAGCACATCGCTAACACTTATCTCAAATCCGTGCAGGCCCCGGTCGGGGTCAAACCGGCGCTCAAAGCGTGGATAGAGTTGAGCGGGTAATCATTGCAACGGTCAGAAAAGTGGGCTACAATAGGACTGGATGGAGGAGGGCAATATGACCACGACGACGGTTGAGATGCGTTTGACGCTGGCGCAGGACATGGCCCAAAAGCTGCGCGAAGCGGCGCAGACGCGCGGCGTGACAGAAGAGGCTGTTGTTCAACAAGCCCTTGATTTGTTGTTCGGGCTTGAAGACACGCCCCTGTCAAAAGATTACCGGTTCTCGGTCGCCACCTTGCGGAAGGACTGGGAGGCCATGCCGGAAGACTGGATCGCCGGCGAGGTGAAGGATGCCGTACCGGCGCGGTGATGTGATTGCAGTGCCCTACGACTATAGCGATCTGACCGGCGGTAAAGTGCGCCCGGCCCTGGTCATCAGCCGTGATGCGTATAATGTGACAGGCCCCGACGTGGTGGCGGCGGGGATAAGCACACAGGTGGCCCGCGCCGGGCCATACGATCATGTTCTGGCCGATTGGGCCGCGGCCGGATTGCGTTACCCTTCGCTGATCCGGGGGCGGCTGTTGACCATCGAGCAAAGCCTCATTCGTCGTACCGTCGGACGATTGAATCCCACCGACCTGGCCGCGTTTGAAGAAAAGCTGGCAACCCTTCTTTTGAGTGATTCGACCGCCGCCGATTACGTGCTGACGCGCATTGACCTGACCACCTTGCCGGGGCGGATCGCGCAGGCCCTTGCGGAAAAATCATCGCGGGCCAGCCTGATCCTGGCTGCCCGTGGCAATCCTGCGATTGACCTCGCCCGGCTGCGCGCGATTCTCCTGGCCGAAGCCAGGCATTAGTGTTCTACCCTCACGCAACAAACCTGCCCCGCTAGCCCGATCCCCTCATCACGTCCAGAGGGGGGCAGGCCGCCACACTCGGCGACTTTTTCGCGGGGCAGGAGAAAGCCTTGCGGTTTTTTGTGCTGACACCCTATTAGCACGGCTGACGACGGGTGTCAATAGACCCAAACTTGATGAGGCACACCATGTCACCCATTGACAAAGACTGCATCCGCCGTGTCCACGACCGCGACACACTGATTGGCTTTTTGCGCGACGAGCTGAATTGGCCCGCGCCGCCCGACCTGCCCGCCGAGGAAATGTTTTACGATTACGCGGCGGACGAGCTGCGGCTCGACCGCAAAACGGCAGAGCGCGTGACGGTGCAGCAGTTGGCGAATTTTGCGCCGGGCCAGCCGTGGGGCGTGTTCCTGTTAGAGACAGCCTCGCCCAAGCTGTATTCTACGCAACTGCGCCGCGTCTTGCGCGGACTGGCCCCGACCGCACGCAGCCAGCGCGCGAGTCTGCCCGCCTGGCCGGCGCAGAACCTGCTCTTTATCGCCACGCACAATTATCAACAATTCACATTTGCTCACTTTCGGGGCGACCGCGCCGCAACGGCTCGCCTGAGCGCGTTTGGCTGGGAGCGCAACGACGCGGGGATGCGGACGCTATGCGAGTACAACCTGCCCCCACTCGCCTGGCCGGAGGACGTGAGCGACCAGGACGGATGGCTGAGCCAGTGGGACGATGCCTTTGACGTGGAAGCCGTCACGACCCAGTTCTTTTGCGAGTTCCGCGACCTGTTCGAGGATGTCAAAGCCGGCTTGCCCAAGTCTGTCAAAGCGCCGGCCGACCGCCACGCTTTTACGCAACGGCTGCTCAACCGTCTGCTGTTCCTGTGCTTTTTGCAAAAGAAGCGCTGGCTCAAATCGCCCGACGTGCCGCACCCGCGCACGACGTATCTGTTCGACCTGTTTGATTTTGCGCTGTCCGAAGGCGAAGCGTTTTACACGGGCTATTTGCACGACCTGTTTTTCAACGCGCTCAATCGCCCGCCGACGGCATACGATGACCGCGAGCGAGACCGCCTGGCGCGCAAGTTGGGCACGGTGCCGTTCCTCAATGGCGGCTTGTTCGATCCGACCGACGCGCTGGATGCGCCGAATGCCGTCGCGCTGCCGAACGACCTCTTTGAACTGATTCTGGGCCAGGACGGATTGCTCCGGCGTTACAACTTTACCGTCACCGAGTCCACGCCGCTCAATCAAGAAGTGGCGGTTGACCCCGAAATGCTGGGCAAGGTGTTTGAGACGGTGGTGCTGACGAGCGAGCAAGCCGCCGACTATCAGGCTCCGAATCTACGCAAGGCCACCGGCAGTTTCTATACGCCGCGCATCGTGGTGACGTTCAACACGCGCGAGGTACTCAAGGATTACCTGGCCGCGCGCGTGCCGGGCCTGGCCAAGTCGCGGCTGTCGCAATTGATGGAGATTGACGCGGCGGGCGGCTTGAACGACGAGGCGCGGGCGCATCTCAAGCAGACCGTCTCGCAGACGGAAGCCGAAGCCATCCGAGCACAGGTGCGCACACTCAGAGCTTGCGACCCCGCCATCGGGTCGGGCGCGTTTGCGCTGGGCCTGCTGCACGAGCTGGTCAATCTGAATATCCTGTGCGAGACGGTCGAGCGAGGCCGCGACCCGCGCTTGAGCCGGCCCAACCTGGTGTTCGACCTGAAAAAGCGCATCATCGAGGAAAACATTTATGGCGTGGACTTGCAGGCCAAAGCGGTCGAGATTTGCAAGCTGAGGCTGTGGCTGTCGCTCATCGTGGATTACCAGGTGGACGTTGACCTGGACGATTGCACCGCTCACCAATTCGAGCGGGCCATCAGCCAGATTCCGGCCCTGCCGAACCTGGCGTATAAAATCCGGCGCGGCGATGCGCTGTTGGATTTGGTGCGCGGGCAACCGTTCCGCCTGCAAGACATCAGCCGCAGCGAGGCGATGCAGGATGAACGCGCTGCGCTGGAAGAGACACACCGCCAGTTCTTTGGCGCGCAAGACCCGAACGAAAAGCGCCGGCTGCGCCTGAACGCGCTGGCGCATCGCACGCGGCTTACGCGCCTGCAACTGGAACACCAGCGTGCCAATCTACTTGGCTCTAAACGAGTTCAACTCGAACTGGTGTCGCTTGAGCGCAAAGAGACCAAAGCCGAAATCCAAAAACGCGCGGCGGAACTGGCCGCGCTCGATGCGGCGCTGGCTAAAGTGAAGCAAACCGAGTCGGCGCTCAAAACGCTCCAGGGCAAGAAACGGTTGACCGCCGAGGATGATGGCGCGCTGACCGAACTGGAAGCCGCCAGCGAGGGCGAGGAAATTACATTCGCGTGGGAGTTGGACTTTCCTCAAGTCTTTGCCGTGAAGCAGGAACCCGTCGCGAGCGTCAAGGGCGCGATGCTTGCCATCGTGAACCAGACGCCAGGGCAGATGGAACTGCCTGTGCACGAGATTGAGCGCGGCGGCTTTGACATCATGCTGGGCAACCCGCCGTTTGTGACGGCGCGCAGCGCAGAAAAGCGTGAGCTGTACCGCGAACGCTGGAAGGAAACAGCCTTTCTCAAATTCCAACTCGTCGCGCCGTTCTTTCAACGCTCGTTCAGCCTGCTCAAGCCGGGTGGTCACCTGGGCTTTATCGTTTCCAACGCCTTTGCCAAGCGTGAGTTTGGCAAGCCGCTGGTCGAAAACTTTTTTTCCACCGTTGAATTGCAGAAGGTCGTGGACTGCTCCGGCCTGATGTTCCCTGGACACGGCACGCCGACGTGCCTCGTGTTCGGGCGTAACCGTCCACCTGCGCGGGGTTCGGCTATTCGCATTGCGGCCACACTCCCCGGCGGCGGCGACTTGCGCACCATGCCCGAACGTTCGCCGCTGTGGGCGACTCTTGAGGCCCACCACGACCAACCTGGCTACAGCGATGAGCGCATCATGGTGGCCGACCGCCCGCGAGAAGAGATGGCAAAGTGGCCGTGGAATTGGGATGTAGATGCAGAGCCAACACGCAAAGCGTTGGAGAGAATCGAATCAAAACCGCTTCGCCAGATGCTTGCCGAAGATATCGGCTTCATGTTTGTTCTTGGATTGGCAGATGTGTTTATGCACTCGGTTGACATGGCGCGCCGGTTAGGGTTTAGAGCAAAGTATCTCCAGCCCCTTCAGGTAGGAGATGATGTTCGCGACTGGTCGTTGAGCGGATCATTGATGGTTCTGTTCCCATATGATAGCAGCACTATCGACCTTGTTAGGTTCAAGCGCGATGATCCTGAGATGCAGTGGTTTTCAATGTTCAACCAAGTCCTTTCCGATCGCCCTACGTTTTCAGGTTCATTTGCCGAGGCTGGACGCGCGATTTATGAGTATCATCAGATTCCCATTGAGCGTGCAAAGAATCCTCGTTCTTTAGCTTTCCCTGAAATAGCAACACATTGTCACTTTGTATTTAGCCCCAGCATGATGGCCTTCAGCCGCGAATCGCCAGTGACAAAGTTGCCACTCTCGGCTTCAGATGATGACCACCATCTCCTTGTAGGCCTGTTGAACTCCAGTGCTGCGTTGTTCTGGTTGAAGATGATCTGCTTCAACAAGGGCGCAGGTGACGAAGAAGAACGCGACCGTTTTGTTTATGCAGGCGGCAAACTTGAACAACTCCCCATCCCATCCGCCATCCTCGACGCTGGCCCATTGCGCGAGCGGCTCACCGCGCTTTCGCAGGCGTGCTGGGAGCGTGGTCAGCAGATGCCCAGCCTGGCGTACAAGAGACTGTTCGAGCGCGACGGCGAAGCTTACTATGCGTGGAACAGCTCGCTGGCGGGATGGGTGAAACCGTGGAGAGTGGAGAGTGGCAAGTGGAGAGACGCCCAGGCGCTCTTCAAGGCGCGGGATGCTTACACCGCCGAACGCGGCCGCTTGCGCGCCGAGATGATTGGGCTGCAAGAAGAAATGGACTGGCTGGTGTATGCGGCGTATGGATTGACGAAGGACGAAGGACAGAGGACGAAGGACGGGTTGCCAGAACCATTGGTGTTGGGAGAAAGACCGTTCGAGTTGCTACGAGATGGCAAGCCGATTCCGGCGCATTTTTCGCGGGAGCGGCGGGCGCTGTGGCAGGCGCGGATGAAGGCGATTGAAGAGAACGAGCACATCCGCCGCATCGAGCAGCCGGTGTACAAACGCCGCTGGTATCGCAAAGAAAGCGACGAGCGCGAGTTCCAACGCGCATTCGAGTGGTGGCTGTTGGAAAAGGCCGAATGGTGGCTGGAAAACAAGGCTCAAGGCGGGCCGGTCACGCTGGGGCAATGGGTGGATGCGCTGTGGCAAGATGAGCGCGTGCTGGCGGCGGCAGAGGTAGTGCAAGATCAGCCGGTCGAGCCGGGCGAGTTTACCAGGTTGGTCAAGTCTATTGTGGTCGAGTCCACCGTGCCGGATTGGATTCCGCCTGCGATGCCGTGGGAGCAGGTGGAGAAAAAGTCAAAGACCAAGGTTCCCGCGCGGGCGAAAAAGATTCGGGGCAAGCTCAATGTGCCACGGGAGCGGTTCCGGCTCACGGAAGATGGGGAGTATGTGTGGGCGGGGAAAGATGTGGCAGCAAGAACCAGCGAGCGTTCATCGCGATCCAGGAAATCACCCGGCTGATGGATGAGATTGACGAGGCGATGCCGGCGTGGCCGGTGGAGTGAGCGGCAACGGATGAGCAGCGGATAAACGGATAAAAGAGCGCCCCACGGATGAAACACGTAACGGATGCCTTTTGCAAGCAGCGACAACCAGCCCAACCTGAATGCAGCCATGATTGTGCAAGTCCAGCGCGACATCGTGCGCCGCATACAAGCGGGCCGCGCCGGAATCGCCCGTGATTTTGAGGAAAGAGCATCTAACCTTTGACCATCGTGCTTGCACAGTCCAACATTGACATGAATCAGGAGGAAAACCATGGAACGCTTTCGATACCTCAGCCCTGAATGGGCGCAAGAAGCTCTTCGACGCCTGCGGCAAGAACTCGACGCGGACAAGATGAAGCACGTCACCTCGTCCATGC
>CAYHAR010000105.1:0-13090 GCA_964354595.1 uncultured Anaerolineae bacterium | reverse complement strand
CGCGGTGATTGACTGATTGACTGATTCTGCTATAATGCAAACCGGAGAGGTCGCATAGTCCGGTTGAGTGCGCGCGACTCGAAATCGCGTGTGGAGCGATCCACCGTGGGTTCAAATCCCACCCTCTCCGCTCTGGATGGCTGGTGGCTGATCGTTTGAGGCCATCAGCCTTTTTGCATCGGTGACTCGTTCACCTTGTCTCCTTGTCACCTGGTCAGGTTTGTCCATGGAACACGGAATCCAACGCCACCTGCGCCGCAACTTTATCGCCAACATGGGCGATGGGACGCTGTGGCTCTTTGGCTTTAGCTTTCTTTCGTCGGCCACCATTCTGCCGGTTTACTTTGCGCACCTTTCGTCGTCCACCTTGCTGCTGGGATTGATTCCGGCGCTGCTCGACCTGGGCTGGTTCCTGCCGCAATTGTTCATCGCGCCGCGCGTGGAAAAACTCCCGCGCAAAAAGCCCTGGGTGCTCGTGTTGGGCATCGGCGAGCGATTGCCGTTTCTGTTCCTGGCGGCCGGGGCGCTGTGGCTGGCGCAGTTGCCTTCGGCGCAGGCGGTGGCGTTCTTTTTCGTCCTCATCGCCATCCGCGCGCTGGCGAGCGGCCTGGTCGCCACGCCCTGGCAAGAAATGATCGCCAAGGTGATTCCGGTGCAGTGGCGCGGGCGATTCTTTGGACTCTCGCACTCGGTAGGCGGCGGATTGGGGCTGATCGGCTCGGTCATCGCCACGCTGATCCTGGCGCGTTATCCTTACCCGACCAATTTTGCCATCTGTTTCCTCGTCGGCTTTGTGATCCTCATGGTGTCTTGGACGACGCTGCTCTGGATCAGAGAGCCAGCCCAGCCGCCCGCCCCGTCTGCACCAACCGCTTATCGCAAGCGGCTCACGGCCATTTTGCGTGAGGATCACAACTTTCGCACGTACCTGGTCAGTCGAGGACTGGGATACTTGGGCGGGATGTCGTTTGGGTTCTTTGCGGTCTATGGTGTGGGGCGCTTTCAATTGGGCGACGCGCAGGCGGCCGTGTTCACGGCCGTCATGTCGGCAGCGGGGATGCTGAGCAATCTCATCTGGGGGCCCATCGGCGACCGGCGCGGGCACAAGCTGGTGATGGAATGGTCTACGGCGTTGTGGGCCGGGGCGCTGATATTGGCGCTCGTAGCGCCCTCGGGAGAAATTTACTATGGCGTGTTTGCATTGATCGGCGCGGCCAACGCGGGCTTTGTTCTTTCGGACTTGAGTATTGCAATGGAGTTTGGACCGGAAGCGCAGCGACCGACGTACATCGGCCTGTCGCGCACGCTTTCCGCGCCGTTCCTCTTTATCGCGCCGCTCGTGGGCGGAGCCGTGGCCCAGTTCTGGGGCTATCCGTGGCTGTTCGCGCTGGCGCTGGCGTTGACGCTCGCCAGCCTGGTGATGCTGCGCCTGCGCGTGATTGAACCAAGAGCCGTGGAGCGTGAAGCGTAGAGCGATCGCCGTGATCCACACTCCACGCTCCACGCTCTTCACTCATTGACGAGGTCGTTCGTCCAGCGTTACCACAACTTCTTTCTGCTGGCCGTCGCGCAAGATCGTCAAGGTGATCTGGTCGCCGGGGCGCTTGGACGTGAACAGGTAATCAATCACGCCGTCCATGCCCGTTACGCCATTCCCGTCCGCGGCCACGATCACATCGCCGCCCACGTTGATCTTGTCGCCGTCAATCTCTACTTGCTTCTGGCTGCCCAGCAGGCCAGCCTTGTCCGACGGGCCGCCCTTGACGACTTGACCTACCAGCACGCCGCGCTGATCCGGTGAGAGATTCATCGCCCCGGCCAGGTCCGGCGTGAGTGCGCCGCCCGAAAGCCCCAGGTAAGCATACGTGAACTTGCCATCCTTGATGAGCGCGGGCGCAACTCTTTTGACAATCTCCACCGGCACGGCCAGACCCACACCCGAAGACGAGCGGTTATCCGAGATAATCATCGTGTTCACGCCAATGACACGCCCGTGCTTGTCGAGCAGCGGCCCGCCCGAGTTGCCGGGGTTGATCGCCGCGTCAGTTTGCACGACTTCGGGAATCGAGTAGCGGCTGTTGCCCGATTGAATCGTGCGGCCCACGGCGCTGACGATGCCGCTGGTCAGCGTCCACATCTGGCCGAACGGGTTGCCGATGGCAAACACCTGTTGGCCGACGATCAGCGCGGACGAGTCGCCCAATTCCACCGGCTGAAGCAGCGACGACTTGTCCACCTGGATGACGGCCAGGTCGCTATCGGGATCGGTGCCCACGACCTTGGCGCGGACAGTCGTGCCGTCAATGAACCGCACCTCAACCTTATCCGCTCCCTCGACCACGTGATTGTTTGTCAGGATGTGGCCGTCTCGGTCAATCACAAAACCAGAGCCGCTCGCCTGCTGAGGGCCGGTCGGTGGCAGGTCTGGCAATTGCGGCAGATTGGGAATTTGTGGGCGCTGTTGCGCTCCACCGGTCGTCGGCTGGCTCACCACGCGGATAAACACGACCGACGGGCTGACCTTGCGGTATACGTCCGAAGCCGTCCGCTCGTCGGCGCTGGCATCCGCCGGAAGCGGAACGGGTGTGGCCGTGGGCGGCGGCGTCAGCTTGGGAGCTGGCGTTGGCGCAAAGGCCGGCCGCGCTCCGAGACTGACCGGCGCCGGCGTGGCGATCTTGAACGCCGCTAATTGCTGTTGAAGGTACGGTGCGGCAATGACGCCGCCCACGCCGCCCACCACTAATGTCAAGACCAGAACCAGGGTAATCACTGAACCCAGTAAAACTTTTTTCATCGTGCCTCCTTCGTCGCTTTTCGCATATCGCGTATGGCTTATCTCTGCTAAACCAGTGTAAAGAATAGCCGCGTTCGGTTAGAGGCAGATTAGTAGAGGGCTAGAGGTTGGTTAATGTGTCGTGGCGATTTGGCGCAGACGTTGACGCCGCACCTAAAACGCGGTAAACTACAAGCGCGGGCCCGTAGCTCAATGGCAGAGCAGCGCTCTCATAAAGCGTTGGTTGATGGTTCGAAACCATCCGGGCCCATAAAGACCCTCAGGGTCTAGGAGACCCTGAGGGTCTTGCGCTCACTGCGGCTTTTTAAAAATAATCTCGAGCCTGATCTTGCCGCTTTCGACCTTGCTCCCAGCCTTGTCGTACACCACCGCCCAGAAGGTGTGCTTGCCGAGCACGTCAGTCCTGAACGCCGGCTTTTTGGTCTCGGGGTTGATGGGCATGAACGACAACTTGTCATTATAGGGCGCAATGTACCGGATGCTGAAGGGTTGGGTGTACACGTCCGTCCAAAACTCGACGCGGTCAATGCCAAAGTTGTCGGCCACATCGGCGTTGAACACGATCCACTCGTCTTTGGGCGCTTCGTATTTCTCTCCGTCCGGCGGATAGGTGAGCTTGATCGTGGGCGGCTTGTTATCCACCGTCACTTGAATCGTCGCCTGGCGCAAGCTCTGGTTTTGATCCACCACTGTCAGTTGCAGGCTGTAAAGCCCCTCGGCCAGGCCGGCGGTATCCCAGAATTCGAGCACATTGTTTTCCACCTGGTTGCCGTGATCGCCTCCGATTTGCGTCCACGCGCCGGGGTTCATCCCCGGGCCGAACGCCAGCCGGTACATTGCCATGTCGCCGCCTTTGGCGTTGCCGCTGATGACCACGCCGCCGCTCACGGCGCTATAAGCTTTCGGCCCGGTGATGGCGACATCGCCCGCGGTGGGCGGCGGGCCATAGACCGTGTCGTATTCGGCGGGCGGCTGCGGAACATTGGCCTGGGCGATCCATTCCGCCGCTTCCGGCGGGTAAATCTCGAAAACCTTTTCTTCGACTTTATCGGGCGGCGTAAAGACCGTCGCCAGCTTGCCGGTTTCTTTGTTGAGCAAGAACGCCTGGTGAATGTTGTCGTAAGAGGTCGGCTCAGTGCCGGGGATGAACAGCTCTTTGATCGTCGTGCTGCTCTTGGTCGGCAGCAGGCCTGACACACTGTCCACGCCGCGCTCGACCAATCCCTCCGGGCGGACGAATGGCTCTGGCGGCTTGTCCTTGAGGGCCGTCATCATCACGTCGTGCCAGACGGGCGCGGCGCCGGTCAGGCCGGTGACCTCTTTCATCTCTGTGTTGTCCGTGTTGCCCACCCACACACCCACGGCCACCTGCGGTGTGTAGCCAATCGTCCAGTTGTCACGAAAGTCATTCGTCGTGCCGGTCTTGGCCGCGGCGGGACGATCCAGCTCCAGCACGTTCGGTTGGCCGAATGCGGCCCAACGCGCCGAGTTGTCCGAGAGAATGTTGGTGATCAGAAAAGCCAGGCGTGGGTCGAGCACCTGCGTCGTCTGCGGCTGTTTGTATTCCCACAGTACCTTGCCGCTCCGGTCTTCGACGCGCAGCACCGGCACCGGGTCGAGTGTGCGAAAGCCAGGGCGAGCATCCATCGCCTTGTCGCCGGCCATCACGCCGTTGTTGGCAAACACGCCAAAGGCATACACCATGTCCACCAGCTTGACTTCGCCGCCGCCCAGCGTCAAGGCCAGGCCGTAATAATCCAGCCCGCGATTGAGCGTGGTAATGCCCATCTTGTGCGCCGTGCGGATCACGTTGTCAATGCCGGCCATCTCGAGCGCCTTGACCGCCGGGATGTTGTAGCTGCGCGCCAGCGCCAGCCGCATCCGCACCAGGCCGTGATACTTGCGGTCGTAATTTTCCGGCACGTAAGGCGGAAAGCCGGGCTGCTGGAACGCGGTGCGCACGTCGAGGAACGCGGTGGCGGGGCTGTGGCCTTGCGAAAGCAGCGTGACGTAGGTGAACGGCTTGAACGACGAGCCAGGCTGCCGCAGCCCGATGGCGACGTTAAACTTGCCGTCGATCTTGTCGTTCCAATAGTCCAGCGAGCCGACCATCGCCAGGATTTCGCCCGTCTTGGGCCGCATCACGACGACCGCGCCGTTGTTGACGTTCTTTTTGTCTTCGGCCAGTTTGGTGACGTGCTGCGCGACAATCTGCTGCGCCTGGTTGTTCAAATCTAGGTCGAGCGTGGTATAGACGCGCAGGCCGCCGCGATACACCATGTCCGGCCCAAAGCGATCTTCCAGCCACTTGCGCGCATAGATCGAAAAGTGCGGGGCCTTGATGTCGAACCGCGCCTGCATGCCGCCCGAGATTTGCAGGTTTTCAAACTTGGTGTTGACCGATTCTTCCGGCGTGACGTATCCCTGGCGTACCATTGCGTCCAGCACCAACGCTTGGCGCTCTTTGGCCGCGTCGGGATTGTCAATCGGGTTCATGGCGGGGAACTGGGGGATGGCGGCCAGCATGGAACATTCGCCCAGGCTCAGCTTGCCGACCGGCTTGCCAAAGTAGACGCGCGCGGCGGCGTCAATCCCATACGCCAGGTTGCCATAGTGGTTGCTGTTGAGATACCATTCAAGAATCTGGTCTTTGCTGTAGCGCCGCGAAAGTTCCAGAGCGAGCAAGCCTTCTTTGATCTTGCGTTCGTAGCTTTGTTTGTAGCGCTCCTCCGGGTCAATCAGCGTGTTCTTGACGACTTGCTGCGTGATGGACGAAGCGCCCTGCACGCCCTTGCCCTGCAGATTGGAGACAAACGCGCGGGTGATGCCGTACCAGTCAACGCCGGGATTTTCGTAAAAGCTCTTGTCCTCGATGGCGATGGCGGCCTGGCGGCATAGCGGCGGAATCTGGCTCAGCGCCACCCACTGACGGTCGCCCGCGCGCGGGTCAATCACTTCATATAGCAGCGTCTTGCCGGTGCGGTCATAGATTTTCGTGGTCTCGAAAAATTCAGAGTTCGCCCGTTGAAAGCGCGCCTCGATCTGCGAAGGGTCGGGCAAATCTTTCGTCAATGCTGTGTATGCCGCCACCGCTGACCCGACGCCGACGCCCACCATCAACAGCGCGCCCGAGATGGACGCCACCGCGATCAGCGATACGAGCTTGAGCGCCAGCGAGAAAAAGTTGCTCTTACCGTTGCTGCGCCTGGCGTGCCGCTGCCGGCGCATTTGAACAAGGATGGCTTTGCGATTACCGTTCATCATTCGATACGTACTCCGCGCTTTGCGTGCGTATTCCGTACTGCGTGTCTACTCGATAAACCCTTCGGCTTTCAACCGCCGGTAGGAATTTTCAATGGATGCCAAGCTCCAGCTCAATCCCGTAGTACTGGGCGATTTGAAGCGCGCAGCCCAACACGTCTTGGACTTTTTTTGCCAACTCGGCCTTGTCCGGCTCGCCATGCTTTTCCCGCTTGACGCCAGTGCCTTCAAAGTGATTGACCTGCTCGGCAAGCTCGCCGCACTCTTCCAGCAGTCGCGTCATGATCTGGAACGGCTCGTTGTGGTTGGGAAACCTGCGACCGAGTCCCACGCTGATCGCCATGAGGCGTTCAAGTCGGGCTTGCTGTTCATGTTTCAACCGAGTTAGCCCGCATTGCGTCAAGCCCTCACTTTTGCGTCGCGCTTTTTGGGCATCAGCGGGATCAAGCAGCGTAGGGCGTTATTCACAGTCTCCGAGTCAGGAAAGTACTCGTGCACATCCCGTTCCAACATCACAGCGCCGTCAAGTTTGAAATGCTGTACGGTGGTTGTCCCGTCGGCCTTGTGGACCTTGACGGTATGTCCCCTAGTAAACTTCTTCGTGTGTCCCAACTGTCTCCAATAAGATGGCTTCTACTCCTTCGTGCTGGACAAACTTGAAGACGATCCTCAAATCATACTCTACAGTACATGCCCACGACCTCGATAGCCTGCCTTTCAATTTGTGCGTCTGTAGTCGAGGATTGAACGCATCCTCAGTTAACAACTCCAAAGCGGTTCGAATGTCCTCAGCAACGTGAGGATTCTTTTTCGCCGCCCGTCGAGCTGCCCGAACAAAGGAACTGGAACGTAGCAACGCTCGCTTCACGCCAATATCTCCGCCAGGAGTTCATCCGGCGTGACAACCTGACACTGGCCCGACTCGAATTCCCGTTGAGCAGCCTGGATTTCTTGGACAATTTCCTCTCGTCGCCGCTCAACGACGCGCCGTTGCATGACATCCAACAGCGTCTCTTGTTCTTCTAGAGACAATTCGTCAAAGACCTCTAGCACTTCTCCAAAAGACATGACATGCTCCATGTTTCGCCTCCCTCCTGCAACCTCCTTATGCCAGCCAAGCACAAATTATACCGCGATTCACGATTGGCGGAGCGACCTTGCAAGCACGATAGAACTGATCACTGCTCACTATTCCCCGCCGGTCGCCAGAAATCCAACAGATACTCGAACGTCGTCCCCATCGTGATATAGTTGCTCGGCCAGCCAAAGATGCCGATCCGGTTCACAATGTTCGTCCGATCCCAGATGATGGTGTTTCTCAGCTCGTACCCACGCTTTCTCAATTCCTGCACCAGCGAGACATGGATAGTGACGCGCTCGTTCTCCCACCACATGTCGGGAACGTTGATGACACAGTGCGCTTTCGGCTTGAGCAGAGGCAACAGCCGCTCGAAAATCTCGCCCATCGCCTGGGTGTATTCTTCCAACGGCTTGGTCCCCAGGTCGCGCGGGTCTTGGGAATACTGCTCGACTTGGCCGAGTTGGTCATTCTTGCGCTCACGCCGCGACTTGTTCTTGCGTTTCCGGTTCAGCAGATTGGCGTAAGGCGGCGAGGTCCAAATCAGGCTGACCGTCTCGGCTTGTAAATAGTCCGAGATATTCCGCGCCTCGTCTTGAACAGCAAGTTGTTGCGCTTGGTCGGCCAGGTTATCGCTTGCCAGGCGCTCGGCGCAAAGGTCAACATACTTTTCTTGCAAGTCAAAGCCGATGGCATTCCGGCTCAGGTCTTGCGCGGCGACGAGCGTCGTCCCGCTGCCGACGAAAGGATCAACGACCAGATCGCCTGCGTGCGTAAACAGCGCGATGACTCGCTTCGCCAGCGCGATCGGGAACGTAGCCGGGTGAGTTTTTTTGTCGCGGATGTCTCGGCCTTCGTAGCTAAACTGCCAGACGCCGATTTGGCTCTTGAGCCAGTCTTTGGCCGTCATGCAGTTGAGATGCCCCGGCTCGCAGCCACAAGTCCGCGTGTAGCCTATCGGTATTTTTGTCCGATAAAGCTCGTGCGATGCTCTGATAGCGCGGGGCATAGCCTGGTTCGTCATTGGCTCATTCGCCTTGCACCGCATTCGTCTCGTTGCGACACACACACGCCGTGCGCGTCTGATTGCCTTTGGTCAGCGTGCCGTTGTAGGCGGACGTGAGGTGCGGTTGCCAGCCGGAAAGCACGAACGGCGTCGGGCCATCGGCGGCAATCCATTCGCCGTTGTAACGCCGCGCGACGTGAGTGTGCACTCCGTCGGTCACGCCGCCTTCGCACGAAGGATGCCCGATGCGGTCGCCCGTTTTGAGGCGCGCTCCTTGCGGAACCCGGTCGCGCGTCGCCAGGTGCAGATACAAAATCGTCCAGCCGACTTGTTCCTTCTCGCTTCCGGCGATGCCTTGCACGACGACGCCCGTCTCGCTGCGAAGCACCATGCCATCGGCCATCGCCGTCACCCAGGCATCCGTGTCATAGCAGCCGGTGCGCGTGCCCGGCGGGACAAAATCCAACGCTCCCCAGGCGCTCCCATCGCCCCAGCCCCCGTGCGGCCCGCCGCTGTAATACCAAACCTCGTCTCGATTCCACGGCACTGCAATCGGCGGTTGAGCCAGCCCCGGCGGTATCAGCGGCTCGATGGATTTTACGAACGGGTCGCCAAACAGCCGCGCATACACGGTCAAGAACCCGTTCGGCCCAATCGCTTGCAGCCAGCCATCCCAACTGCTGGTCATTGCCAGCGCCGTCTGCACGCCAATCGTTCCCGCGTTGAGGCCCGGCGCGACGAGCGCGCGCGCGCCATCCGCAAAGCGCACGGTCGTATAGCCGCGCGTCTTGAAGCCATAGTAGCCGTCGTTCAGGTGATTGGCCGCGCGGCTCAATTGTTTGTACAGCCCCTTCAAATTCGGGTCGCCATAGCCCATCGGGAACATGACGGATTGCCAATCGGGCGCTGGATCAGAGAGCCAGCGGCCCTGGTATTCCAGCAGCGCCAGCAGGACGCGCGGCCCGACGCTGTATTGCTCCGCCACTTTTTGGATGACCTGCGCGCCGGTCACCGTCTCGCCTTCGATTTGTTCAGTGTAATACTTGAGATAGCCTTTTTGCGTGCGGACGAATGCATCCACATCAAAGCCGACGTAAGCCGGGCTATAGACCAGTTCGCTATCGGGGACGAGCTTGTTCGCCAGGCCGGTGCGCGTCACCTTGACCGGGACGTTGATCGGCTGGCCGACCTGCACGCGATTCAAGTCGGTGATGCCATTGATGGTCGCCAGCTCTTGCGTCGTCGTGCCGAATTGAAGCGCCACCCCGCCGAGCGTGTCGCCGGGCTGAAGCAGGTAAACTTCGGTCGGCTGCGGCGGACGGATGCGCGTCGGATCAGGCGTGGGCGTGCGGAACGTCACGCGCACGGTGGGAGCGGCCACAGCGCGAGGTTGATGCAGTGCGACGACGGTGGTGGGCAAATCTTCTTGGGGAGAAGGCGCGTCGCTGCTGCTACATGCCGAGGCCAGCAGCGTCAACGCCAAAACAATACCGAAGGCTCGTTTCATCGCGGCGGTACTCTACCGCAGTTTTGAGAATCCGGCAAGCACCCTCCCCCGCGAAACGGGGGAGGGCCGGGGTGGGGGTTCTACTTGGCCGCCCGTATCACTCTTTCCATCTCCGCCAATTGCGCGGTGTCGAGCGGCGGAACCTGGTGACTGGAGAGCAGTTCCGCAACCCGCTCCGACGCTCGCTCCACAATTCCCTTGCGCCCGGACGATTCCCACTCGCCCCAGCCTTCGCGCCCGGCCAGGCGAGTCTGCAAGACCTCGCCGCGCCGCATGTACCGGGCAGTGTGCTTTTGACCCAAAAAGTTGCGCGGGCCGTCCATCACTTGCGCCATGACCTCGACCGCCAGGCTATCGGGATTCACCTCGAACCCGCGCACCAGACGCTTGACGCTGCCGAGGATTTCGTCGTCAATCACCATCTGCGCCATCGAGCTGACCACGCCGCCCCACACTTCGCCCACGCCCGAGAGTTCATCCGCCCCGGCCAGCGCGGGGATGATGGCGTTGAACGCGCGCTCGTAACCACTTTGCATGTCGGACGTGTGCGAGTCGGTGCACAGGCCGTAGACGTTGACCGGCAGCCCATAGGAATGCCCGACCTCGACGGTGCCAGCGGAAACCAGCCCGATTTCCGGGTTGCCCCACATGGCAAGCCCGGTGCGCGGGTGCATCACGCTGAGCCGACCGCAATAGAAAATCGGCAGGCCCGGTCGAATCAATTCGGCCAGGACGAGGGTCGCCAGCACTTCGGCGTTTTGTTGCGCGAGCGCCCCGGCAGCGGACATGGGCCCGGTCGCGCCCATGATGGGACAAGGCAGCGGCCCCAGCGGCAATCCCAGGCGAGCGACCTCCATAATCGCGCCGGCCACGTCATCCGGAAAAAAGAGCGGGCTGACGGGCGAAATCGCAATCGAGACGGCGCCCTCCGGACACGCGATGTGTGCCATCTCGGCGACGGCTCGCACTTCGGCGATGGTTTGCACGCCGGGGCCGTGCACCGGCTTGGTCGTGTTGGCGATGGTGTCATAGTACATCCACAGCGACATGGCCTCGCCGGGCACGTCTTGAGGTGTAAAGAACGGCGTCAGCGTGGACACGTTCGGCAGCGCGTCGAGCAGGCGAGCGGTCTTGATATTGTCATCGCGCGTAGCCGCGCGGCGCTCGCCCGTGAGCGGGTCGAGAATATTCGGCGTGCCGCCGACGTTGTGAGCGTAGCAGCCGCCATCGCCCAAGAGGACGGCCCGGGCCGGGTCGCGGCCTTGCATCTTGACCGTGCGAGGGCATTGCGAGACGCAGCGCGTCACCAGGTCGGCGGGGATGAGCACACGGTTTCCTGCAACGCGCGCCCCGTGACTGACCAACATCTCGCGCGCTTTTGCGTGCGTCAGGACAATGCCCGTTTCAGACAGGATGCGCAGTGTCGCTTCGTGAACTTGCTTGACGCCTTCTGCGCCCAATACTTGAAGACGAATCATGTCATTACTCTGGGAGATGAAATGGCGGAACCCTTGGGCAGGTCAATCCAATATCTCCAACACTCGCTTCGGCCCGTCTAATGTGATAACCAGTTGATTCAAGACGTTGCGCCCCAAGACGATCTCGTCTCCACGCTCATCTGCCACAACTTCGACAGCCGGCAACCGGGCGTTGCCAATGCCAACATCCAACGAGTAGATGGCCACTTTTCTACCCTCACCCCACTGACTACGCAGGTAACGATGATCGTCTGGCACCACCTGTAACGGCCTGATGTGGTCAATTGGGATGAGCGATATATCCGCGCCAGTGTCTATCAAAGCCTGAAGCGGGATGGAGGCAAACGACTCGCCGGGTGTTCCCAACCGAATCTCAACCGTCGGCGCGGGCGGAAAATAGTGGACATTGTAAGGGAGCTTCATCGCGCTGCCTTTCCGGTGTCGGGCGTCCGAACCCAGATTTCCCCACTGGGCTGCTCAGTGACTTGGCGGATCAAAACCGCCGTCCGACCATATTGGGCTCGCACCCGTCTGTACAACGCGGTGCGGTCGCTATCGTGGTCAACTAGCTTTTGCTCGTGCACGGCGATCCATTGTCCCCAATACTTTTGGCGCAGCTCGGGGTGCAACCGCTCGTAAGCTGCAATTTCTGCATCGAGCTTGGCGAGTTGCCGCTGGCGCACATAGTGCTCGACTGCTTCGTTCACGATCTCGTTGATGCTTCGCGCTTCCTGCTCGGCATCTTTTTCCAAGGTCTCGCGCAGGTCGGTTCTCAATGCAATGGCTTCCATCGTTACCTCCATTCTGACATCACCTACACTCATTATCTGCCAAACACAGAGCCAGGTCAAGCAACCCACCGACTGGCCACTGATCACTGATCACTGGCCACTGGCCTACGGCCACGCTTCATTGCCTCTTCCTGCTCGCGCGTGAGGCGCGGGCCTTCCTTCGGCTCGACGCCGAGCGCCTTGAGCTGCGCTGCTTTCCAGCGGGCGAGCCGTTCGGCGGCTTGCGCCTCGTAACCTTGATCGCTTGGCTTGTAGAACGACATGCCCTTGATCGCATCGGGCAGATAATTCTGCGGCGTAAAGTGATCCTCGAACTCGTGCGGGTAGAGATAACCTTTGCCGTGACCCAGCGCGCGCCCGTCGCGGTTGGCATCCTGGAGGTGCTGCGGAACTTGAATCTTGCCTTCGTCTTCCACCTGCTTGAGCGCGCGAAAGTAGGAACCGGCGCTATTCGACTTGGGTGCGGTCGCCAGATACAGCGTCGCCTCGACAATCGGATACACGCCTTCCGGTAGCCCGATGAACTCGAACGCCTGAATAGCGGCGCTGGCGACAACCAGCCCATTTGGATCAGCCAGGCCAATGTCTTCGCCCGCCAAAATCACCAGCCGCCGCAAGATAAAGCGCGGGTCTTCGCCCGCATAGAGCATCTTGGCCAGCCAATACAGCGCCGCGTCCGGGTCCGAGCCGCGCACGGACTTTATGAATGCGCTGATGGTATCGTAATGCGCGTCGCCGTCTTTGTCGTAGAGGATCGCGCGGCGCTGGATGGATTCCTGCGCCACGTCGAGCGTGACGTGGATGACGCCGTCTCGCGAAGCGTCCGGCGGCGTGGACTCGACGGCCAGCTCGAGCGCGTTCAGCGCGTTGCGCGCGTCGCCGCCCGCCACGTGGATGAGATGCTCCATCGCGTCGTCGTCGAGCGCGACGTGGCGCAAGCCATAGCCACGCTCGTGGTCACTCAACGCGCGAGAGAGCAGCGCGCGGACGCCCTCGTCGGAAAGCGGTCGGAGCTGAAAAACACGGCTGCGGCTGACCAGCGCGCCGATGACTTCAAAGTAGGGGTTTTCGGTCGTCGCGCCGATGAGGATGACGGTGCCGTTTTCGACATGAGGCAAGAGCGCATCTTGCTGCGCCTTGTTAAAGCGGTGAATCTCGTCCACCAGCAGAATCGT
>CAYHAR010000104.1:11558-13246 GCA_964354595.1 uncultured Anaerolineae bacterium | reverse complement strand
CTATTTTCAGCCGCCAAAGCATCTAATGCTAGATGCAAGCGTTTTGACCGGATTCCACCTACGCCAGCCGGCTTGACCCTGCCTCTTAATTCTACTTCTTCCAGGCCAACGCACAAGCCCACGAGGCTGTCGTTGGCTCATCGGCGCGGCGGTTCCCCATCGGATGCCTCAATGAACTGATGGTAAAACTGATTTTAGCCACTCCTATTGAAATCACTGGCACGTTAAACAACCGCTTCGCGTGACGAATTCATCACGCGAAGCGGTCGTTCGTCATTTGCTCTTGAGCGCCTTTAACACTCTCTCCGGCGTGAGCGGAAAATCGTCGAACCACACGCCAGTCGCGTCGTGGACAGCGGCGGCGACTGCCGGGGCCAGCGGCAAGAAAGGCATCTCGCCCATGCCGCGCGCGCCAAATGGGCCACGTGGATCGGGATATTCCAGAATGAGCGAGTGCACCTCTTGCGGCACGTCGAGCACGGTCGGGATGAGATACGTGCTCAGATGCGGCGTGAGCACCTGGCCTTCTTTGTGTACAAAATTTTCCAGGATGGCATAGCCTTGCGCCTGCACGACCGCGCCCTCGATTTGCCCCTGCACCAGTTGTGGGTTGACCGCCGTGCCGACGTCATCGGCGCACCAGACGCGCAGCAACCGCACGTGGCCGGTCTCGACGTCCACCTCGACCTCGGCGACCTGCGCCACGTAGCCGTAGGCAAAGTTCGGCTCGCTCTTGCCGGTCTCGGGATCGTAAGGCGTGGTCTTGGGCGGACGGTACTGATACGTCGCAATCGCCGGGCGTTCTTCGTTGCGCCACTTTTTGAGCGCCAACTCTGCCGCGCCCAGGATCGAGTTGCCCGCCATAAAGGTCATCCGGCTGGCGGACACGCTGCCCGAAGGAGGCGTGTAGGCTGTGTCCGAAACGACCAGCTTGATTTTTTCGATGGGCAGCTCGAGCGCCTCAGCCGCCATCTGCGCAAAGACCGTGTGCGCGCCCTGGCCCACGTCCGCGCCGGAGTGATACACAATCGCCTCGTCAATCTCGGTCGCGCCACGCAGCTCGATCTTGGCCGTGCACTGTTCCGGCGCGCCAAAGCTAAAACCCACGTTCTTGAATCCGCACGCATAGCCAAGGCCGTAGCGTTTATTTTTCTGTGTGGACGACGACGCGCGCGGTCGCTGCCAGTGGCCGCGCCGGACGCTCCGCGTCCAGCCCGCCGCTTCGGCTGCTTTTTCAGCAACTTGGGGCATCGAGACGCCGGGCGGGAGCGGTGTGCCCACCGAAAGCAGCGCGCCCTCGCGCAAAATGTTTTTCATCCGCAGCTCGACCACGTCCATCCCCAGCTTTTCCGCCAGCTTGTTCATCTGCTGTTCGGCGGCGAACAACCCTTGCGGCCCGCCAAAGCCCCGGAACGCGCCCGCCGGAATGTTGTTCGTATAGACCGCGTAGGTGTCCACCTTGACGTTGGGGATCTCGTATGGCCCGGTGCACATTAACGTGGCGTTGCCCAAGACTTTGGCGCTGGTATAAGCATACGCGCCCGCGTCGCTGACCAACTCGACCTCGGCGGCGACGATTTTGCCTTCCTTCGTCGCGCCCCACTTGGTCTTGATAAACATCTGGTGGCGCTTGTGATGGCCGAGGATGGACTCTTCGCGGCTCCACACAATCTTGACCGGGCGCTTGA
>CAYHAR010000104.1:0-11458 GCA_964354595.1 uncultured Anaerolineae bacterium | reverse complement strand
TGATGGCCGAGGATGGACTCTTCGCGGCTCCACACAATCTTGACCGGGCGCTTGAGCCTCCACGCGGCCAGCGCCAGGATGATTTGCACCGACATATCCTCGCGTCCGCCGAACGCGCCGCCGATGGCGGGATAGATGACACGCACTTGATCGTGCGGCAAATTCAGCGCGTGCGCGATCTGCTCCTGGTCTTCGTGCGTCCATTGACCGGCCACCTGCACCGTCACGCGGCCTTCTTCGTCCATGTACGCCAGGCCCGCCTCGGGCTGCAAGAAAGCGTGCTCCTGGAACGGCGTGTGATACGTTCCTTCCACAATCACGTCGGCGCGCTGGAACGCTTCCGCCACATCGCCTTTGCGGATGCGGTAATGGATCAGCACATTGTTCTCTTTGTCAGCGTGCAGTTGCGGCACGCCGGGTTTCATCGCCGCGCGCGGATCCGAGACGACCGGCAAATCTTTGTACTCGACCTCGATCAAGTCGAGCGCGCGGGCGGCCTGCTTTTCCGTCTCGGCCACCACCAGCGCGATTTTTTCGCCGATCCAGCGAACGACATCGCTGACAAGCACAGGCGCATCGAACGTGATCAGCCCAAACTCGTTGACCGGCACATCTTGAGCCGTGAACACCGCCACGACTCCGGGCGCGGCTTGCGCCTTGCTCACATCCAGCCGCTTGATGCGCGCGTGAGGCCGCCGCGCGAACAAGACCTTCATGTGCAGCATCCCCGGCATCGCCAGGTCGCCGGGGTAGAGCGCCTGGCCGGTGACTTTGGCCAGCGCATCCACGCGGGAAAGAGATTGACCGACTGCGCTCGTCGCCATGTTCATTTCCTCTTGATGAACCCGTCCTCGTCAATCTCGTCTTGAGGCGGAAGGGGAAAGAGAAAGCCCGAGATCAGGACGACGACGAACTGGAGCAGGATGAACGCCACCAGGCCAACGACGATCTGGATGAGGCGAATCTCTGGATTCGGCAGGATGGGCGCATACCAGTTGTCGGGAATGGGCACGTACCTTTGCAGCGGCACGTTGACCGGCAGCCACCAGCCCAGCAAGACCGAAATGCCCATGACGATAAAAATCAAGATCATGCCGATGCCACTCGCCCTTTGCGGCGCGTTCTTGTTGCGGCGCTTGGAGCTCTCATATTTGAATCCCATGGGTTTCCTCCCGAGGCGGCGTTGCGCTGCGCGCAATGCCCTACGACGCAGCTTTTTCAATCGCGCGGACGATTTTGTAATAGCCCGTGCAGCGACACAAGTTGCCCGCAATAGCCTGCTCGATCTCCCAACGCGAGGGCAAAGGCTTTTCTTCCAGCAGCTTGGCCCCGGCCATCATAAAGCCCGGCGTGCAATAGCCGCACTGGACTGCGCCTTCTTCGATGAACGCCTGCTGAACCGGATGCAGCTTGCCCTCGCGCGCTAACCCTTCGACGGTGACGATCTCGGCTCCGTGCGCGCGCGGCGCGGGGACCAGGCACGCCATCACCGCCATGCCGTCGAGGAACACGGTGCACGCGCCGCACTCGCCTTCGGCGCAGCCCTCCTTGGTCCCGATCAGGCCGATGTCTTCGCGCAGCATTCGCAACAGCGTTTTGTCGTTTGCGCCGCGCACCACGCGCTGCTGGCCGTTGACCGTCGTCACGATGGGCTGATCGCCGTCTTCTTCGTGAAGAGCCGTGGAGCGTAGAGCGTGGAGCGTAGAGCGCGGAGCGCGAAGCGTGGACAACATGACGGGACGGGCAGGATAACCATTGCGCTCTGTTCCATCGCGCAGTTGGGCGAGCGCACGCATCGTCGTCACCCGCACCATCTCTTTGCGATACTCGGCGCTGCCGCGGATGTCGTCAATGGGCCGCGCGTCCAAGACGGCCAGCTCGCCCGCGACGGCGATGACTGAATCGGTGAGCGGCTTGCCGGTGAGATAGTCCTCCGCGTGCCCGGCGCGGACGATGGTCGGCGCAACGCTGCCCAGCGTGATGCGCGCCTGCCGGACGCGCCCGCGCGTCACGCGCACGACGGCGGCCACGTTGACGACCGAGATCGCCTGCGCGCGGCGCAGCGCCAGCTTGATAAAGGTCCCGCGCTCGCCGCGCTTTAACGCCGGAAAGCTGATGCCCACCAGCAGCTCGTCCGGCTCCATTGCCGTCTTGCGGACGCCCTTGAAAAATTCCGGCAAGCTCAACACGCGCTCACCGCGAACGCTGCGTAGCGTCACGCGAGCATCCAGCGCCCACAGCGGCGTGATCGTGTCGTTGGCCGGGCTGGCGGTGATCAGGTTGCCCGCCACTGTGGCGCGATTGCGAATCTGCGGCGCGCCCACCTGCCAACAAGCGCATACCAGCGGGTAGGCTTGCTTGACGCACACAGCCGCGCCGGCCACCCGGTTATGCGTCACCAGCGGTCCCAGGTGAATGCGCCCGTCGTCGCTCTGCGTGATTTGGTCCAGGCCGGGGATGCGCGTGATGTCAATCAGTACACGCGGCGTCCTGACCTTGCGCTCCAGCTCGATCAGCAGGTCTGTCCCGCCGGCGATGATGCGGGCGTTCTCGCCATGTTCGGCAAGGAGTTCGAGTGCGGTATCGAGAACAGTTGGCGTATAGTACCTTTGCCACATATACTAACCTCGTGCGTGGTGCGTGCCACTGAACACCCAAGAATCGCTTTTTATTTGCGCTGCTCCTGCAACTCTAGGCAGCAGAAAAAAAACTTGGCGTCCTTTGCGTCTTGGCGGTGAAAATTGATTGCGATTGGAAACCGCGCCATGATTCTAGCGCAGAATCGTGATTCGGCCAAGTAGAGGCGAGGCGTCGCCTCTACCCTATCGGACGGTGATGCTCAAGAGCGGAATGCTATCGTCGGTCAGCCGCGACCCGGCCTCGATGGCGAGCAACCGCTGTCCGCTTGCGGGATCGTACAGGCCGACCTGCACCCGGTAATTATTGGGCGTGGCCTCCGGCGGAATAGGGATCACGTAAGGATCGACAATGACTTCGCCCGCAACCCAGGTGTCGGTGGGCAACGACCAGTTGCCCGGCACGCCGTCTTTTTGAACGAGCAGCTTGCCGCCCGCATCCACTACATGGATAAACACTTTGAAGCTTTGACTCACTTGCTTCTTTGCGCGCCAGATCAATTTGAGATGGATTTGATCGCCGGGGCGGGCTTGCTCTGCGCCGAGATCGTAGCCCAGCAATTCAATGCTATCGCCCAACTGAACCTGGCGGCGATGTGCAATGGCCGGAACGGTATAGTTGCGCGTGCGACCACGCACATCCAACTGTCCCAGGCTGACGGCGTTGCCTCCAACGATAAAAAACTCGTAACGGCCGTCGGCCAGGCGAACCGGCAACTCTAAGCCTGGGCGCGATTCGATGAGGTCGTCCATGCGCGCGTCTCGCGGCAATGTCACAGTCTGCTCCGCGACGATTGCGCCCTGGCGATCTCGCAACTGAAAACGCGCTTCCATCGGCTGGGTGACATTGCGCGTGGCTCGCCAAAAGAGCGAGGCCGTGACGAGTGCGCCAGGCTGCGCCTTCCGCACGACGGAAGCATAGCCGACCAGTTCCCATCCGTCAATGCAGGGCTGCGCTGCCGGGCGTCCCTCCAAAACGAGACTCGAAAGCGGCACGGGATGATCGGGCCGATCAATGCGAAAAGGAGGCAGGTCGGCCAAGCCCAGGCTGGTTCCTGTGCTTTGATTATCCACCGTGATCTGCCAGTGATAATCGCCGGGCGGCAGAGCTGGGCCGAGCACCCACGCCGTCGTGCTGAGCACGCCGGTCGAGTCCTGCAAGGGTGTTTCCTGGTGCATCCAAATCGCGCCCTCGCTATCCACCAGCCGCACGCTGACCGATAGGTCGTGCTCGATAGGACGCGCCAACTCCCACCCCAGGCGCAACAATGCCAACTGGTCAGTCGTGAGTTTGGCAGGCCAGGCGGCAACCTGTTTTAGCTTCAAATCGTCGCCAAACGATTCGTTCACGCGCTGCAGCGTGCTGAACGTCGGTTCGGCCGGCAGCACGCGCCACAATCGCCCGACCGGGATAAAGGGGAACTGCCCTTTCCATTGCTTGCCCACGTACCGCTCACGCAAGTACACGGGCCGCCCACTTTTAATGTCCGGCTCGACGCGACTCATCGCCGCCGTGTCGCCCAACAGCACGAGCGTGAGGTCGCGGCGATGGCCCTCGACAATCTGATGGTAGCGATACGGCATGACGAACGACCAGTCCGTCATGATCAGGCTGTTGGATTCCACGCTCGCCATCTCGTCCAGCGTGAACGGGCCGATCCAGCCCGTGCCGCTCTGATCGGCAGCCTGCCAATTCACCGCCGCCCACGTCACCGGCAACGCCAGCGCGAGCCACATCGCGCGCTTGGGTAGCTTGCGTTCCAACCGACTCAACATCGCCGCCAGCCCGGCTCCCAAAGCGATAGCTTGCAAAACAAAACCGTGCGTGAGGTAATGGGTCGGGTCCTCGGTAAAGTGCAGCCCGGCGAACGCAATATTCAGCAGCAGTCCGACTGCCAGGTAGAAGCCGAGGCTTTGCCGCGCGGCGTCACGTCGGCTCAGGACGAGCGCGCCCAGGCCGAGAAGCGCGATGAGCAGCCCCACCGGCGTGAACACGTTCCACACTGTCGGCAAAGCTTTTTGAATGAATTGCTCCGCGATCTGCCCGGCTGTCTTGCTCAGAACGCTGGCCTCGTTGGCCGCCAGCACAAAATCCCAAAATTCGCGGGGCGAGCTCCAACTGCGCCCGAACGCGACGAACAGGTACAACGATTGAGGGACAATCAGCAACACCGCCGCGTTGATGACTCGCCTCACGCTCCATGCGACCTGCGCGCGCGTCAGCCAAAGCGCCCACGCGACACCGGGCAACAAAAAGATGGTCATGCGATGATGCGTCATCGCCAAGCCAATCGCCAGTGCGAGCGCCTCAACAGACGCCCGCCGCTGCGCGACGCCGAGCGTTAGCAGTGTGATGAGCGCGACGAACGTGGTGTGCAACGTGCGGATGGCGGCGATGCCCGCATACGTCCAGAACGCCGTCGAGAATGCCAATGTCAATGCGCCCAGCGCGGCGGCCAACCGTGACCCGCAGAGCTGCTTGACGCACAGATAAGTCAGCGCAACCGTCACCGCGCCCCAAAACGCCGACATCAAATTGACGCGATAGGCCACGTCGCCGACCGGCAGCAGGGTCCACAGCTTGGCGAGCAAAATGTACAGCGGATAACCGGTCTGGTGAGGGACAGACAGACTGTAAGCGGAATACTGGTACTCGCCATAGTCCGACCACAACACCGAAGGCGCCAGCGTCCGTGTGTAAACAACGAACGCAGCCGCCGCCAGCGCCACGGCGAGCCAATCCACGTGCTGGAGGGTGACAACCAGGCTATTTTGTCTCTTGCTCGCAAAGCGCGCATCTGGCGCAAGCGTTGTCATCAGTCTTTTGTCTTGCCTCCGCCGCTGCGCCGCAGCAGCACAATCTCGGCCATGATCGAGACTGCGATCTCTTCCGGCGTCTCGGCCTGGATTTCCAGCCCAATCGGCGCGCGGACGCGGGCGAGCGATTCATCCGAGATGCCTTGGGCGCGCAAGTCTTTGACCGCCATGGCCCAGCGGCGCTTGGAGCCAATGACGCCGATAAAAGGCGCGGGCGATTCAAGCAGGATCGGCAGCGCGTCCACATCGTAAAGATAGCCGCGCGCGACGCATGCGACGCAAGTCTGGCGGTCCACGCGAATCTTGTGTAGCGCCTCTGCCACCGGCCCGACGACAAACTCGTCTGCGTCTGGGATGAACTCGTGCGTGCACAACTCTGCGCGGTCGTCCGTGACGACGACGCGATAGCCCATCCAGTGCGCCAGGTGCGCGAGCGCCTTGCCGACGTGACCCGCGCCGATGATGAGCAACGTGACCGGCGGCGTGATCGGCTCGATAAAGACCTCGACCTCGCCGCCGCACACACCCGCATCGCCGCGCGAAGGGTCCACCAGTGAGTGTGTGATGACGCGCGCGGTTCCTTCGCGCATCACCTGTTTGGCTTCTTCAATCGTGCGATTTTCCAGCTCGCCGCCGCCGACCGTGCCGACGATGCGCCCATCGGCCAGAACGAGCATCTTGCTCGCTTCGTGGCGGGGGACGCTGCCCCGCGCGCGGATGACGGTCGCCAGCGCGGCGGGCTGGCCGCTGCGTTGCGCGTCGAGTATCGCTTCGTAGATAGAGTGCATCTATCGCCTCCACGGAAAACTGCCGGCGGGTTTGGCCCCGACGCTCATGGCTGCCCTCGATCCAACCGGGCCGCCGCCGCCTCTACGAACGCTTTGAACAGCGGGTGCGGCCGGTTGGGGCGGCTCTTGAACTCGGGATGAAATTGCGAGCCGACCATGAACGGATGATCGGCGATTTCGGCAATCTCGACCAGCAGGCCATCGGGCGAGAGGCCGGAAATCACCAGGCTGTTCTTGGTCAGCAATTCACGGTAAGCGTTGTTGAACTCGAAGCGATGGCGGTGGCGCTCGTTCGTGAGCGCCAGGCCATACGCCGCCTGGGCGCGCGTGCCCGGCACGAGCGCGCACGGATAAGCGCCCAGCCGCATCGTCCCGCCCATGTCGGCAATGTCGCGCTGCTCCGCCATCAAGTCAATCACCGGATGCGGCGTCGAGTGATCGAATTCGGTGCTGTTGGCCGTTTCGTCGCCCGTGACGGCGCGCGTCAGCTCTATCGTCATCACCTGCATCCCCAGGCACAGCCCCAGGTACGGCACCTTGTTTTGGCGGGCGTACCGCGCGGCGACGATCTTGCCTTCGATGCCGCGATAGCCGAATCCGCCCGGCACGACAATGCCCGCCACTTTGCTCAATCGCTCCAACCCGCGACCGCGCTCCAGGTCCTCAGAGTTGATCCAGTCCAGCTTGACCTCTAGCCCGTGCGCCACGCCGGCGTGGACGAGCGCCTCGCGCACGCTGATGTACGCGTCTTGCAACTCGACGTATTTGCCGACCAGCGCGATGGGCAGCGGCTCTTTAGGCTGAGACATTTTTTCGACCATCGTCTGCCAATCGGAAAGGTCAAGTCCCGCCGAAGCGGATAACCCCAAGCGATTGATGACAAAGTCGCCCAGGCCGACGTGCTCCAAAAGCAAAGGCACCTCGTACATGCTGTGGGCCGTCACCATCGGCACGACCGCACGCGGCTCGACATCGCAGAACAGCGAAATCTTGTCCCGCAGCGCGTCGGACACGGGCTTGTCGGCGCGGGCCACGATCACGTCCGGTTGGATGCCGATGCCGCGCAATTCCTTGACGCTGTGCTGCGTGGGCTTGGTCTTGAGCTCGCCCGTCGCGCCGACGAAGGGCAGCAGCGTGACGTGGATGTAGAGCGTATTGTCGCGCCCAATGTCTTTGCGCATCTGGCGGATCGCTTCCAGGAACGGCAGCCCTTCGATGTCGCCCACCGTCCCGCCGACCTCGACGATGACCACGTCGGGATTGGTCGCTTTGGCCACCAGCCCGATGCGCCGCTTGATCTCGTTGGTAATGTGCGGGACGACCTGGATCGTCCCGCCCAGGTAATCGCCGCGCCGCTCTTTCGAGATCACCTCGGCATACACCTGGCCCGCCGTGACGTTGCTGGCGCGTGTGAGGTTCTCGTCAATGAACCGCTCATAGTGGCCCAGGTCGAGGTCGGTCTCGGCGCCATCCTCGGTGACGAACACTTCGCCGTGTTGATAGGGCGACATGGTGCCCGGGTCTACGTTGATGTAAGGATCGAGCTTTTGGATGCTGACGCGCAGCCCGCGGCTCTTGAGCACGCGCCCGATAGAGGCCGCCGTCACGCCTTTGCCGACGCTGGACACGACGCCGCCAGTGCAAAAAATATACTTGGGCATGGTTCTTTGCTCCTGATGTCCTGCGTCAAGCGTCCGATCGCGCCGGACGTTTGACGTTTCACAGTCGTATAACGGTCAGTGGGGAGGCCGCTTGGGGCGACACTCCCCACCGAAATTCATTCCTGTTCAATTGGTTTTCGAGGAGCGCACGTTTGCTCCTCAATCCGCTAGACCAGCTTGGACAGGTCTTCTGCGGCGCGCCTCATGTCCAGCATAATCAGCCCCAGCTTGGCCTGCTCGCGTGCCAGCACCGTCAACACGGCGTCTTGGCCCACCGAACTCAACACCACATAGCCGCCCTTGCCGTGGATGAACACCTGGTCGAGCACCCCCCGTCCCAGCTCGCTGGCGATTCGCTCGCCCAGCGAAAGCATCGCGGCGGACATGGCGGACACGCGGTCTTCTTCGACGCCCGCCGGCAGCGACGAAGCCATGATCAAACCGTCCACCGAAACGACCGCCGAGGCCTCAATGTCCGGCGTGCTGGCTTGCAAGCCTCGCAAGCGATCTACCATTTGCTCGGCGCGCGATTTGGGCATGAGGGACTCCTTTCAAGTGCTCATGGGGTTGTGAGCGAGAACGCAAAGGATGATACCACAAGTCAAAAATCAAGTCAAACAAACAAACGCAAGTCTTGTGCGTTTCAGTTATTAGGTGAGTTATGACCCGCTAGCACGCGCAGGGTCAATTCACTAGTGCTATAGCCGCCAGAGTGGCCATGCCCACCTAGTGTCCCCAGAAACTGAAACGCACCCGGCTCGCTCGCTTCGCGCCGCGTTGCCTGTCTCCACGGCGCTCGGCCTTTGTGGCGGTTGCCAACGGTTACACGCCGACATGCGCCACTCATTTTGGACGCGGGGGTGTGGGGCGCAGCGGATGCCTCCGGCCAACGGACGCAAAGCACACTGTGAGCGGATAATAAAGCGCCCCACAGTAGAAAAGGCCGTGGGGCGGGGTCAGCCGACGTGGGCGAGGCTTGCGCTCTACAGGTCAACCTGGACATAGTCGAGGCGTGTGTACCCGCCTCCCCACGGATCGCCCCTCTCAAACTGGCCCAGTCCCCGTTCCTCCGCCAGTCGCAAATAGTCATAGGCCGCTTCGTCCAGTCCCCATTCCGCGCGCAGCAGATCGCACATCACGCAGTCCAGCGCAACCGGATCACGCGAAAAGAGCAAGCTGTTCGGCGCGCTGTCGCCAAAGCGCTGCCAGGGAATGGGCTTGGCGCTGACCGACGGCGCTCCGAACAGGCCATCCGCCAACGTCAGCACGGTCTTGCCGGCGACGTTGGGATTGGCGTAAATGTCCACTAACGGACTAAAAGTCGGGCTATAGTGGCTGTTGGAGGGAGTGATGTAGGAATGTGGATTGTCGTCGTCCGAGCCGCCGAGATTATCCAGGCTGCCAAAGTGATTCTTGAAACCCAAAGTCACCGGGGGCAAACCGTGTTTCTTGAGGAGGGGTATGTTGATCAGGTAGGTTGCCTGAAACAGCAGGTCCGTCAACCAGCGCCGGTTGAGCGCAGGATTGGAAAACGTCACGCGGAGGCTGCGATCCGCGTGATTAAAAGTTGCCTTTTGGTCGGCGCATCCGCCGTCGTCAAAATAGCGCGCCCGTGTGTACTGGCGCCGTCCGTAAAAGCGCGATGGCATGGGCCGGATGGCGTCATAGACCCAGACATCCTGTTCTCGAATACCCGCTGTGACCAGAGTGCGAATGAGGGCATTGACCGGATGGATGAGTGCGTCAATGACCTTGTCTCTATCATCACACGCGGCATTGTTCAAGTTGACCTTGACGGCGATCTTTTTTCCGGGAAGGTAGCCGGGCAGAATTGAGGCCCACGCCGCCGCGACAGACGATGCGCCCGCGAGTTCCATCAGCCCGCGCTCTACCATCTCATTGACCACAGCCTGGTCTACGTGATCGCCGTACCAACCGGAAGAAAAATCCCAATGGGTAGCCGCGGCAGCGTGGACGTGAACGGCCTTGGGCGGCGGATATTTCGACAACACGACCGGGAGGTAAGCGCGAGGCGTCAGAGGTTCCTGAGCGACACTGGAGGGCGTGGCCTTGTTCAGCATACGCTGCGCCGCAGCGAATGCCAGCCCGCCAGCGGTCGCGGCGGCGCCCACAAGAAACTGGCGACGTGTTGTTTTCCCTTTCATGCTCCACCTCTTCACCTTCGTCGAAAAACGCACCCCGGTAAAAAAGAACCGCCGGCTCATCACCGGCAGCTCACAAGGAGTCATGCTTTCGAGGGCTTTCCAGGAACGCCAATCTGTATCCTCTGAAGGAGTGAAGGGTCGAGTGCTTTACTGCAGGCCGTAGATTTCTTGGGCGTTCCGAAATAGCATCTGTTCTGCGGCTGTGTGCGCCTCGGCGGGGGTCAGCACCCCATCAGTGACTTGCTGATCGAGCACACGCGCCAGCCCGGCCCGGCCCACCTTTGCGCCCAGCCAGAACAACTCGGGCACGCTAAAACCATCCGAGGCGTACAGCAACTTGCTGGTGGGCGCCAGGCCGAAAAGCTGGGTCAGCAGCAGCGAGGCCTCGCTCACCGCAAAGGGAATCGCCAGCGACAGGTCAACGTTGACGTTGGCATAGATGCTCGCCAGGTAGCCCGCCTCGCGGACGTAAGGGTAACCCATGTGCAGGATCACCCACGGCACATTCGAATACTTGCCGCTCTGGAGCAGTGGCCGCAAGTGAAGTGGGTTAGCCAGGCGCAGGTCAACATCCGAGTCGCCATAGCCGGTGTGAAACTGGAACGGCATGTGCTGACGCTCGGCAATGTCCAGGGCCTGGAGAATCAAGGTGTCGTTGATCGGCGCGGTTGCCAGGCGGACTCGGCCTTCGCGTCGGGCCTGCTCTTTGACCGGTTGAAAGGCGGCCTTGGCTTCATCGCGCGCCCACTCTTGGATAGCCAGGCCGGTGCGGTAGGCGATGATGCTCTTGAGCGCGACATAGCCGGCCGCCCGCGCGCCTTTCACTTGCGCCACAAAGGCGTCGAGCGCCTGGTCAAAGGTGTCGTGCTTCACGATCAGCTCCTGGGCCAATGCCTCCAGCCGCAGGATAGGCTCGATCCGGCAAGGGAGCAGCTCTTTTAATTCAGCGTGGTCATAGCTCTCCTCGCCTCGAAAGCCATAGTCCATCAGCATGATGGCAATGTTGGCGTCGCGGATCATCTGCTCGATCCAGGCGCGCTGGCCCATCCGGTCGCGCTCCGCCAGCACCGCTTCCGGCGTCGGCGCGCAACCGAGCAGCCCGGCCAGCGCCTTGACGGCATAGCGGAAGAACAGGGTGTTGGGCACGTGATTGGAAATGAGAGCGGGTTCGCCGCTCTCGGTGAAAAAGCGCAGCCAATCGTGCGGCGTGGCGGGTGGCTGTCGCAGCAACGAGTGGGCGTGGTGATCCGTGATGGGAATGGCAGACAGATCAAGGGACATTTATTTTTTCCGGGGTGGTCGGCGGTCACGCAACGCTGCCTCTGCCCCGCCTCCGCTTAAAACGTATAGAAATGGTGCTTGATCTCATAGTCCACATCTTGCGCGGCAAA
>CAYHAR010000103.1:0-13468 GCA_964354595.1 uncultured Anaerolineae bacterium | reverse complement strand
CCGGTAGCCATCTTGATGCCAGCGACCCAACTCAGAGTAAGCCGAGCCGGTCAAGGCAGAGGCTATCGGGCCGGCTGGAAGGTAAGCCACACCCCATTCTCACTGGCCCAAACTGTCACCTATTGGCAACCGTTTATGGGGCACGTACCGACTAGACTTGACCGTGTTCATGTGGTATCCTGAAATCAGCCATCCAGGGAAAAGCTAAGGGAGGGAAAAAATGAATGGACAGACGATTCAAGACATTATCGTGATTGCGGGGATGTTCTTTGTGCGAATTGGGCTTCCGCTGCTGATCGTCATGGGAGTGGGTTACCTGATTCAACGATGGCTGGAGCCCAAGGCTGTCCACGAACAGTTCGAGGGCATGGTCCGCTCGGCGCAAGAAGGCGTCGCCGTCAGCGCGGGCCAGCCGCCCTGCTGGCAAGTCAAGAACTGTTCTCCCGAGCTGCGCGCCGAGTGTGCGGCCTACAAGCAACCTGACATCCCGTGTTGGCTCTCGCTCCAGATCGCCGGGCAACCGTTGCCGGAAGGCTGCGCGACGTGCCAGGTGCGCGCGTTGACCGTGGCGGCTCGCCAATCAGCCTAAGCCGCAAGAAACCCAAAGCCCGAGAAAATTTCCTCGGGCTTTTTATCATCCACGTCATAACCACCTCTTTTCCCCTCCAAATGACGAGGAAAGCAGAATGTGTTCGTCATTCGTCACGCGGAGCGGTCATTCGTCGTTTCCAGTGTCGTCGGCGCATCAGATCGAGCACGCGCGGCATGGCAGTCGTGTAGAGCCAGTACAGCGAGCGCAAAGCCGGATAATCCCACGCGCCCATGTGCTGAACAAATTGTCCGCCAAAGCCTTGCTTGAAACGATACACGCCCCACATCGGATCGGATTCATCGAGCGTGTCCGGCGCGCCCCACATGTCGTAGACGGCGCAGCCTTGCCTCTTGGCCCAACGCATCGCCTCCCATTGCAGCAGATGGTTGGGCATTTTCTCGCGGTGCAGGTCACGCGACATGCCGTAGAAATAGTACGCGCGCCCGGCAAAGCGGAACAAGATGAGCGCGGCCACCGGCTCGCGTTCCACTTCGGCCACGAGCGGCTGTGCCAAGCCAGCTTCGATGAACCCCCCCCAGGCATCACGGTAATAGTCAAGCGGGCGGATGATGAACCGGTCACGCCGGGCCGTCTCGTCGTACATCGCGTAGAGCAATTCCAGGTCGGCCAATGTCCCCGGTCGCACCGTCACGCCGTGCTTGTGCGCCAGCCGGATGTTGTAGCGCGTCTTTTGGTGCATCCCCGCCAGCAGCTCGTCCTCGCTGCGGCGCAAATCAATCTCCATCGTATTGCGAAATTGAATCTGCTGCGCGGATTCGAGCCAACCTGTGCAAAGATTATCGAACCTTCGCCAGAGTTCCAGGTCGGGATCAATCTTGATAAAGATGGCGCGTGACTCTCGCGCGAAACGTTCCAAGTCAGATAGAACCTGGCTCACCAGCGGCGCATCGCCGTAATCCATCGCCGGACCTTTGGGGACGTACATCACGCACAAAGGCAATCGGCTCAGTCGGCGACGCAGGACAAGCGCGGCGGCGCGCGGCGTGTCTCCATCACGCCAGAGCCAATAGCCCGGCGTCCAGCCGTGGCGCGACTTGAACTGGCCCCACTCCCACGTTTGCAGCACGTGCGCCAGTGGAAGTGAGGCCAGCGTCGAATTCCAGTGTGTGGGGTCAGTGACGACGGAAGCGCTCACTCAGCCCAGCGCCTCAAAGCGAGCCTGGAAAAAGCGCAGGCTTTCCGGCTCGTACACCATCTTCAAGCCCTTGATTTTCTCGCGCTCCTCGTAAAGCGCCTGGCAGCTTTCGGCCACCACGTCCATGTGCAGGTTGGTATAGACGCGGCGCGGAATCGTCAACCGCACCAGCTCCAGCTTGGGGCGGCGATGCTCGCCGGTCTTGGGGTCGCGCCCGGCGCTGACGATGCCGCGCTCCATCGAGCGCACGCCGCTATCCACGTACAGCGCCGCCGCCAACGCCTGCGAGGGAAAGTGCTCTTGCGGCAAGTGTGGCAGGAATCGTTTCGCGTCCAAGAACACGGCGTGGCCGCCAACGGGCAAGACGATGGGGATTCCGGCGTCGCGCAATCGTCCGCCCAGATACTCGACCTGGCGCACGCGACTGGCGATATAAGCGTCGTCTACCATCTCGTAAATGCCGCGCGCGATGGCTTCCATATCGCGTCCGGCCAGGCCGCCGTAAGTGTGCAGCCCTTCAAAGACGACGACCATCTCTTTGGCTTTGGTAAAGAACCCGTCGCTGTTGGTGGCGATGAATCCACCAATATTGACCAGGTTGTCCTTCTTGGACGACATCGTGCAGCCTTCGCCATAACTCATCATCTCGCGCATAATGTCGCGGACGGGCTTGTTGGCATAGCCCTCCTCGCGCTGCTGGATGAAATAGCAGTTTTCGACCGCGCGCGTAGCGTCGAAAATGATGGGGAGGTTATAACGCTTGGCCCACGCGGCCACCTCGCGCAGATTCGCCATCGAAAACGGCTGGCCGCCCGCCATGTTCACGCACGGCGCGATGGAGAGATAGGCAATGGCTTTTGCGCCCGCCGGCGCGTCGTCCACGAGCTTTTGGAGTTTCTCGAGGTCCACGTTGCCCTTGAAGGGATGCTCGCTCTGCGGGTCGTGCGCTTCGTCAATGATGCAGTCGTAAAAAATACCACCCGCGCGCTCGGCGTGCTCGCGGGTGGTGGTAAAGTACATGTTCATCGGCACGTACTGGCCGGGCTTGATGCGAATCTGCGACGTGATGTGCTCGGCGGCGCGGCCCTGGTGCGTGGGCACGAGGTACTTGAAGCCGTAAATCTCGTTGACGGCTCGCTCCAGGTTGTAAAAGTTGCGCGCCCCGGCATACGCTTCGTCGCCGAGCATCATGCCCGACCACTGCCAGTCGCTCATCGCGTTGGTGCCCGAGTCGGTAAGGAGGTCAATGTAGACGTCCTCGCTTTTGAGCAAGAAGGTGTTGTAACCGGCCTCGCGCGCTTTTTGCTCGCGGTATTCGCGCGTGGTCATCTTGATCGGCTCGACCATCTTGATCTTGTAGGGTTCGGCAATCGTGCGCTGTTTCATCGGTTTATCCTCCTGTTTTTGTGCGCTGGATAAGCTGGTGAACATTATACTCCATGCGAGATTATCGGCAATCGCCCGGCGGGAGAATCGTGTATAATAAAAACCCATCTGCGCACCGTAGGGGCGACCCCTGTGGTCGCCCGCGCGGGCAGCCACGCGGGCTGCCCCAACAAATCAGGAAGCGAGCATGCCTTACATTGAGCTAAACGATGCTACGTTGTATTTCGAGGCGCACGGGCAAGGAACGCCGCTCGTGCTGCTGCACGCCGGATGGGGACTGGCGATCAACGGATTTGCGTATCAAGCCAGCGCGCTCGCCGACGAGTTCCGCATGATCGTCCCAGATCGGCGCGGCTATGGCCGCTCGACGCGCGTCGAGCGACTGGGCGCCGACTTTCACTGGCCGGCTGCCGAGGACGTGTTCGCGCTCTTGGACGCATTAAACGTGCGCGAGACATTCGTCTGGGGCCACAGCGACGGCGCGGTGATCGGGGCGATCATGGCCATCACGCAGCCGGCGCGGGTGCGCGGCCTGATCTTTGAAGGCGGGCATTTGTACAATCGCAAGCCGCTGTCGCAGCCCGCGTTCGAGGCGCTCTACCGCGATCCGACGCAGTTGCCCAAGCCGGCGCAACGCAGGATGATCGAGTATCACGGCCAGGACGGCTGGCAACAAGTGATTCGCAACTGGGCCGGCGCCTGGCTCGAACTGGCCGAGCGTGAAGGCGACCTGTATCACGGTCGGCTCGGCGAGGTCGCCTGCCCCACGCTGGTCATGTTGGGCGGTCAAGACGAGCACACGCCGGTCAGCGAGATGCAAGAACTGACGCGGCGCATCCCCAACGCGCGTCTCTCCGTCTATCCCGCAGCAGGCCATTGCGTGCACGACGGGCGCTCGACGCGCGCGGCCTGCACGCAAGAAGCGCGCGAGTTTGTGAGGAATTTATGCGTTCATGGATCACTGCGCGGCTGATCACTCTGTCGCGCCTCTATTTCACTTTCCTGTTCGGGTGGGCGCTGGCGCGCGCGCTCTTGGGCGACCGCTGGTGGTGGCTGTTCGTCCTGGGATCGCTCGCGGTGTATTTCTTTCTGTCTCTGCCGGTGATCCTGGTGGTCGCTCTCCTGGGGCGACAGCGCGAGACGTGGATCGGTTTTGGCCTGGCATTGGCCCTGGGATTGTATCTGTTCGGCGGATCGTTCCTGCCCAAATTTCCCCCGGCGCACGCGAGCGGCCGGCTGCTCACCGTCATGTCCTACAACATCTATGGGGACAATGTTGATGCCGACAGCGTATTAGCGACCATCCGCGCAGGGAACGCCGACGTCGTCACGCTGCAGGAACTCAATCCGCTGATCGCTCAGGCCATCCAACGCGAGCTAGCGGGCGAATATCCGCATCAAGTGCTTGATCAGCAATGGGGCGTCGGCGGCATGGGCGTGATCAGCCGTTACCCGCTGCGACCAACGGGCGAAAGCATGCCACTCGAGTGGGTCAGCACACCGCAAGTGCTGGCGTTGGATTTCAATGGAACGGCGGTCACACTGTTGCACCTGCATCCTTTTGCCACAACGCCCGCTCCGCCCGAGCACATGGAATGGACGATACGCGAGCGAGAGCGGCAGGCGCAGGCGATTGCGGATTTTGTCGCCGCGCACCCGGGGCCGTTGCTGGTCCCGATTGATTTCAACGCGAGCGACCAGAGCGTCGCTTACGCCATCGTCACGCAAGCACTGGCCGATTCGTGGCGCGAGGCGGGCTGGGGATTGGGCCACACCTTTCCGAGCAGCCGCTATCGGCCCACGACCTACGACATTCCCGTACCTGCCTGGCTGGTGCGGATTGACTATGTGTTTCACTCTCGCCACTGGCAAGCGGTTTCGGCCTGGGTCGGGCGATGGGATGGGATTTCCGATCACCGGCCTGTAGTGGCAAGATTATTCTTGAAGGATTGGTAACTACTCTGGCTGGAAAGATTCCAACAGGATGCACAGGATGTGCAGGATGTTTCTGGCGCCTTTCGCCCAAGGCGTGTGAATCCTGTATATCCTGTTAAACCGGCTGAGCAGTTACAAGGATTGACTCGATGCCCCGCATCACTCATCCGGCCGAGATTCGCGCGCTCCTCGAAATAGATCGCCCGTGGGCTGTGTATGCTTTGGGCGATCTAGCTCCTGGCTTTTTTGAGCACTCGGAATGGTTCCGCGCGCCGAATGCGCCCGCGTTGATCCTGCTCTATCGCGCATTCGCAACGCCGGTGCTCTTTGCGCTCGGCAAGCCGGAATCGGTTCGCGGCCTGCTCGACGAGATCGGCGGCGAGCGCGAGATGTATCTTTCGATCCGGCCCGAGATTCTGCCGCTGGTCAAAGCGCGTTACGAGGTGCGCCACGAGACGCCCATGTGGCGGATGATCTTGGCAGACTTGCGCCCCGCGCCAATGCAAGACGCGGCGCGGCTCGGTCCGGCGGATTTGGCGGCTTTGCAGCAATTGTACGCCGACGGCAAGCCGTCGGGCGAGGCGCCGGATTTCTTTTACCCTTCGATGATCGAGCAGGGCGTGTTCTTTGGCATCTGGGAGGACAAGATGCTGGTGGCGGCAGCCGGCACGCATCTCGTCGCGCCCTCGGAAAGCGGGGGCGCAATCGGTAATGTTTACACCCGGCGCGACCGGCGTGGACACGGGCTGGCTTTGCGCGTCACCTGCGCTGTGGCGGCGGAACTGTTGCGCCTGGGCCTGCGGACGGTGGCTCTCAACGTCAACCAGCGCAACGCGGCGGCGATTCGCGTCTACGAGCGATTGGGGTTCGCGCGCTATTGCGCCTTTTACGAGGGAGTGGCCGCCCGGTAGGGGCGACCCGGCGGGTCGCCCCTACCGGGGCGCGGGCTGGAACTTTTCAATCACCCAAAAGCCTTCTTGCTTCACGAGCATCGTATCTACGATGTAATCTCCGCTTGCCAATTCCAGTGTGGCGCGCGCCGCCGCCGTCGTTCCGTCGAATTTTTGAATCTCGACTCGCGTGTAGCGAGGACGAGATGGCGTCCCCAACAAGCGCGGCAGCAGCGAATTGTCGGCGCGGATTTGATCGGCCAGCGGCTTGGAGACGTACTGCAACGCCAGGTCAAGATTTCCATTCGCCCATGCAGCGTAAAAGCCGATGGCAGCCGCCACAGCTTTATCTTGCTCGCCGGCCGGCGCAGGCGCAGTCGTGGCTAATGGCTGGCCCGGCGTCGGCGCGGGTAAAGCCGCCGTCGCGACCGGGCCGCGAGTCGGGGTCGGCGATGTGATCTGGATCACGGGCAGGCTGGCGAGGGGAACCGTGGTGGTGATGTATTGAGTGGACACCCAGCCTTCCGCGCCGCCGGGCACGCGCACGCGCGCCCACGTGCTTTCGCCGTTGCGCCCCAACAGGCTCATGCTCTGATTCCGGTTCAGCTTGGTGACCAGGTCATAGTTGACACCCGGCCCAGAGCGCACGTTGAGAAAATCAGAGTTGACGAACGCGGTCGGCCCGCTGGGCGCGGCGGGCGGGCGGGTCGGGGCGGGCTGAGCGGTGGGACGCTGGAACTGGCAGGTCGCCTGCGCCTTGAGGCTGAGGTCTTCGCTCGCCAGGATAAACACCACATCCTGCTCGACGGGAGCGCCGCTCGGCCATCGTTCGGGCACGACGAACGCGAGCGTCACTTTGCCTTCCAGGCTGGCGACCGCCACAGCATAGATTTTCTGGAGCGCGTCCGCTTCGGTAGGGCCGACGTACAGGCCGACGCGGCTGGCCGCTGGAAAGCCAGAACCCGTGATGGTCACGCGCGTGTTGACGCTGCCTGCGGTGGGGTTGAGCGATACAGTCGGCGCAACCGCCGTCGCGCGCGCAAGGAACGTAGCCGTTGCGTTAGGCTGCAAGGTGGGAGTGGGGCCAGTGCAACTTGCCAGGAACAGGCCCACACTGACGAACAGACTGAACCGATGGCAAGGTTTCATCTGAGCCTCCTGCTCTAACATTGTGCTTGCTTCCCGGCCGGGTAACAATCACGATTGTACTCGCATCAGTGGGATAGTCAAATATCCCCACCGCCACACCGTGGGCGCAGGGGAGGCGAGTTTTAGTCGAGAGGACTGTCCCCACTGCATTGGGCGGCCAGGCCGCCGCGATTCAAGACGTGTGTGCGCTTCGCGTCATGGTTTTCACGTCCTTGTGGCGAGTTCCTGGACGGCGCCGCTTTGCGTATCGTAACCGGATTGATAAAGTGCGGGGCAAACGAGTGGCCGCTGCGCGAGGTGTGCGGGCCGACCGGCGCACCAATACGCGCAACAGCACAGTTGGGAATGCATCGCCGATCTCATCCTGGCGCTCTACGCCTCCCTCCTCAAATCGCCAGTCCGTGCACTGGCACACCTCGTCCTAGACACCCCCTCTTGATGCGATCACGGGCACTGCCATCACTCGTTCAGCTCCAAGAAGCCACGGCAACCTCAAGACCAACATCCCGGTGCGGCTGGCGCTGGCAATGGCGACGATGCAAGATAGCCGCGTGATTTTGGACCAGAACGGGGCGGAAGAGCTCTCGCCCCCCGGTCAGGCGATCCTGGTGCGCGGGACGGAAGCGCGGCGGGTGATGACGCCCGAACTGCCCGACGCAGAGCGCGAGCGGCGCGCCAGAATGGCTGGCCGCGCTGCGGGGGGGACAGGTGGAGCTGAACGAGGCGGAAAAGCGAGTGCTGGAGGCCGCCCGCGCGCTCCTGCAGAGCGGCCAGGCGCTCTCCACGCGGGCGGTGTGGGGCCGGCTGCGGGGGCAGGTGGGCAAGCACAAGATCGAAAACGCGCTGCGCCGCCTATCGGAGCAGGGCTGGTTAGAGATGGATTTTGCGCCTGGCGTGCCCGCAGTTGCGCTTGGCGTGCAGGCGGACGAGCAGGTCGGGGCGCCGGTACCAAACAAGGCTCCAAGCCAGGCCGGTTTTACCCCGAGTGGGCATACCTGGCGGTGCTTGGGACGGCCATCGGTCTCATGCTCTACCAATTCATCTGCGACAAATTGGACGAATTTGTGCCGGCCTGACTTGTCACCCCTTCACTGCTCTTTCTTCGGTCGCAGGGCAAGCTCTGAGCAAGCAAAGGGTCTCTGCCTTGTAGCACAGAGACGCTCCACGTTCGCTTCGCAGCATGGCACGGGGGCTGGCATTGTTGATGCCCGGCTCGCTCTCGTTTGCGTTTTTGGGAGGGTGTAATACAATTAGTCGCCCCTCGGTATAAGCACCCGGGGCGATGGTCGAGCCGACGTGAGCGGCTGATAGGGGAAGTGTAGCACAGCAGGCCGCTTGCGCGCCGTCGGCGTCGCGAGCGGCTTGTGTTTTTCGTGGTGGAGACCTCGAGGGGCGGGCGCCTGGTGCGCGAAAAGAGGAGCGACGATGAAAATCTGCTCACAGTGCGACAAAGAACTGCACGACGACGATCGCTTTTGTTCTCGCTGCGGCAAACCGCAAGGCGACGCAGCGCCCGCCTCGGCGACCGCTTCTGCGCCGGCGTCATTGACCGGCAGCGGCTCGATTGCGCAGGGGGGCGGGGTCTCTTCCGGCGCGGGCGGCGTGGCCGTGGGCGGCGACGTGCACGGCAACATTTACGTCGGCGCGCCGCCCAAGGACGACGCCGAGGCCGTGCAGATTTACTGCCGCGTTGTGGCGCAGACGTGCGGGCACTTGCCCTTGCGCGGCGTGGACGTGGGCGCGGCCGACCCGACGACGAGCCAAAAGCCACTGGGGCTGGTCAACGTCTATATTGACCTGGACACGCGAACGCAGGTCGAGGACAAGGTCAAGGATAAGGCTAAGGGTAGGAGCGCCCTCACGGGCGCGACGCCGGGCGAACGGGAGACGCGCCCGCTTGGCGCGCTAGAGGCCGTCCTTGCCAATCGCTCGATGGTGTTGACGGGCGAGCCGGGCGGCGGCAAGACGACGTTCGTCCATCACCTGGCGCATTGCCTGGCCGCGCACTTGGCCGAGCCGCAGCGCAAATGGTTGGAACACTTGCCGGGCTGGACGGACAAGGCGACGCTGCCCGTCGTCGTCCTCTTGCGCGACTTTGCGCGCGGCCTGCCCGACCCGCTCCCGCCCCGCGCCGAGCCGAGCCACCTGTGGCGCTTTATCGCCCAGAGGCTGGCGTCGCAAAAGCTGGCGTTTGCGTCCAAACCAATCGAGCAGGCGTTGGAGCGCGGCTACGCGCTGGTCTTGCTGGATGGATTGGACGAAGTGCCCACCGTCGCTCAGCGCGCCTTTGTGCGCGACGCGGTGGCGGCCTTGGCCGGCCGTTACCCGAACAGTCGCTACCTCGTCACGTGCCGCGTGCTTTCCTATCAACCGCCCGCCGCGCACGGCGCGCGCGGCGCGCCCGACCTGCGCCTTGCAGAATTCCCTTCGTTCGAGCTGGCGGCGTTCGACGAAACCAAGATTGATCGCTTTATCGGCGCGTGGTACGGCGAGCTGGCCGTGCTGGGTGTTGTGCCCACGCAAGACGCGGATGGCCTGGCGCGCCAACTGCGCCAGGCCGTGCGCCGACCCGACCTCTGGCAGCTCGCGCCCAATCCGCTGCTGCTCACCGTGATGGCGCTCGTCCACACACACAAGGGCCGCCTGCCCGATGCCCGCGCGATGCTCTATGAAGACACGGTTGACATTCTACTCTGGCGGTGGGAGCAGATCAAGGCGGGCGGGCAGACCGAGACGGTTCAACTGCGCCAGTTGCTCTTGCAGGCCGGGCGCACCGACGTGGATTTGAAGCGCGCGCTGTGGCAGTTGGCGTTCGAGGCGCACGTCCAAACGCAAGGCGACGGCCAAGACGCGCTGGCCGACATTGGCGAGCTCAAGCTGCAAAAGGCGCTGGCCGCGCTCAAGGGCGACGACGCCAACTGGGCGCGCCAGGTGATGGAGGCGATGAAACTCCGTGCGGGCTTGCTGCTCGAGCGCGCGCCCGAAGTGTTCACGTTTCCGCACCGGACGTTTCAAGAATATCTCGCAGGCGCACACCTGGCTGCGCAGGCCAACTTTGCGCAGCAGGCGTGCAAGCTGGCGGAAGCAGGCGCGCTGTGGCGCGAGGTGATCTTGCTCGCCGTCGGGCGATTGGTGTATCTATCGGGCGATATTGATAAACCGCTCGCGCTGGTGGGCGAGTTGTGCCCGGAGCATCCCGCCCAGGACGAGTTGGGCTGGCGCAAGGTTTGGCTGGCAGGCGACGTGTTGAATGAAATCGGCGCAACCCGCGCAGCCGATAGAGCGTTGGGGCGCGACCTGTTGGCGCGGGTGCAAGCCAGGCTGGCTGGCGCGTTGGCAAGCTCGCTCTCGCCGCGCGAGCGAGCCGAGGCTTGCAACACGCTGGCGCGATTGGGCGACCCGCGCCCCGGCGTTGGCCTGCGGCCAGAGGGCCTGCCCGACGTTGCGTGGCGCGACGTGCCCGCCGGCCCGTTCCTCATGGGCAGCACCGATCAGCAAGCAAAATACGATGACGAAAAGCCCCAACGCCAAGTCAACCTGCCCGCGTTTCGCATCGGCCAGTATCCTGTGACCAATGCGCAGTATGCGGCCTTTGTTCAAGGCGGCGGCTATACCGACAAATGGCGCGCGTGCTGGACGCAGGCGGGCTGGCAATGGAAAGGAGAGCGCGCCGCGCCGGATACCTATGGCGGCGTGTTTGACCTGGCGAATCATCCGGTGGTGATGGTGACTTGGTACGAAGCGGCGGCGTTTTGCCGCTGGCTCACCGAACGGCTGCGAGCCGCCAAGATCATCCGACCGGAGCAAACGGTGACGCTGCCGAGCGAAGCGCAGTGGGAAAAGGCGGCGCGCGGCACGGATGGGCGAGTATATCCATGGGGCGGCCAACTCGATCCGAATCACGCCAACTATTCCGGAACCAACATCGGCGCGACGAGCGCAGTGGGATGCTTCCCGGCTGGCGCCAGTCCGTATGGCTGTCTGGACATGAGCGGCAACGTACTGGAATGGTGTTCGACAAAATGGCAGGACAGCTACAAGAACTATCGAGATGATAATGCACCTGAGGGTGAGGGAAATGTCGCTCGGGTGTTGCGTGGGGGCGCGTTCGACTATGATGACAATTACGTGCGCTGCGCGGTTCGCTACTGGTACAATCCGTACCTCCGTGACGGGGATATCGGGTTTCGAGTAGTGTTGTCCCCGTTGTGACTCTGGACTCTGGCGCTCTGGCATCTGGTACTCTGGAGGGGGGAGTCCAGAGGGGGGCGCTTTTTGCCCCCCTTTGGGGTTAAACGCGGGTTTTGGATTTCCAGACCTTCCAGGTCTGGACGAATGAAAGGAGCAGACCGAATGGATCCAGTGACCGTTATCGTGACCGCGCTCGCGGCGGGGGCGGTCGCCGCCGCCAAAGACGTCGCCACGCAGGTCGTCAAGGACGCCTACGCCGGCCTCAAATCGCTCGTCGTCGGCAAATTCGGCGGCCAGGGCGACGTGAAAACCGCCGTGGAGCAGGTGGAAAAGAAGCCTGACTCGCCGGCGCGGCAGAGCGTGCTGAAAGAAGAACTGGCCTCGGCAGGCGTGGCCCAGGATGCCGATGTGCTCAGGCAGGCGCAGGCGTTGCTGGAGCTTTTGAAACAGTCCGGGCACGACACCGCCACCTATTCCGCCCAGGTGATCGGCGACGGCGCGATTGCGCAAGGCGCGGGCGCAGCGGCGGCGGGCAAAGGCGGCGTGGCCGTGGGCGGCGGCAAGGCGTGATCGCCGCGCTATCGAGTTCTACGAGCAGCAATTGGTCATCGTCCGCGAGATCGGCGACCGGCGCGGGGAAGGGAACGCACTCTTTAATATGAGCTTGGCGCTGGATAAGCTGGACGAGCGGGTGCAGGCGCTTGTGCGAGCGAAGGCGGCATTGGAGATTTTCGAGCAAATTGAGCCGCCGCATGTGGAGACGGTGCGGAAGCAGTTGGCGGAGTGGGACGCAACGGATTGACAGCGGATAATAAGCGGATGAAAGGCCCCCATCCCCAGCCCCGCTTGCGCGCCGTCGAGCAAAGAACGCTCGACAGGGGAAGGGGGCGAGGGAGCGCCCCACGGAGAATGCACGTGGGGCGGGGTCAGCCGATGTGGGCGGATGGACGGCTAAAGAGTTGGTAAGTACAGGATGGGACGGGAAGCGAAGGAAGGATGAACGCTTTGCGTGAAAGCGGAACACGTTGTGTGAAGGCTGAACTCTGCTTTCCTATTGTCCGATTTGGATACAGTCAGTGATCAGTGTAGGCAGGTTGGGTGCGTAAGAGCGAATGCCGCGCGCCGGGCGGCGGTTGCGCTTAATGTCCGGCGGCTCGTGGTAATGATGCGGAAAAGTCTCTGCCAGTTCGGGGTTTTCGGGGTGAGGTTGAGGATCATACCAGCGCAGTTTGATCTCGCCGCGATAGATCATGTAGCTGTAATCCAAGAGTTCGCCGTCGGCCAAGTCAAGGTATTCAAAGATGCGCAACTCTAGTCCGCTTTTGAAATAGACGCTGCCTCGCACAAAAGCGGTCGTGGCGCTGTGGGTGTAGAGGCGCAGCGTGGTGCTGCCAACCTCTGGATAACGCCCAGTCAGCGCATACAGCAGCTTTTCATATTCGGCGCGAGAAAAAGGCGGCATCAGCCTAACTCGAGCGCGGGTTCAGCGGGGATCAACCGGATCGGCTGGTTGCTGACCTGGGACAAGGCCGCGAGGCGTTCTCTAGAAATCTGTCCCAACGCTGCCTGTCGCTTTTGCCGGAGTTTATAGTGGCCGGCCCATTCGGCCATGTCTTGAGCGTTCTCGCCGTCGTCCAGCGATCCTTTCGAGTACAGCGCGTAGAAATCGTCCGAACTGATCCAGTACCGGCGCTCGAATTTGTGCAAGCCCTCTTCGGCTGCGCGCAAATCATCTAGAATATCGCTTAGAATTAGTGTTGCCATGTTGTCACCTCACATGCTAAAAGCGCTCACAGAGTGGCTCTCGCATAGATTCTAGCACGAAGCAAGTCGAGTGGCAAGCGGTTAAAGTCTGTAGACCCTAAGGGTTTTTAGAAACCCTTAGGGTCTCCATGGCCCGCGACACCGGCACAGGCGGCGACAAGGCCGTCCTGACCGACCTGCGCGGACGCATCGTTGACTCGGCCTACCAGGCTTACGGCCTCAACTCTCCGCGTCCCGACTGGGCCGAGCAGGACCCGGGCCTATCCGAGCGCGACGAGACGGCCGAGATTTGCCGCGATGCGGACGGAAATCCCGAACTCGACCCCGAACTGCGCGACATCGAGAATGTTCCGCTCAAGCAAGATGTGGTCGCGTCCTTCCGGCGCGAGTCGGGGCCGCACGTGC
>CAYHAR010000102.1:0-13626 GCA_964354595.1 uncultured Anaerolineae bacterium | reverse complement strand
GCCTGGAGGCCATCGAGTTAGAGCTGGAACCTTTGCCGGGCGTGTTCGATCCGGTCGAGGCGTTGCAATCTGATGCGCCGATTGTCGGCGAGCAGCCGTGGGATGCGCCCGATTTGCCGCGCGGCAACCTGGTCACTCGGCACATTGTCCGCCAAGACGATCCGGATGCAATTCTTTCGAGCTGCGCCGTCACGCTGGACGAGGAATACAGCACGATGCACCAGGAGCACGCTTACCTGGAGACCGAAGGCGCGCTCGCCGTGCCCTGGCCTGGCGGCGGCGCGGGCGTCACCGTTTACGCTGCGTGCCAGAGTCCCTTTATCGCGCGGAGCAATTTGTGCCGCACGCTCGGCCTGCCGCAAGAAGATGTCCGCGTGATTCAGCCGCCGGTCGGCGGCGCGTTCGGCGGCAAGGACGATCAGATGTATCAAATGTCCGGGCAGGTCGCCAGGCTGGCGCTGCTGACGGGCCGCCCGGTGCGCATGACGTTTTCGCGCGAGGAATCCATGATCGCTTCGTACAAGCGCGACGCGATGCGCCTTTACGTCCAGCTTGGCGCGGATCGCGATGGCACGCTACGCGCGAGCAAGATCAAGGCGTATGTGGATAGCGGCGCGTATGCCAGCATGTCGCCTTTCACGGCCTGGCGGTCGAGCATTCACGCGATGGGGCCGTATCGCTATCAAGCCTGTCACGTGGACACGGACGTGGTGTACACCAACAACGGCTACTCGGGCGCGTTTCGCGGCTTTGGCAACACCGAAGTGGCCGCGTGCATCGAGCAGGCGATTGACGAGCTGGCATACCAGCTCGACATGGATCCGCTTGAATTTCGCTTGCGCAACTGTTTGCGCCCCGGCGATACGACGCCGCACGGCCAACCGCTCGGCGACGACGTGGCGCTGGCCGAATGTTTGGAACAAGTACGCCAGCTTTCGGATTGGGATCGCAAACGCTCCGCAATCCGAACCCCCCTAACCCCGCAACCCCCCGAAACAACAGGGGGCAGGCGAACGGCGGGGCAGGCGAAAGAGATTCCGCAATCCGAAATCCAACACGGCCTCGGCGTTGCGGCGATCTTTCACGGCATGTCGTTAGGCGCGGAAGGCGCGGATTTTGCCGTCAGCACGCTGGCGATCAACGACGACGATAGCCTCACTCTCACTTCGGGTTTGACCGACTATGGCACCGGCTCGCGCACGGTCTTTACCCTCATCGCCGCCGAGACGCTCGGTCTGCGACCGGAACGCATCAAGATGCTGCGCCCCGATACCGACACGGCGATTGACAGCGGCCCGACGGTGGCCTCGCGCTCGACGGTTCTGGGAGGCAATGCGACGCGCGTCACGGCCATGCGGCTCGACAGTTTGCTGTCGCACGCAGCGGCTGATCTCTTTGGTTGCCAGGCTGCGCAGGTCGCGCGCCACGGCGAGCGCTACGTCGGCCCGAACGAAGAGCCGGCCTCGTTCGAGCAAGTGGTTGACCACGCGCGCCAGATGGGCTTGACGCTTTCGACGCACGGTCGGTGGAATATGCCAGAGATTCACTGGTCGTTCGAGCAAGGCCAGGGCAAGCCTTACTTTGCTTATCACTTTGGCGCGCAGGTGGCCGAGGTCTCGGTGGATACGGGCACGGGCAAGGTCGAGGTGACCGGCATCTGGGCCGCGCACAACACGGGCAAGATCATCTTTCCGCAAGGCGCGCTGGGGCAGCTGTATGGCGGCATCACGCAGGGGTTGGGCTATGCGCTGATCGAGCGGGTGGATTACGACAGCGGCTATATGCAGGCGACCAACTTTGACGAGTACCTGATCCCGACGGCGATGGACGTGCCCGAGATCGTCGGCAGCTTTGTGGAGAAACCGTTCGCGCCGGGGCCTTTTGGTGCGAAAAACATTGGCGAGCCGGGCATGGTGCCGACCGCGCCGGCGATCCTGAACGCGATCTTTCATGCGACCGGCCGGCGCATTCGTCACCTGCCCGCCAACCTGGAGCGCGTGCTCTTGGGGCACGACTTGCGCAAGGAAGGCTCGAACATGGCGTGCAAGCTGGGGCTGCGCGCCGGGCGGCGGAGGCTAACACCAAAGCTGCTTGACTGAAAAAGGCCTCAGGAAAATTGGTGCGGCACCAGCGCTGCAACGTCAGGATCTACCAATGACTAGGAGACTGTCGGAGAGGTAGCTTAGCCCCTCGTGGGCGACGGGCACAAGGCCCTATGCTACGGGGGCTCTCCGACAGGCTGCTAGGGCTTGAGAGTCACGGTAATCCACACTGCCTGGCCATCAGCGCTTGGCAGACTAAACACCTCGGTTTGAGCGAGCAGCCCGCCAGACGGCCTCCGGTAGACTGCCCACCGGAATGGCCCCTTGCCCAGATCGGCCCGGAATACCCACCACACCTTGCGGCCCTCACCATTCACCATCTCGTCGAGCGTGCCCTTCCATCCTTCGACATCGTGCCAGTTGCCGGATGTGTCTTGCCATTGGACGACCGTCCAGAGTTCTTGCCAACGGCGAGCCTGTTCCACCTGACTGAAGCGCACACGCAGCTCGATGGGCGCTCCGCTCGCATCGAATCCCGACTCTTCCTTAGGCGTGGGTCGGGGTGGTAGCTTGGCCTGTGCGACCTGTATTGGCAGGATCAGCAGCACCACCAGCAACAGCGTGATGACGACACTCACGATGAGCGCAAGGCTGCCGCGTGGGCGCACACGATATTCGCGGATCATCTTGGCCTATCTCCTTGTCTGCCGGCGTACTGCATGATCCTTCCCTCGTGCTGCACTCCGGCAACTAGACGTTCTGGTCAGCATTACGGTCTGCGCGGGAGTCTGCCAGACGAGGGATTGCGACTGGCTGGGGCAGACTGCAACGCCTCCGGCGCTCCACTCACAGCAGTTGTCACACTCACCACTTCCATCTTGATGTTGTTATAGTCCTCACCAATCATTTCGTGGCTTTCTAACACAGCGCCATAGGTCGTGTCGAGGTTGATCGAATCCACCTGGGCGTAGACGGGCGTGCCTATTGCAAGCGGCCAAGAGACTTGGCTGAGGTTCGGCCAGTAGTGCGCATCGCCTACGGTGAGCGTCAGCGTGCCACCCGGCACGAGCGCCGGCAGCAGATCGGCAGTGACGCCCCACACCAGTCCCTGGTTGCCCAGTTGATCCCAACTTTGGTTGACTCGAGTGGGTTCCGTGTGGGGGGCGATATAAGCATCTACCCAGAACTCGTCTTCGACGGGGGCATTGCCCCGGTTCATGATCACCACCTGAACGTTGCTGGGGGTGGCGATGACGTTCTCCACGATCAGGTCTGGGGCAGATGCGTGATTTCGCATCACGATCGGCAGATAGGTCCGCGTGACCGACCTGATCTCTACCTCGAAAGGCACGGTCGTGGCAACGTTGCCCGCCAAGTCAACCGCTGTGACCCACAGGCGATAGATCCCGACTGATACCGGGTGCAGGTCATAGCTCCAGGCGTTTCCGTCCAACACGGCCGCCTCTCGATAGACGCCCTCGGGTGACTGGACGGTGATAAACACGCCGCCCACTTGCCCACCGTCGCTGACGATTCCCGCCAGCGCCGCTACCGTGAGGGATAGTCCAAACGAGCGAGCAAACCGGGTCGTCGTGATGACCGGCGGCACGTTATCCACGATGACCTCAAAGGTCAACGGGCTGGCCGTGCGGTTACCGACCTTGTCCTCGCCATAGATGGAAACGGTTTGCGTGACCCAGTCCATCGGCTTGCCGTTGCGCACCATGAACGTCCAGTCGCCTGAGGAGGCAGCGGTATCGCGCGGCTGAAGCATCAACCGGCTGCGGTGATACAGCCCATCGCCGGTTGACGGGATCAGATCGCAGACAGAGAGTGTCCAGTCGCCGACCGAATTTTCGCCGTAAAAGGCTTGCAGCGGCTTGAACGGCCGCGTCTCGCGATCATAGTAGGCCGCCGCCGGGTCGTCGCCGCTTCCAGCCGAGTAGGCGCTGGAGGCCGCGTCGCTCAGGGACACGTCATAGTCGGACCGGTACGTGCCGGTGATGCCGCTGTGGTAGAGCAGCCGGACGCGCGTGCCAGAGGGCGAGACCAGTTCGGCCTGGTTGTCGTCGCGGCGCGGATGCTCGATGTCCACGCCCATGCTCACGTCGCCGATGACAAAGCTGTCCGTTACACTAAAGGTGCGTACGACAGGACTGCTGCACGCCGTGCTGCTGTTGATGGCGATGGGCGCAGCCGGTTTGTCCTCGTATACGTGGGTCGTGTCGCCGCCGGCCAGCCACAACTGCGCCGGGGCGCACCGGCCATCCACGCACACGTCTGCGCGGCCCAGCCCGCGGTTGTCGGCGATCTGTCCGAACAGCGGATAGTCACTCCCACCCATTACGTTGCTCACATCCAGGTGGCTTGCCGCCAGGTCGAGCGTGACGGTGGGCGGCTGGGCGTCCACGACGAACGACCGCGCCTTGCTCCATGCGCTGGCCTGTCCGAACAGATCGGTCGCTTGAACACTCGCGTCGTAGGTGTCGCCATCTTGCGCGCCGGTCGTATCCCACGCGCACGTCCACCGCCCATCGGTCGGCGTGACATCCGGGCAGACAAGCTGGCCAGGCAGGCCCGAGGGGCCAGTAATCGCCAGCGTGACCGTCGGCACCGCCGAGGCATCATAGGCGTAACCGACCAGCACGTTGCTCCGCGCCGGGATGACGTACTCGGGCTGCTGCACGCCCATGAACTCGGGCGGCTGAATATCGGCCAAGTGCCTGCTCCAAAGCCACTCAAGCGGCGGGGTAGAGGTATCGTGCATACTGTCATACAGGCGCACCTCTAGCGTCGCCCGCTGCACATAGTCGGTGCAGGCATAATCTGGACGGCTCGCTGTGCAGATGGCATAGTATTGCGCTGCTGTCAGCCGGTCAATCGTGCCAGCGAACGTTTGGCTGATTTCTGCGCCGGGGCCGATATCGCCCAGGCTCACCACCAAGTGGTCGCGGAGCTCGGCGGGAAGGTGCGTGCCGGATGGCAGCCGCAGCGCATGATAGGACGAAACGTCCCCCAGTGCACCGGTCGCCGTGAACGTGCCCCAGTTTTGCACGCGGAGTGTAAAAGTGACACCTAGCCCATCGCCCAACAGCGCGCCGGACTCGGCCATGCCCAGCAGCCAGTTGACGCTGCCCGGGTCGCTGCCAAGCGATTGCCACCGCCAGAGTTGAGCGGCATCCATGCTGCGTATCGCGCCCGCCGGCTCGACCGATAGGCTGGCGTGCAGGTCGCTGTCGGTGTATTGCGGCGCGCCGGGCGTTAGTCTCCCGTTCGGGCAGACACTGGACGCAAGGCTCGCCCAGTGATAGCGGTAGGCGAGCGCAAACGCCTGTGCGGCGCTGCTCACTGCTCCGCCCACACGGGGGCTGTTGACCGGATTGGCGCCAGGCATCGCCGCCCAGAGGCTCAACGCCTTCTCTTCGCTGGCCAGGGCAATCATGTCCAGCGCGGTCGAAGTGGGATTGCTGATTCCGAGCAAGCCGAACGGCAGGTACAGATCGGTCTGCCCGCTGTTGAGCGCCGCGATGAACTGGTACTGAGCGTTCTGCGCGAGGTTACTCTCAGGTGTCCAGCCGCTTCCATCCCAGCGCAAGAGCGTCGCCGTCTGCGCATCGCGCACCCACACCAGGTAATCGGCCGCCATCGCGTTGACGGTCGAGGTCGGCGTGACGCCCGGCAGGTAGATGACGGTGCTCGCGGCGGTGGCGCTGTATGGATTGTAGGCTGTGATCGCGCCACCGGGTCTGAGGTCCAAGTAGATGAACAGGTCGCCGTCGGTGTTCCAGTTTGCGCCTGTCCACGTCAGGCGCAGCGCTTCCGAGTTCCACGTGGCATACAATTTCTGCTCGGCGCTCAGCGTGGACTTGGCGGGCGCGTTCCGACTGACTCGCCGGGCTACACCCACCTGGCTGCACCCGCTGTCCATCCAGCCACGGTACACGCCTTGCGGGTCTCTGAGACCAAAGAGGTCCAAAAAGTCCGGCGTCAGGGGACTATCGGCATAAACCGGGCCGATGCTCTGCGTGCGCTGGAGGCCATAGATATCCTGGCTGGTGAGCTGCGCCAACACCTTTTGCCCGTCGCCGGCTGTGTACGGGTCGCTGCCCGCGGCCGGGCCATAGGCGGTGACAGTCGTGCTCAGCGTCGTCGTCGCCTGGGCCGTCCATTGCGCCAGATACCCCGCCAGCCCGCTGCCATCGCTGCTGGCCGTCCACGTGACAGTCAAAGTGGGCGAAGGCTCGCGCACGGTCGCGCCAGGCGCGAGGATGCCGCTGCTACTGCGCAACGTGAGCGTCACGGGCGTGGGCGGCACAAGGTCCACCAGAACGGTCTGCGTTACCAGAGTCGTGTGTCCGGCCACGTCCGTCGCTTGCGCCGTGACGGTGTAGGTCACCCCATCGGGCGTGCCGCCCAGGCGCCATCCGCCGGACCACGTGTTGCTCACGACCGAGGTCGGCTGCCACGCGCCTCCCCCGACTCGCCATTCAACGCCCGGCAGGCTGCCGGTATCGGTGACCCGGCCGGTCAAGTCGAGCGTCTGAGGTGGGTGATAGTGCGTGGTGGTAAGCACGGTTGAGAGGATACTAATCGTCGGCGGGAGTGTATCCACGTTAATGTCAGCAACGTCATTGGCCGCGCCGCCACTCCATGTCGTCACGGTCGCCTGAACCTGGTGCGGCCCTTCGGTCGGGGTCCAGGCGGGCGTGGACCAGGCGGTTTGGGTGAGAGCGCCGTTGGCCCAGTTGTTCGTGTAGAGGACTCCGCCATCCACAGAGACCGTCAAGGCCTGCAAGAAAGAAATGAGCGCCACGGCCTCGCCCTGGATGGCGAAGGCAGTGTGGCTATCCATCACGGGCGGGACGTTCAGGATGGACACTCGGGCGCTCTCTGGAGGCCCGGGCAGCGTGACGGCCTCGATGGAACAATTGCCGACCGAGTCGCAAGCCGTCACGCGCTCGGCGGGGCCGGGGAGCAAGGTTACGACACGCAGGCCCGTGCTCTCGTCGGCCACGTAGGCATAGCCTCCCGCCTGGGCCACATCCACAGCATGACCTGGCGTATCCAGAGCGCCAACCGACTGTGGAAAGCTGGGGATCGAAACGTCTATCATTTGCAAACCGCGAACGCCATCTGCCACGAGGATGTGGGTCCCAGAAATGGCGACGCCACGAGCCAGTCCTGGCGTGTTGAAGGAACCCTCCAGAGTGGGCGTCATCGGATTGGAGACATTGACGATCTGCAGGCCGGCCGTGTCGTCGGCCACGTAAGCATATGCTCCAGAAACAGCGACGTCCCAGCCTCTGGCCGGAAGCGCATAGTTGCCCAACTCTATCGTAGTGGGAGACATTTGGAAGATATGAAGTGTGTTGCCGCTGTCTTCGGTCACGTAAACCAGGTTGCCGGAAGCAGCCAGGCCGCGCGGCTGTCCTGCCGTCAGAAGGTGATACACTTGTACCGGTGTGGAAATCGCGGTAAGGATCAGCACTCCCCACGCCCCAGAGATGCTGGCTGGCACGTGAACGAGGCCATTATCTCCACCAATGACAATCCCCCGGTCGAGCTGCAGCGACGCGGTGATAAAAGAGCCAGCATACTGCGGCAGGCTAGGAGTCGAAATATCCACTGCCTCCACCCGATCTCCCGCCGGATCATCAACCACTACATAGGCATAGCGTCCAGAGACGGCAACGTCCAGCGCCAGCCCGGAGGTTGGGTAGACGCCCACAGAGCGCGGTCGCTGCGGATTAGAGACATCCACCACTCGCAAGCCGCCATGCCCATCAGCCACGTAGGCGTACGTCCCAGAGACGACAACGCCCTGAGCCAGGCCGGGCGTGTTGTGCGCGCCGGCTTCGGACAGCGAAGGAATCGAAGCGAGGTCGCAAGTGGCTATCAGGCGATAGAGCCGCTCGTTGCCGTTTTGTGTTTGCCCGGAGAGCGCCACGTACCAGGGCGATTCAAACGGCTCGCGCGTCGTGAAAACGCCCGCGCCGCACGGAGAGGAAAAGCCCGGCTCGATCAGATTATAGTCTTGTGCAGTGGCGGTGTATCGGAGCTTGCCGTTGACCGTGGTGCGGGTGAGCACGACGCGCGGGGCCAGCGTGTCCACCTCGCCACGCCAGGCGCCCTGGCTGCGAGGAGAATAGTCCACCAGACCCCAACAGTCCTGACCGCGCAGGTCAAGCCGGTAGGGACCTTCCACGCCGCTCGGGGGCAGCGCGTCCCATAACACCCCATTGCCGGGGTAGGGGAGTGTGACTGTCTGCCAGCCGCTCTGGTAGAGCGCCTGCACCTCAAGCGGATCAAGCGGGCGCGGATAGATGCGCACATCGTCCAACGCGCCATCAAAATAGTTCCCCCAACTTATCTTGCCGATTTGTAGAGAGCCAATCCCTTGGAAGGGTATCGAAGCCGTATCCTGTGCGACTTGGGCTCCGTCCCGATAGAGGGTTCGGGTTCCACTATGGACGTCATAGGTGCAGGCCCAGTGATGCCAACTGGTATCTGTCCAAGTCTGCGTCGTACTGAGGTCATATTGATAAAAGGCGCACGTAAATCGGTTGTCGTTACGGAATCCCACGTGCAAACCTTGATATTGCAAGTTAGTGCCCTGCCCGATCGCCATATGGTATCGGCCAACCGTGTCTCGCCTGGCCCAAAACGCTGCCGTGAAGGAGGCATTCGACAGGCTGATCCCACTGACCTGGGCGTAATCATCCACGCCGTCGAATTCCAGCGCGCGCGGGCCGACCGCGCCGGGCGCGGCCTTGTTGACCACGTCGCCTGCGCCGGTGTTCAGCACCACCTGGCGCTTCCAGCCGGATACATCGGCCAACGCCGCGCCGCCCACCGTCCACGCCTCGTCGAACGGCAACACCAGCATCGGCCCGCTGCCCCGGTAAAGCGCCTCGATCTCGGGCGCCGAGAGCGCGTGGTCCAGGATGCGCACCTCGTCCATCAGGCCGGGGAAAAAGTGCATGGCTTGCGACGTGTGGCTGCCGAGGGTGGTCGGGCCGTTGCATTGCTGCATCGCGCCAGGAGCGGGAGTGCTGGCCGCCAACTGCCCATCGCGATAGAGCCGGATGGTCTGCCCGTCATACGTGCCGGCCAGGTGCACCCACGTGTCGAGCGGGATCGGCTGGGAAGCTTGCGCGGACTGCCACACGCCGCCCACGTTGACGGCGAACCGGGGGTACTGGCTGCGCCCGTCCTCGTTGAGTGAGAGCGCCGCGCCGCAGTTGCCGCCTTCCTTGTAAGAAACGAGGGTCTCGCGCGCGCTGGTTGCGCCCGTGCGCTGGGCCCAGGCCGAGACGGTCGTCGTGGTGAACGCGCCCAGGTTACCAAAGCGCACGGAATCATCCTGGCCGTCAAAGAGCGCGGCGCCGCCGATGTGACCCGTCGCTCCGGCAAAGGGACAATTGGCGTCCTGGCAATCACCGGCCAGGCGTTGCGCGCTCAAGTCTTGGAAGCGCAATGCGCCGTTGATATCCGGCTGATCTTGGAACGGCACATAGAGCGCCGTGCCGGCCGGCGGGCGTTCGTTATAGTAAGGCGAGCCGGGCGCGTTGGGGACAAATTCCGTTTGCACCTGGCACGTGGTGCTCCGCGGCGTCCAGGACTGCCGGCAGGCGGGCAACATGGTGTTCAAGCTCAGCGTCGCGCTGTAGCCGGGGCTGGGGTACCAACTCAGCGCCGGTCTGTCACAGACCCGCGCGGTGCCCGTGACCATGTTAAAGCCCGTGGTGTTCGTGATGCCTATCTGGCAGCCACTTCCATAGTTTGTCAGGTCGCTCCATTCGCCGCTCACCGGCTGAGTGTAAACAGCCGTAAAGCGCGTCACTCCCCCGCACGTGATGGCCAATCCTGTTTCACCTACGGCGCTGCTTGTCGTCCACGTCACCACGACCGAGACGGGCAAGTCAGTCGCATCGCCTCGCAGTTGCGTCGTGCTGGTCAGCATGGCCGGGGCGCCGACCTCCAGGTTCGTGACGGGCGCGGCGGCATCCACGCCGACAACCCGCTCCGTGGTGGACTGGTTGCCTATCCTATCCCTGGCCTGGACGGTAACGGTGTACCACTTGCTGGGCTGCGCGTCAAAGATCTGATAGTCCACGGCCCACCGGTTGGCGCTCACGATCGCGACCTGCTCGCCGGGCCTGGCGGGCGGATCGGGAAATACCGCACTCGATAACGCCACTCGCACCGAGTCCGACAGCACACCGCTGCCCGGGTAGCCGCCAGGGAGAACCGGGTCGGCAACCGTCCCGCCCAGGTGGACGATCCACGTGTTCCGGCGGCTGGGATGCAGCGTTGCGGAAATCTCGCTCCATGCAGCAAAATCAAAGCCTACTTGCGGCGGTGTGCCGTCCACGTAGATGGGATAAGTGACTGTGGGCGTCTCGGTGTGCGAGACAATGTCGGTGGCGCGGGTTTGGAGCAGGTAGCGCCCTTCGCCCGTGGGAGTAAAGGTGGGGCACCAGGCCGTGCCGCCCGAAGCATCCAGGCAGAGCGGCGCGAGCGTCCACGTATAGCCGGGCTGGCCGTCCTTCCAGACGCCCAACTCGGCCATTGCCACGGCGGAGGTCTGATCGTGCGCCTCGACGTGCATCACCTCTTCACGGTTCGCCCGGTAAGGCAACGTCGGGGTATACGAGCGCAGCGTGGAGAAGGGGATATCGTTGTCCACCAGAATATTCTGGCTGCGGCGCTCTTCGACCCACTTGCCCTGATAGAGGAAAATGTCGCGCACCTCAAACTCGGATAGGGCATGATCATACAGCGTCACTTCGTCCAGCCGGCCCGCCAGACCGCTGCCGATGCGCAGCGGTTGAGCATTCGCGCACGCCGAGCCGCTGGCAGCTTGGCGGCCTTGCTCGTAACCGTTGAGGTACAGCCGGGCCGTCGTCCCGTCATAGGTCGCCATGACGTGATTCCACTGGTTCTGCATCAGGCTCGCTTTGCCGGCGACGGTTCGCGCCGAGCCGCAGGGGGCCTGGAAGGACAGCGTCGCCGTCATGCTGTTCGGGCTGATGAACAGCCCATAATTGCCGCCCTTGTCCAGCAGCGCCTGCTGGCCGGCCGTGATGACGGTAGGCATGACCCACGCGCCGATAGTAAACTGGCTCAGGTCGAGGAGGGAAGCATCGGGAACAGAGATTGAATCGTTCAGGCCGTCAAACTCGGCCGCCGTGCCCACCTGGCCCTTGATGGCTTCGCCGACCTTGGGGCAAGCGTTTCCGCTGCACGCGCCGTTATTGTTGTTGCCGGAATCGTCGGTGAGCGTGGTCGCGCCGAGCGGGTCGTCCAGGTGCATCTGGAACACGGGCGCGGCCTTGAACATATTTAGCACATCGGCGTCGCTCAACGCGGTGTTAAAGATGCGCACGTCATCTATGCGGCCGTCCAAGTATCCGCCTCCGGTGGGGTTGCGCCCAACCATGATCGGGCTGGTGCTGCTGTCGTAGCCGGTAGAGCCAAAATTGCCGACTGGACTCCCGTTCTTGTAGAACCGGACTCCCTGCCCGGGTCTAAAGACCGCCGCGATGTGCTGCCAGCGGTTCACGTCCACGCTCGCGCTGGAGTTGGCGCTGCTCGACCCATCGAATACGGCCCAGACGTTGCCATTGCGCAGCAGCGACCAATCATAGCCGCCGTTGTCGCTGCCGAGCACTTGGTGTTGCCCGCCGCTTGTGCTGCCGGGATACACCCAGGCCATCAGCGTCGCGCCTTTAGAGATGCTCGATTGGTCCAGCACAAGCGACGTATTGAGCGCATCGTCTACGCCATCAAAGAGCGCGGCCTGGTTCATGCGCCCGCTGACGCCCGTGGTGGGGCAGGCCAGGCCGGCGCAAGAGGCGTTGCTCTGCCTGCTCAAGTCCACCGAGTTTTCCAGGCTCTTGGTCCCGGGCGCGTCGTCCAGCGGCAGGCGCAGCGCCGTGAACGCCGACAAGTACAGCTCGTTGACCTCGGCGGCGTCGAGTGGGCGCTTGTAGATGGTCAGCTCATCCAGCCGGCCGCGGAAGGGGATGGAGGGGTTAGTAAGCCTTCCATACAGTGTGAGCCCAGTATATGGCTCGTCCCCGGCGCCGTGATTGCCTCCATACTTTTCAAAAAGGCCGGTCGGGTGGTTGGTCGAAAAATCGCGCTGGATGACGAGATCGTGATCCGTATGAGGGGGGTTGTCTTCTTCAATCACTTCAACGGGACAGCTTTCGGAAAAGCTTCCACTGTAATTGATAGGGTGCGTCTCGCCGGTGTCAATGTCGTCGTTGTAAAAGACGCTCGATCCACACGCCCAAACACGGACCTCGGCATCATTGTCGTAATCCCCCTCCTCATTGACATAGATGCGGTCGAGATAAAAGCTGGCGCGGTTGCTGGCGCGGCCCACGTACAAGTTCTGGGTCTGGGCAGGTCGTGCGCCGCCCAGATTCTGACTTGCCACACGCACATTGTTGACATAGATGATCACTTCGTTGGCATCATAAGTGACGACCACGTGGTTCCATGCATTGGGCGTCAACACATCCCCTGTATCAATTGGCGAGACCCATCGGCTCCCATTGCCAAACCCGAATCGAAGCGTGTTGCCCATCCTGAACAGCGTAGGATAAGAGGATGCGGCATCTCCTCCAATACCGGTATCCGCAAGTCCATCGTATCTTCCCCAGATGCCTTGCACGTGATTGTCGTACGAACCATCACCCCTGTTCTCGGGGTAGACCCACGCCGCGATGGTAAACTTGCCGTTGCTCAGGTTCAGGCTGGGGCTGGAATTGATGGACAGGTAGTTGGATCCATCGAACTTGGCCGCATTGCCCGAAACCCCGCTCTCAGAAGAAGGGCAGTTCGAGCAACTGGCATTGTTGTTAAAGCCGGACGAATCGGCGAAAACGCTCCCCGAGCTTTCCATTTGCAGCCGCAGGACGGGCTTGCCGTAGAGAGCGGCCACTTCTTCCGGCGTCAGCATGCGCCTAAAGATGTACACCTCGTCCATCGAGCCGCCCAAGTCCGCGCCAAGCCAGATGGGTGTGCCGGGGTCAATCCTGTTCAGGTCGGCGGCGCTTGAGCCAGAGCCGCCCGGCACCCCGTCCACGTAGGTGGTCCAGTTGCCGGCGCCGTCGCGGACGACGGCCACGTGATGCCAGTCATTCAATCCGACCGAGCCGCCGTTGGAGACAACAGGCACACCAGCCCAGTCTACGCTCACGTCAACCTTGAGCGTCGTGTTGTCAACGTAAACATCAAAGTCATCGCCCTGGGCGTTCCGCCAGCTCAATAGACTGCCGCGCCCGCTGTTGGTCTTGTTGACCCACATCGCAATCGCCAGCCCGCCCGTGCCAAAGTCAAAGCCGGGCGTGTCGTTAACGACCAGGTGATCGTCCCAGCTGTCGAACTGCACGCCATTGCCCAGGTAGCTGGGGACTCCACTGTTGGGGCAGGTGACGCCGGCGCAAGAGGCGTTGCGCAGCGGCAGGCTGCCAGAATGGTCTACAAACTGTGTTGCCGAAGCGCCCTCTTCCAGTTGCAGCCACATCTCGGCAAAGCTGGATTGCTCGCGCCAGTCGGCGATGAGCGCGCC
>CAYHAR010000101.1:10567-13736 GCA_964354595.1 uncultured Anaerolineae bacterium | reverse complement strand
ATGAATGCAGGCCGATCATGGAGATGGCTGGGCAAAAAACGCGCCTCGCAATCAAGGGCCGAGCAGTCACCCCAAAACAGCAGTAGACTTGCCTTGCGTATATGGACACACCTTCTTCCTCCGCTCCATCTCCGCGCTTGCGCTCCAACTTTGGCTACTTGTACGGGGACATTTTCTGGTACGGTGTGCTGGCCGGCAGCACCGTGGCGTTTCTCAACGTGTACGCAACACGTCTTGGCGCGACGAGCTTCCAGATCGGCCTGCTGACCGCCGGGCCGGCGGTGACCAACCTGCTCATTTCGTTGCCCGCCGCTCGCTGGCTGGAGCGGCGCTCGCTCATCCGCGCGACGTTCCTCAGCTCGGTCTGGCAGCGCGTGGGCTATCTGCCCCTGATCGTCTTGCCGTGGGTGCTGTCGGCCTCCGGATCGGTCTGGGCGTTAGAGCTGATCATCTTGCTCATGTCTGTGCCGGGCACGCTGCTGGCGATTTCCTTCAACGCCATGTTCGCCAAGATCGTCCCGCCCGAGTGGCGCGGCCACGTGGTGGGGCGGCGGAATGCGCTGTTGGCTCTCAGCATCATTGCCACTTCGTTGTTGTGTGGGCAGTTGCTGGACCGGATTCCCTTTCCACTGAATTACCAGGTCGTGTTCGGCGTGGGCGTGATCGGAGCGGCGCTGAGCAGTTATTACTTGAGTCGCATCCGCGCCTCCCTCGTGCTTTCTCCGCCGGCGAGGAAATCGGAAAGGGACAAACCCTTGCTGCGGCTGGACCTTTTGCGCGGCCCGTTCGGGCCGTTGCTGGCGGTCTATCTTTTGTTCTACACGTTTCAGCAGGTCCCCCTTCCCATCTTTCCGCTGGTCTGGGTGCGAGAGTTGCGCCTTTCGGATGGAGAGATCAGTCTGGGCAACGCTCTGTTCTACATCTCTATGCTTTTGGCTTCGATGATCGTGGGACCGATCAGCGCGCGCTCGGGGCATCGCCGCGTGCTGATATTGGGCGCGCTATTCTATGGGTCGTATCCCTTGTTCATCGGGTTGGCTCAAGATGCCGCCTTGTTCTGGGTCGCGTCACTGATCGGCGGAGTGGCGTGGGCATTGGCCAGCGCCGGGCTGGTCAACCGGCTGATGGAACGCGTGCCGCCGGACGACTTGCCCGCTCACATGGCGCTGCACAACCTGGCGCTGAACCTGGGGATGCTGGGCGGCTCACTCATCGGCCCAGCGTTGGGTGATGCGCTGGGGCTGCGAGAGGCGCTGTGGATCGGCGCGGGCTTGCGATTGTTGAGCGGCATCTTGTTGGGCCTGTGGGGGTAGAGACGACCCGCGGGTCGTCTCTGCCTTTGACGAATTGAGCGATTGTGGTAGAATCGTTCCGGCCCGCAAGGGCACATTATCTCGCACGCTTCGGGATCATCTGAGGCGTGCCGGGCAGACAGCCGCCCCACACGGGGGAATGCCCGGCTCTCAGATCTTGAACGGAGCGGACGCGTAAAAACGCAAAAGGAGGCATCCTCAATGGCTGTCATACAGATGAAAACCCTGTTGGAAACGGGCGTCCACTTTGGTCACCGCACCCGCCGCTGGAACCCCAAGATGAAGCCGTTCATCTTTACCGAGCGCAACGGTATTCACATCATTGACTTGCAGCAGACGATGGCGTCCATCGAGACAGCGTACGCCCTGGTGCGCGATACGGTCGCGCGCGGCGAGCCGGTGCTGTTCGTCGGCACCAAGCGCCAGGCGCAAGAAGCGATCACTCTGCAAGCGCAGCGCGCCAGCCAGCCGTACATCACGCATCGCTGGTTGGGCGGCACGCTGACGAACTGGCGCACCATCCGCCAGCGGATTGACACGCTCGCCACGCTCGAAGCTCGCCGCGACCGGGGAGAGCTTGACCGGCTGATTAAAAAAGAAGCCCTGATGCTCACGCGCGAGATCGCAAAGCTCAACCTGCGGTTGGGCGGCATCAAGGAGATGAAGCGACTGCCGGGCGCGTTGTTCGTGGTGGACGTGCGCCACGAGGCGACGGCGTTGCGCGAAGCGAACACGCTCAACATCCCCGTCATTGCAATGGTGGACACCAATTGCGATCCCGACCCGGTGGACTATGTCATCCCGTCCAACGACGACGCGATCCGCGCCATCAAGCTGATCGTGACCAAGATGGCCGATGCGGCGTTGGAAGGCGCGGCGATGCGCAAAGAGACGCTGCCGGCTGGAGAAGGCGCGCCCGAGGCCGAAGAGAAATACCTGGGCGCGGCCACGCTGGCCAAGATTCGCAGCGGCGAGCTTGCCTTTGAGGACGAAATGTCCGACGAGATCGAAGGCGGGGAATCGGGCGAGGAAGCATAGATCGCAATCCTGTCATTCTGAGCGACCCTTCGGCTTTGCTCAGGGCAGGCGCGAAGAATCTCTGCAGATTGAGGTCCTTCGCTCCGCTCAGGACGACAACGTTGCCTTTACATCGAAAAAGTGAGGACATGGAATGGAAATCTCGGCAACTCTAGTCAAAGAACTGCGCGAAGCAACCGGCGCAGGCGTGCTCGAATGTCGCAAGACGCTTGAAGAGACCAAGGGTGATATGGAAAGGGCCGTCGCACTCCTCAAGGAGAAGGGACTGGCGAAAGCAGCCAAGAAGGCCGAACGGGAAGTCAAAGATGGTCGCATTGAGGTTTACGGGCATCCTGGCAATCGCGTCGGCGTGCTCTTGGAAGTCAACTGCGAAAGCGACTTTGTGGCGGACACTGAAGATTTCAAGGCGCTCGTCCACGACCTGGCGTTGCATATCGCATTTGCCAATCCACGCTACGCGCGGCCGGAAGACATTCCGGCTGAGGCGCTGGAGGCTCAGCGCGCGACGTTCCACGCCGAAGCTGCCGCCACCGGCAAACCGGCGAACATCCTCGACCGGATCGTGCAAGGCAAGCTGGACAAGTATTTTGATGAGGTGTGCTTGCTTCGTCAGCCGTTCGTCAAAGACGACAAGGTCAAGGTGGGTGACCTGGTGACGAACGCCATCGTCAAGATGGGCGAAAACGTCGTCGTGCGGCGGTTCGTCCGCTACGAGCTGGGCGAGGATTGACGCCATTAACAAGACCGACCGGGTGATTGACGATTGGACAATCACCCGGTTTTGGTGTAACCTATGTACCAGAGTTCAGAGATCGGAT
>CAYHAR010000101.1:0-10467 GCA_964354595.1 uncultured Anaerolineae bacterium | reverse complement strand
TTGGACAATCACCCGGTTTTGGTGTAACCTATGTACCAGAGTTCAGAGATCGGATTTCGGATGTCGGTGGCGTAGGAATCAATCTTCGCAAGGCTCGCTCTCCAACCTCTGACTTCCGACTTCTGACCTCTGATTGCGGAGTGAATCGCATGGCCGTACCGAAATACAGACGTGTGTTGATCAAGCTGGGCGGTGAGGCGCTGGCCGGACAGGGAGGCTTTGGCATCAGCCCGCACATGGCCGAAGAAGTGGCGGCCAAAATCAAGGCGGTCAGGAACCACGACATCGAGATCGCGCTGGTGTTGGGCGCGGGCAACTTGTGGCGCGGCAAGGACGGGCTGGCGCACGGGATGGAGCGCGCCACCGCCGACCACATGGGCATGATCGCCACGGTGATGAACGCGCTGGCGCTGCAAGACGCGCTCGAGCGACAGGGCATGGGCACCCGCGTGCAGACTGCGGTCGAGATGCGCGCGATTGCCGAGCCGTTCATCCGGCTGCGCGCTATTCGCCATTTGGAAAAAGGCCGCATCGTCATCATTGGCGCGGGCACGGGCAATCCCTACTTTACGACCGACACGGCGGCGGCGCTGCGCTCGATGGAAGTCGGCGCCGACGTGCTCATCAAAGCGACCAAGGTAGACGGCGTCTACTCGGCCGACCCGCGCACCACCCCCGACGCGAAACGCTTTGAGCATCTGACCTACATCGAGGCGCTCAACATGCGTGTGGGTGTGCTGGATAGCACCGCCATCTCACTGTGCATGGACAACGACATGCCCATCGTCGTGATTGACCTGTGGCAGCCCAATAGCCTGGAGCGGGCGGCCATGGGCGAATCCATCGGCACAGTGATCTCTCGGTAAAGGCGAGGCTGGCCTCGCCTTTCAATGGAGATTTGCCCATGATTAAAGACCTTCTCCACGAAACCGAAGACAAGATGAAAAAGGCCATCGAGGCGCTGGACGCCGACCTGCGAACGATTCGCACGGGTCGCGCTTCGCCCGCGCTGGTCGAGCGGGTGATGGTGGATTACTATGGCGTCGCCACGCCGCTCGAGCAACTGGCGATCATCTCGGCGCCGGAGCCGCAATTGCTCACCATTCGACCTTACGACCCGGCCTCACTCAAAGACATCGAGCGGGCGATCCTTGCCAGCGAGCTGGGATTGACGCCCAACAACGACGGCAAGCTCATCCGCCTGGTCATCCCGCGGCTGACGCAAGAGCGCCGCGTCGAGCTGATCAAGGTCGTTCACAGGCGGCTGGAAGAAGCGCGCGTGTCCATCCGCAACATTCGCCGCGAGGCGATGAACGACTTGAAGGATTTTGAAAAGGACAAGCTGGTGTCCGAAGACGAAGCCGACCGTGGCCGGGACAATCTGCAAGAACTGACCGACCGCTACGTCAAGAAGGTGGACGAGTCCGGCGCGCGCAAGGAGAAAGAGATCGCCGAGGTCTGAGCATCGGCCGTCTCCTCGTGGCATGTCATCACCTCAGACGTTGAGTCGTATCCCCACCCACATCGCCATCATCATGGATGGCAATGGCCGCTGGGCCAGAGCGCGCGGCTTGCCGCGCCTGGCGGGTCATCGCGCGGGCACGGAAAACCTGCGCCGCATCCTCACCGCCTGCGTCGAGTTCGGCGTCAAGATTTTGACCATCTGGGCGTTTTCGACCGAGAACTGGCGTCGCCCCCAAGAAGAAGTGCGCGGGCTGATGGACATTGTCGAACAGGTCATTGACCGCGAGTTGAGTGAGCTGCACAAGAACGGTGTGCGGCTGCGCCACGTCGGGCGGCTGGAAGGTATTTCCCGCCCCTTGCAAGCCAAAGTGCGCCGCGCCACAGAGTTGACCCAGAACAATGATCGCCTCATCCTGAACGTTGCTTTCAACTATGGTGGCAAAGCCGAGCTTTTGGACGCGATCAAGCGCATGATTGCCGATGGACTCCGCCCGGAAGATATTGACGAGGAGCGGGTGACGAGCTACCTCTACACCGCCGGGCTGCCGGACCCGGACATGATCATCCGCACCGGAAACGAGTGCCGCATCAGCAACTTTATGCTCTGGCAAGGCGCGTACTCTGAATATTACTTTACGCCTGTCTTGTGGCCGGATTTTGACAAGGAAGAATTGCGCAAGGCGCTGGAAGATTACGCCCGGCGTGAGCGCCGCTTTGGAAGAACGACCGAGCAGGTGAGCATCTCGAATTGATGAGCCAGCCGCGGCCTGCGCCGCTATACAAGCGACCCGCGCCCGGGCCGCCTGTGTTCTCGCCATTCACATATCCTCATGTTACGCTACCGTCTGTTGAGCGCCGCTGTCCTCATCCCGCTTGTCTTGGGGCTGACCTATCTGGGCGGCGTGTGGTTCCTGGGACTCGTCCTGGTTGCGCTGACGCTGGCCGGTTACGAATACGCCAGCCTGTTAAAGCAAGCCGGCGATAGCCCCTCACCGATTTTCGTCATCGCCACGATCTGGCTGTTTGCGCTGGATGCTTATTTTCCCCAAGCAAGATTGCTTCGCCCTGGCCTGACGGTGTCCGTGTTGAGCATGTTGACGTGGGCTGTGGCGCGTTATGAACGCGGACGGAGCCAGGCTGTGACAGATTGGGCGTGGACCGCCGCCGGTGGTTTATACCTGGGCTGGATGGGCGCGCACTTTGTATTGATGCGCAACCTCGCATCGCCGCGTGCACTCTTGTTCGCTCCTGCGCCAGGCGATGGATTGTGGTGGACGACCCTGGCGCTTTCTTCAGCCTGGCTTGCAGATTCAGGCGCGTACCTGGTCGGCCAGGCGTGGGGACGACACAAGCTGGCGTCTCGCGTCAGCCCTAACAAGACGTGGGAAGGCTGGGTGGGCGGCGTTGCGCTCGGCACATTGGGCGGCGCGGCCGTCGCCGCGCTGATTCGCATAGTTGCCCCGGCGATGGGAAGCGCGAGTGCTCTGACTCTTCAAGATGGACTGGCGCTTGGCGCGCTCATCGCGCTCTTTTCGCCGTTGGGTGACCTGGGCGAATCGCTGATCAAGCGCCACGTGGGAGCCAAGGATAGCGGCCAACTGGTGCCCGGTCACGGAGGCATGTTTGACCGGATTGACAGCCTGCTGTGGGCGGCCGTGATCGCGTACTATTATGCGACGTGGGTCGCGCGTGTTGCGTCCAATTGACATTTGACGTGCAGTAGAGAGGATGTTATAATATAAATCGTTCTGCCGGGTGTGAACGGTGGGACTGGTGCCACGTTGTTCCCCTATTCTTTTCCGTGCCTCTAATTTGCGATAACGTGTCCCTTTAAATGAATCATTACACTGCGCCTACGTGGTGGCGCATCCTTAGAGTTTATCAGTGATTTTTCAAGCCTGACCGCTCGCTTTGACGAGCGCGGTCTGGGCGTATTTGCCGTGTGGAGGCTCCTGTGGACTTTGCAGAACTAGAAACCAAGACGCTCACCGATCTGCGCGAGCTGGCGAAATCAATGGAGATTTCCGGCTACAGCCGGCTCAAGAAGGAAGACCTGATTTTGCGCCTGTTGCGCGCCAAAGCCGAGCAGCAGGGCTATTCCTTCGGCGGAGGCGTGCTGGATATCATCGAAGATGGCATCGGTTTTTTGCGCGCCGATCATTACCTGCCCGGCTCGGAAGACGTGTACGTCAGCCAGTCACAGATCCGCCGTTTTGGACTGCGGACGGGTGACATGGTCGTCGGCCAGGTCCGCCCGCCCAAAGAGAACGAAAAATACTTTGGGCTGCTGCGCGTAGAGGCCGTGAATGGGCTGGACCCGGAACAGGCCAAAGCTCGCCCCATCTTTGAAAAGCTCACGCCGGTCTTTCCCGACAACCGCTATAACCTGGAGACCGACTCGCACAACGTGACCACGCGCTTGCTCGATATGGTCGCGCCGATTGGCCGGGGACAGCGCGGTCTGATCGTTTCGCCGCCCAAGGCCGGCAAGACGACGGTGCTCAAGCACATTGCCAACGCGATCTCGCACAACTATCCTGATGTTCACTTGATGGTCGTCCTGATCGGCGAGCGGCCTGAAGAGGTCACCGACATGGATCGCTCGGTGGACGCCGAGGTGATCTCGAGCACGTTCGACGACACTGTGCAGAACCAGACGCGCGTGGCCGAGATGGCCCTGGATCGCGCCAAGCGATTGGTGGAAGGCAACCGCCACGTCGCCATCTTGATGGACTCGATCACACGCCTTTCGCGCGCCTACAACCTGGTCGTCACTCCCAGCGGGCGGACGCTTTCCGGCGGTCTGGACCCGGCGGCGCTCTATCCGCCCAAGCGATTTTTTGGCGCGGCGCGCAATATCGAAGAGGGCGGCAGTCTGACGATCATTGCGACGTGCCTGGTGGACACTGGCTCGCGCATGGACGATATGATTTACGAAGAGTTCAAAGGCACGGGCAACATGGAGCTGCTCCTGAACCGCAAGCTCCAGGAGCGGCGCGTCTTTCCCGCCTTTGACATCGAGCGTTCCAGCACCCGCCGCGAAGAGATGCTTCTTGACGCGGACATTCTCGGCAAAGTCTGGACCATGCGGCGGATGGTCTCTCGCCTGACCGCTCCACCGCCGCAGGGCCGGGGCGACGACGTCTCCGATGCGATGGAATCGCTCATCGGTGCGATCAAGCGCACGCGCACCAACGCCGAGTTCCTGGCTTCGCTGCACGAGATGCAATCATAGCCTGCGAATTATGAAAAGCCAACCTGCCGATTTCCCGCTGATTCTTTCGGATGGCAATGGCCATGCCTATATATGGGGGTAAACTTTCGGCATGCCCTATATCTGGCGGTTATCGGATGTGGGTTAGCTTGACCATTATTTGCCAGTTGTGTATAATGAGTGCGTGCCAAAGGGCAGAGTTGTGATCGGCAAGCCCCACGGCAACGGCCAACCCATGACAACTCTAGATTTACCTCACACCGAGGTCGAACGGAAAGCGTGGACTGATTCGCTCGAATCCGCCATCACCCGTTTCTTTGTTTGGGGCATGACGCGCGCCTGGCAGGCGACGAGCGAAGGCGCGCAAGCCATCATTGCCCGCATGGGCGTGCACTTGGTGGTGGCGGGGCTGGCGATTCTGGCCGTGATGTTGAGCGGCGTGCAGCTTCCCCCCAAGGAGCGCGTCAACTCGACTCCTCCAACGCCCACGCCAGCCGTCGACCCGGGCAACCGGGCGGCGAGCCTGTCCTTCACCACACGCGGCGGCCCTCGATTGGTGAGCGATGAGACGCAAGTGGCTCGCCTGGCCGCGCCGTTGACGCCGCACATCTATCGCCCGCGCAAGGGCGTGATCAGCTACACTGTCCAGGCGGGCGACACCATGTTCGGCATCGCTCAACAGTTCAACCTGCAACCCGAGTCCATCCTATGGGCCAATTCGGAGCTAAAAGACAACCCAGACTTGTTGAGCGTGGGAATGGAAATTGCTGTGCCCCCGCTGAATGGAGTGTTGCACGCTGTCCAAAAGGGTGATACGCTGGACAGCATTGCCAAAAAGTACAAAGTCACTCCCGAAGCGATTGCCAACGCAGAGTGGAATAATTTGACGCCGGGCACAGACCTGCCAGTGGGTCAGATGCTTGTTGTGCCGGACGGCAAGCGCGAGATGGTCGTCTGGCAACTGCCCAGCACTACCAAGGCCGCGGCGGGCACCGGAGCGTACGGTTGGAGTAACGCCGGGCAATGCCTGGGAGTGACGCCCAAGCCTTTGGGCACAGGTCAGTTTATCTGGCCTACCAATTCACACTGGAACAGTGGCAATCCTTACGCCTGGTGGCATCGCGGCATTGACCTGGCTGGCAAATTGGGCGATCCGGTTTATGCTGCCGATGCTGGCACCGTCATGTGGGCCGGCCCCAACTCGTGGGGCTATGGCAATTTGATCGTGCTCGATCATGGCAACGGTTGGGTGACGCTTTACGCGCATCTCAGTCAGATCTATGTTCGCTGCGGGCAACAGATTCTCCAGGGGGCAGTGGTCGGAGCGGTCGGCTCCTCGGGCCGCTCGACCGGCCCCCATCTCCACTTTGAAACGCGCCTCAACGGCGATCTGCCGAATCCGCGTAACGTTCTCCCCAATCCATAGGTATTGAATGTCTTTGTTGAATCAGCCAACCCGGCCTGCGCCGGAGACGGCAATGCATTGGGACGAGCGCCTGGCAAGGTTAATGTTCTGGTTCATCAGCGCGAGCTGGCAAGCCACGACGGATAATGCCCACGCACTCATCTCGCGCCTGACGGGCCATTTGGTCGTGCTGGCGTTGGCCGCCGGCGCGGTGATGCTGAGTGGCATAACCTTGGCTGCGCCCTCTGGCCTGAGCCAGGTGTCGCGCGCGATCCGGTCTGGCTCAAGCCAGATCACGCCGACTCCGGCGGCATCACTTGGCCTTCGGTCGGAGGTGATTCTGTCCGGGCGCGGCGGTCAGTTGTGGCGCGCGTCCGACGAGGGCAGCATCACGCGCATCGCGCTGCCGCTGACAGAGATCCCCAGCCGCTTGCGCCGTTCGGTCATCACGTACACGGTTGAACCCGGCGACACCGTACAGGGCATTGCCATCTTTTTCAGCATCAAGCCCGAAACGATCATGTGGTCGAACTCGGCGGTGGAAGACGCGCCGGACTATTTGCGGATCGGCCAGGAAGTTGTCATCATCCCCGTTGACGGCGTGTATCACACCGTCGCCAAGGGCGACACGCTGGATAGCATCGCCAAGAAATACAAGGTCGGCGTCGAGGCTATCACGGGCGTCTCGTTCAACAACTTGCAGCCGCCGGACAATCACATCGAGCCGGGGATGAGGCTCATCGTCGCAGGCGGCGAAAAACCCTACGTGCCCAAGGTTGTCACCTCGTACACCGGGGCAGTGCCACAAGGCGCGCGCGGCACCGGGCGCTTCCAATGGCCAACGTTGGGCGCACTCACGCAAGGGTATTGGTGGGGCCACCGCGCGCTGGATATCGCCACGGCGACAGGGACACCGGTGTACGCTGCCGACGGCGGCTTTGTCAGCTTTGCCGGGTGGACGGACGTGGGCTATGGCAAGCTCGTCGTGATTGACCACGCCAACGGCTACGCCACGTATTACGCGCACCTGAACTCGTTCAACGTGCTCGCCGGGCAAAGTGTGGTGCGCGGGCAACTGATCGGCACGGTCGGCTCGACCGGCAACTCGTCCGGCCCGCACGTGCACTTTGAGATTCGCTACAATCACTCGCTGCTGAATCCGAGGTTGTACCTGCCATAGCGGATGGCAGATGGCTAATAGCTGAAAAAGCCACTTGGCTTCTTGGAAGCCAAGTGACTTTTGATTGTCTGAAATATGGGCGAAAGGCGGGCATCTATCCGCTATTTGCTATCAGCCATTCGCTACTTGGCATACTCTACCGCCCGCGTCTCGCGGATGACGGTGACGCGAATCTGGCCGGGGTACTGCATGGACTCTTCGACCTTTTTGGCAATGTCCTTGGAAAGTCGAATGGAGGCCAGGTCGTCAATCTCCTCCGGCTTGACGACGATGCGGATTTCTCGCCCGGCCTGGATGGCGTAGCTTTGCGACACGCCCTGGAAGGCATTGGCAATGTCTTCCAGGTCTTTGACGCGCTTGAGGTACGTCTCCAGCGATTCGCGCCGCGCGCCGGGCCGCGCGCCCGAGATGGCGTCGGCGGACTCGACAATGATCGCTTCCAGCGATTGCTGGTCTTCCTCGTGGTGGTGGCTACGGATGATGTTGACCACTTTATCCGGCACGCCGTACCGCTTGGCCATGTCCGCGCCGAGTTGCGCGTGCGTCCCCTCGACTTCGTGATCAATCGCTTTGCCCAGATCGTGCAGCAAGCCACCCATTTTGGCCGCCTTCACGTCCGCCCCAAGCTCGGCGGCCAAAATGCCCGCCAGCCGTGCGGACTCGATGGCGTGCGCGTGCTGGTTCTGGCCGTAGCTGGTTCTGAACTTTAGCCTTCCCAGCAGCTTGAGGATTTCGGGATGCAGGCCCGGCACGCCCGTTTCCAGTGCCGCGCGCTCGCCCTCTTCTTTGATGACCTGATTCACTTCGGCGCGCGCGTCTTCCACCAGTTTTTCGATACGCGCCGGGTGGATGCGCCCATCCAGGATCAGCTTGGACAGCGCCACGCGCGCCACCTCGCGCCGCACCGGATCGAACGAAGAGATGGTTACGGCCTCCGGCGTGTCGTCCACCACAATGTCCACGCCGGTCGCTTTTTCGATGGCGCGGATGTTGCGTCCGGCCCGGCCAATGATGCGGCCCTTCATCTCGTCGCTGGGCAGTTCCACGCTGGATACCGAGATTTCCGAAACCTGGTCAGAGGCCACGCGCTGCACAGCCAGCGTGATCAATTTGCGCGCGCGCTTTTCGGCCTCTTCTTTGGCTTCGGCCTCCACCTGGCGGATCTTGCGCGCCATGTCGTCGCGAGCGTCTTTTTCCACCGCTTCCAGCAAGAGTTTTTTCGCCTCGTCGCGGCTCATCTCGGCCACGCGCGTCAGCTCCGCCAGGCGCTGCTGCTCGATCTTTTCCAGGTTGTTCATCCGTTTGTCCAGATCGCTCTGGCGCAGGTTGATCTTGCGCTCGCGCTGTTCCAGGCGGTCTATCTTTTGCTCGTACTCTTCGCGCCGCTTGGCCATGCGCTCTTCGTCGCGCTGCCAATCGGCGCGGCGACGCTTGGTCTCGGCTTCCACCTCGTCGCGCAGCTTGAGTGCATCGTCTTTGGCGGTCAGCACCATCTCCTTAGCCTTGGTCTGCGCCTCCTCGATGACGTGATCCACCTCAAGCCGCAACGCCTTGGCTTCTTGCTCGGCCTGATATTGCTTGAAAAAGTATCCTAGCGCGCCGCCCACTGCTGCTGCGATCAGCGCGACGATGATCAACGGTAAAACTTGCAGAATCGGTCCCATACTCATCTAGACCTCGCTTTCGTCTATCGGAAGTCTGAAATCAGAGGTCGGAGGTCGGATACACTGCGTTCGCAAGCTGCGCTCTTGCCTCTAACCTCTGACATCCGACCTCAGACCTCTAATCGTTCGTCCCTTCATCATGCAATTCACGCCACACGCGGGCTGTTGCATCACGGGCCGCGTCGTAAGAGAATCCGCGCCGCACCAGGTGTGCTTCAATCTTGCGCCGAAACTCGACCGGGTCAGCAGTGCGGACTCGGCGTGCCTGGGCCACTGCGGCGCGATAGGCGGCTTCGTCTTCGCTGTGACCTTCCGATAGCGCCTCGGCGATGACGTCGTCGGAGACGCCTTTGAGTCGCAATTCCTGACGCAGCGCACGTTCCCCGCGCGGGCGAAAGTCAGCGCGGTTCTCTAGCCAGTAACGCGCAAACGCCCGGTCGTCCAACAGCCCCACATCCGCCAGCCGCTCGACGACCTCGTCTATCACGTCCGGCTCAAAGCCTTTGCCTTTTAAATGGCGGCGGATTTCGTCTATGCTGCGCGGCCGGTAATCGAGATAGCGCAGCGCGCTTTCGTGAGCCTTGTGCGCCTCGTCGCGGTCTTGCAGAGCCGCGATCTCTTCATCGGAAAGCTGCTGATCGCGCCGCAGCCGGGCCGCTTCAATCGCCGCCAGCCCAAAGGCAAACCGCCCGTCAATGTAGACGTTGACGCGGTCCTTGTTCTTTTGCTGAACCTTGAGCGCGGTGATGACTCCGCTCATACCCCATCCGTAAACATAAAGAGCCGTGACGTGTAACCGCCACAGCTCTCGAGCTGCCAGCTTTCGGTTGATCGGCCCGACGATACGGGAAAAAGAAATGGGCGCAGGAATGAATCGCTGCGAACGACTCAGCGTTCAGGTGGCCGACTGCGGCTCAACGCAGACGGTGGGCCTTCCGATAGGCCAGGCGCGCACCCACCTTCGGGAAAAGCGCATCCGACACTCTGAAAACCTGTACGAACGCTTGAGACAAGTTGATGCAACACTCTGTCTACCGTCTCGGTCTCCGAGCATTCTCCTCGGAGATGCACCCAGTCGGCAGGTGGTCAAAATGATCACCCGCCGGTTTTCTTGGACTGGCCTCCAATGCTGCTCGCGCATTCTGATAAATGATAATCGGCGCGGCAGCCGGCCGTTTTCGATCAACACTCGCTGTATGGCGGTCGCCCGGTGATGTTACGCCCCCTAAAGGAGATCGTAGACCGGGCGGAAAATGTCATCCTTGTTCTTCTGTGCCGCTTTCCTCTTCGGCAGCCTCTTGGACCGCTGCGCTGGCACCCAACCGGGTGCGCCCGGTTGCGGCGGCGGCATTGGCGCGAATCTGTTCTTCGATCTGCGCCAAAAGCTCCGGGTTCGCTTTCAAGAATTCCTTGGCGTTCTCGCGCCCCTGGCCCAGCCGTGTGTCGCCAAATGCAAAGAACGCTCCGCGCTTGGTAATGATTTCTAACTCTGTGGCAATATCGAGCACGTCCCCGGCTTTGCTGATGCCCTCGTTGTACA
>CAYHAR010000100.1:6932-13979 GCA_964354595.1 uncultured Anaerolineae bacterium | reverse complement strand
AAAATGGCAGACAAGAACAAGTTGACACGGCGCGAGTTTTTGGTGTTGGGCGGGCAGGCCGCAGCGTTGACGTTCCTCGCTAGCTGCGGTGGACCGGCGGCGACGCCAGCGGCCAAGCCGCCAGCGGCCCCGCCGACCAAAGCCCCCAGCACGATTGAATTCCTGGCCTGGGGCGATACGACCGATGGTCCGGCGTGGCAAAAGCTGGGGCCGGCCTACACCGCCAAATACCCGGGACAGGTCGTCAACATCACACCGGTCGCCGACCCGAACGCCAACTTTTACACCAAGCTGCAGACCATGTTCGCCGGCGGCACCCCGCCCAACCTGGCCTCGTTCCAGGGTTGGGAATGGCAAGTCTATGCTGACAAGAACCTGCTGGCGCCGATTGACGACTATATCGCGCGCGACAAGGTGACCACGCCGTATCCGCAGGGCTATACTAGCGTCGAGCAGAGTGTCAAGCGCAAGGGCAAGACATACCTCGTCCCGCTGCAAGCGGCGACGATGATCATGTTCTACGCCAAAAAGATTTTCGACGAAGCGAGCGTGCCGTACCCGAAGGACGACTGGACGTTCGATCAGTTCGTCGAGCTGGCCAAAAAGTTGACGAACGCGGACAAAAAGAAATTCGGGTATCAGATGAACGGCAACTGGTACCGCGACATCGGCTGGATCGTCCTCACGGGCAAGCGCGAATTCGACAACATCATTGACCCCAAGAAATCGCAGTTCGGCGCGCCCGAAGTGGTGCAGATGCTCCAGACCATGTCGTACGACATGGCGCACACGTTCAAAGCCGCGCCCAGCCCGGCCGATACGTCCGGCGCGAACACGATCAACACGGGCGCGTGCGCGATGAAGTACGAAGGCCCCTGGTTCCTGCCGCAGCTCAACAGCCCCACGCTGCGCGAGCAAAAGAAAGAGGTCGTGTTCGACGTGGTGCGGATGCCCAAGGGTGCTGGCTCGGGCCGCCCGCACCGCGGCTGGGGCGAAGGCGTGGCCGTCTGCAAGACGGACAAGGCCGAAGCCGCGTGGAACTTTGCCGCGTACCTGGTGAGCGAAGAGGGCAACAAGATGTACTCGGAAACCACCGGGCGCATCCCCAGCAACCTCCAACTGGCCGAGTCGTGGTGGTTGCCGCGCACCAAAGAGCAGTACGGCATCGAAAACGGCAAGGCGTTCCTCGACGCGTTCAAGGAAGGCCAGATTGACGTGGTCAGCGGCGTGCCGCGCTCCAAGATGTGGTCAGAAGTCGTCAAGCCCACCGCTTGGGATGCGCTGAATGCCGGCTCCGCCAAGGCCGCCGATGTGCTGCCGAAGGTGGACGAGAAATTGCAAAAGCTGCTCGACGAGTACTGGAAGGGCTAGTGAGTCGAGGAGTCAGATAGTCAAATAGTCAGGTAGTCGGTTGAATCATTGCCGACTACCTGACTAGAAGGCTATTCGGCTAAAAGACCAAACGAGGAGGCAAGACATGGCAATAGCGGCTGTTCCCAAAGAACGCCTGACGGCGTTGCGGGTGCGCGAATGGCTCGAAGGTTATCTTTTTGCCGCGCCGTTCTTGATCGGCTTTACGGCGTTTGTCGCATTCCCGATGCTCTTTTCGATCTGGCTCATGTTCCAGAAATGGGATTTACTGTCCCCCCCCACGTTCGTGGGTTTGCGGAACATCCAAAAAGTCTTTACTGATGAGCTGGCGATCAAGAGCCTCTACAACAGCGCGCTCTATACGATCTTTGCGGTGCCGGTTCAGTTGGTCATCTCGTTTACGCTGGCGCTGGCGTTGACGCAGGCCATCAAGTTGCGCAGTATCTATCGGGCCGGCTTTTATTTGCCGATCATCATCCCCATCGTCGCCACGGCGGTGGTCTGGCAGCGCGTCTTTCACCCCGACTTTGGCATTCTCAACGAAGCTCTGGGCTGGTTTGGCATCCCGCCGCAGAAATGGCTGCTCGACCCGAACCTGGCCAAGCCCGCGTTCATCTTGATGTCGTTCTGGATGATTGGCCGCCAGATGGTCATCTTTATCGCCGGCTTGGGCAACATTCCCGTGCAGTTGCTTGAAGCGGCGCAGATTGACGGCGCAGGCAAGCTCCGAACGCTCTTTGGCATCGTCGTGCCGCTGATGACGCCGCTCATTTTCTACAATATGGTGATTGCTATTATCAACTCGTTTCAGACGTTCGTCCCCTCGCTCATCATGACCGACGGCGGCCCTCAGAATGAGACGCTCTTTGTGGTGCTGAACATTTATCGGAATGGTTTCCAGTTCTTTAACATGGGCTATGCGTCGGCGCTGGCGTGGGAGCTGTTTATCATCGTCGTGGGCTTTACGATCGCCCAGTTCTATATCTCGAACCGCTGGGTCTATTACGAGTCATAGGAGGCGAAACATGGCGACCGCTACAACATCTCTTCCGACAAGACGTACCTCGCGCCTTGCGCGCCGACAACGGATGCAGCGTCTCGGGTTGATCGCACTCCAGATCATCATGACGCTGGTGCTGATTTCGTTTCTTGCCCCCACGCTCTGGATGGTGTCTTCGTCGCTCAAAGCTCGAACCGAGGTGTTTGCCAATCCGATTGTGTGGATTCCTGCGGTGCCGCAATGGCGCAACTATGCCGATGCGATGCAGCTTTTGCCGTTTGGCCGATTCGCGCTCAACACGTTCGTCATCTGCGGGCTGACCGTCGTTGGCACGGTCATTTCTTCGTCCATGGTGGCCTATGCGTTCGCGCGCCTCAGATGGCCTGGTCGCGATTTTTTCTTCACCTTGCTGCTCGGCACGATGATGCTGCCAGAAATCATCACGCTCATCCCGATGTTTATCGAATTCCGCACACTGGGCTGGACCAAGCCGGGGAACGTGTTGGGCATTCTGCCGCTCAACTTTTTGCCGCTGGTCGTTCCCTACTGGCTGGGGCTGGCGCCGCTGTATGTCTTTCTGATGCGGCAGTTTTTCAAGGGCATTCCGATGGAATTGGAAGAAGCTGCGCTGGTGGACGGCGCGAGTCGCTTTAGGATTCTGTTCAGCATCATCCTGCCGCTTTCCAAGCCGGTGATCGCCACCGTCGCCGTGTTCTCGTTCCTGCAAAGTTATAACGACTTTTTGCAGCCGCTCATCTATTTGAACGGGCGAGACAATTGGACGTTGGCGTTGGGCTTGCGCGCGTTGAACGACGTGCAACAGACCGGACAGTGGGAATTGCTCTTTGCGGCCTCGACGGTTGTGCTCATTCCCATCCTGCTCGTCTTTATTTTCGCGCAGCGTTACTTTGTGCAAGGCATTGCCACGACCGGGTTTGGCGGGCGCTGATCAAACGACTGTAGACGACAGACCGCCGACGGCCGACGGCAGATGATGAGCCTCGGCAGTCGGCGGTTAGCTGTCTCTAGAGAGTTGCTCAAGGAGATACTGATGAAAATCGGCATTCAAACCCGCCCGTGGGGGCCGGAGAAAAACCGTCAGCAGTTGCCGCAAGTGCTGGCCGAGATTGTGTCCGCCGGTTACGACGGCGTCGAGATCGGCGCGCAACATCTCGACATTACCAAGCCGGATACGTTTCGTCAGTTGTTGACCCGCCACGGCTTGCAGCCTGTCGCCATTCACGTCGGCGGTGAAATCTATAATCCGCAGGCTGTGAAAGAGGCGCTGGATAACTTGGAACGCGCGGTCGTCTTTGCTGCCCAAGTTGGCGCAATGTTCCTGGCGTTCAGTAGCAAAGCGAAGGAAAACAAGACGACCGAGGAATTTCAAGTTGAAGCGGAAAGCCTCAGCCGTGTCGGACAGCTCTGCCGAGAGAATGGCATCCGGCTGGCTTACCACAATCACTATTGGGAGATTCAAGACGACTGCCGCGAATTGCGGTCTATTTGCGAGCATACCGATCCGGCGCTCGTCTCGCTGTGTCTCGACGTGGCGTGGGCGCATCGCGCGGGCAGCCAGCCAGCGCAGGTGGCGCAGACATTCCTGGATCGCATCGCGTATTTCCACATCAAAGACACGACGGCGACCGAGTGGCGCGAGGTAGGCTATGGCGATCTGGATTTCGATGCACTATTTGCCGTCATCCGCACGCGCGAGTGGCCGTGGCTCGTCGTCGAGCAGGACGAAACGCAACGCGCGCCGGTGGAAAGCGCGCGCGCGAGCCGCGAGTATCTGAGGCGACAGTGGAACGTCTGAGCGCAGACGAATGACGAAAGACGCGATCGGTCGGTTGTTCTTTATCCTTCGTCTGAATGACCATGACCGAACCTTCGGCCATACGAATTGAACCTATAGCCTTTGGCATCAGCAGCCGACGCCTGACGATTGCGCTGTACTCGGCGGCAGTGTTCTTGTTTTGGATGGCGCAGTACCTTTATGTGCCCACGCTGCCCACCTATGTCCAAAGCAAGACGAGCCATCTGGCGCTGGTGGGCGTGGTGCTCTCGATGTATGGTCTGTGGCAGGCCATCATTCGTCTGCCGCTGGGCATCGTTGCCGATTGGCTCGGCTGGCGCAAGCCGTTCATTCTTGCCGGTCTCGCTTTGGCAGGCCTGGGCGCGTGGATCATGGGCACGACCGACAGCGTGAGCGGCTTGACGATGGGGCGCGCCGTCACCGGGCTGGCAGCGGGGACGTGGGTGCCGCTCATCGTAGGATTCAGCGCGCTGTTCCCGCCAAAGGAAGCCGTGCGAGCCAGCGCGCTGCTCACGCTCTTTAACTCTGTCGGGCGGATATTCGCGACCTCGGTCACCGGCTTGCTCAACGAGTGGGGTGGATACTCGCTGGCCTTTTTCCTGGCGACCGGCATCGCGGCTCTGTCTATTCTCGTCATGCTGCCCATCGGCGAAACGCGCCGCCCGCTCAAGCAGCCTTCGGTGGGAAGCATCGGCCGCCTCATCGCGCGGCGCGATGTCTTGCTTCCGTCGCTGCTCAGCGCCGTGGGCCAGTACGTCAATTGGGCCATCAGCTTTGGTTTCATGACGGTCTTGGTCAAGCAGTTGGGCGGCACGGGCGTCACGCAAAGCATGTTCGTGACGCTGAGCATTGCCATGATGGCCGGGGGAAATCTGGCGGCGACTTCTGTCAACCGGATCGGCGCTCGACGGCTGGTGCGCTTGAGCTTTGTGCTGCTCTTTATTGGAACCGGCGTTGCCGCGTTGGCTCCAACACTTGCGGTGCTGCTGGCCGCCCAAATCTGCCTGGGGCTGGCGCAAGGCGTCGGTTACCCGGCGCTGATGGGCATGAGCATTCAGCACGTGACGGACGCCGAGCGCGCGACGGCGATGGGATTGCATCAGGCCGTGTACGCGATTGGCATGTTCGGCGGCCCGGCCCTCAGCGGCGTGCTGGCCGAGGCGATGGGCATTCAGCCGATGTTTGGCGTCACGGCGGGTGCGTGTTTGATTCTGGGATGGCTGGGCTCACGTTTGCTCGACCGCTGACCGCAGATGGCCGACGGCAGTCCCTGGTCACAACGATTGTTGAGGAATGAAAAAAGAACACTATGCGCGAACCTGATGTTTTGCAAGGACTCGATGCCAGCGCCCGCATAAAGCGCGGCTTTGACACAATCACCGAGTTGCTGGCATTGACGCTCGGCCCGACGCAGGGGACGATTCTTTCTCAGCACGAGACGAATCCCCAGCCGGAGATGCTCACGGACGCGGCGACAATCGCTCGCCGCATCCTGGCGCTGCCCGACCGCGCCGAGGATGTGGGGGCGATGCTGGCGCGCAACCTGGTCTGGCGGACGCACCTGCGCGCCGGCGATGGCTGCGCCACGTCGGCTGTCTTGGCCCAAGCGATTCTGGATCACGCGCATCGCATGAAAGCCGCGGGCGTCAATCCGATGTCGCTGCGGCGCGGGATTGATCAGGCGGCGCTGGCGGCGATGGACGCGCTGCGCCAGATGGCCAAGCCAATCAGGAATCAACTCGATTTAGCCAAGGTCACGCAGACCATCCTCAACGATGCCAACCTCAGCCGGGTGATGGTGGACATTTTCGCCAACCTCGGCCCGGAGGCTTTCGTGAGCATCGAAGATTACGTGGCGCCTTGCCTGGAGCGGCAGTTTTACGAGGGCGGTCGTTGGGCCGGACGATTGGCGTCGCCGTATCTCGTCACCGATCCGGCCAGGCGGCGAGCCGTTTTGTCCAATTGTATGGTGGTGCTTTACGATGGCGACGTGGCTGAGCTGGATGATCTTCAGCCGGTGCTCGAGTTGGCCGCTCGCGCGGAATCTCGTTGCCTGGCTTTGATCGCCAACGAGATCAAGGGCATGGCGCTCACCACGCTGATCATGAATCACCAACAAGGCAGCCTCAAAGTGATCGCCGCCGAATTGCGCGAGCAGGAATCGAAACGCAAGATGGACTATCAAGACCTGGCTGCGCTGACCGGAGCGCGAGTGCTTTCGTCGGAAATTGATCGCCGCTTGCGCGACATTCAGTCCGATGATGCAGGTCATTCGCCGCGCGTCGAAGCCGACCCGGATGAATTGATTGTCGTCGGCGCGGGGCGATCCGAAGTGAATGCTCAGATTGAAACGCTGCGCGCGCGCATCAAGCGACTAGCTCCCGGCGACGAAGCGCTGGACGACTTGCGCCTCCGCGTGGCGCGGCTCGGCGGCCGGGTCGCCAAGCTCATGATCGGCGCGCACACCGAAGCCGAGCGCAGCACGCTTCGCCAGAAAGCAGACAAGGCGCTCCACGCGCTGCCCATCGCTTTACGAGAAGGCTGGGTGCCCGGTGGGGGTGTGGCGTACCTCAACTGCATTCCCGCAGTGCTCGACACGCTCGCGCGCGCGGAAGGCGACGAAGCCATGGGCGTCAAGGTTTTGGCGCGCGCGCTGGAAGAGCCATTCCGCCGCATCGTCGCCCATGCAGGCGTGACCGCGCCTGGAATCCTGATCGCTCAAATGCAACAGCGCGGGCCTGGCTATGGCTACGACGTCATCAAGCGCAAGCTCGTTTCGATGGAGCGCGACGGAATCCTGGACGCGGCCGGCGTGCTCAGCGCGGCTTTGCAGACCGCCGTCAGCGGCGCGATCATGGCG
>CAYHAR010000100.1:4698-6832 GCA_964354595.1 uncultured Anaerolineae bacterium | reverse complement strand
ATGAAATTCTTTCTGGACAGCGCAAAAGTGGACGAAATCCGCTACGCGCGCGATATGTGGAGCATTGACGGCGTGACGAGCAACCCGCGCCACGTCCGCAACAGCGGCAAGCCGTTCCTCGTCGCCGTCCGCGAAATCGCCCAGTTGTTCGAGGGCACCGAAAAGACCGTTTCCGTCGAGGTCAACCCGCACCACACGACGGCGGACGCCATGGTCGAAGAAGGGCTCAAACTCGCGGCCCTGTCGCCCAACTTTGTCATCAAGATTCCGGCGACAGAAGCCGGCTTCAAGGCGCTGTGGACGCTGAAGGACAAGGGCATTCGCGTCAATCTGACGCTTGTGTTCTCGGCGGCGCAGGCGTTGCAAGCGGCGCGGCTGGGCGCGACGTTCGTTTCGCCCTTTATCGGCTGGAAGGAATCCAACGGCGAAGAAGTCTCGCACATGGTCGCCGAGATCGTGTGGATTTATCGCAACTATGATTTCAAGACGCAGGTGCTCGTGGCGGCTGTCCGCAACGCGCGCCAGATCGTCGAGGCGGCTTTGGCGGGGGCGCACATTGTGACGGCGGGCTTTGACGTGTACAAGGATTCCTTTGACCATCCGTACACGGCCAAGGGCCTCAAGTTGTTTGCCGATAACTGGGATGCGACGCCCTACGAATAGACTGTGGTCAAATGATAGGAATTTGAAATGTCTTTTATCAACCCTGAACCGACCCGCCTCGGGCTGGTGTGCCTGGCGCGCCTGACGTTCGAGGCGGACCTGGCGGCGCAGTGGTACACTCAGGCGCAGGCGATGATTCGCGCGTTGGATGGCGTGCAGCTCTGCGCGATAGAAAAATTGGTCATCGAATCCGACGATGCGGACGCGGCCATCGCCGAGTTGTGCGCTGCCAATGTGGACGCGCTCGTCGTGTTGAGCGGGACTTTTGCGCTGGGCGGGCTGGCCCAAAGACTCGCTCAATCGTTTGCCCACATTCCACTACTGCTGTGGGCCTGGCCGGAGCCGCAAGAGCAGACGGGCAAACTGCGCCTCAACTCGCTAGTGGGCGTGACGGTCAACGCGAGCAATCTGTATAAACTCGGCCATCGCCCGATGACGCTTTACGCGGCGCTGGACGACCCGCGCGCGGCGGCGACGATCACACAGTTGGCGCGCGTGGTGGGCATCTTGCGCGACTTGCGCCGGTTGCGCCTCGCGCTCATCGGCGGGCACGCGCCCGGCTTTGACAACCTGGCCGTGGACAAGCTCGCGCTGCGGCGCGCGCTCGGCGTCGAAGTGGTGGACGTCGGCTTGCAGACCATCATCACGCGCGCCCGGAACATGGCGGCTGATCGCGTGCAGGCGGCCAAGTCTGACCTGCTTCGTCCATTCGACGACACGTCCGAAGTCAACGACGCCAAAGGCGACTTGTTCGCCGCGCTCGTCCTCGCGCTGCGCGAATTCGCCGCCGAGGCCAAGTTCGACGCGATGACGCTCAAGTGCTGGGGCGACCTGGTGGAAGCGTATGGCATTGCCGGGTGCGGCGCGGTCTCGCAGTTGAACGACATGGGCCTCTTTACCGGCTGCGAAGGCGACGTGATGGGCACGCTGACGATGCTCATCGCCCGGCGACTGACTGGCGTTCACCCGTTCCTGACTGATTTCGTTTCGGTGGACCGCGAAAGCAACACGGGCGTCTTGTGGCACGGCGGCTGCGCGCCAATCAGCCTGGCCAACCCGGCCCATCCCAAGCATCTGTTCTCGCACTTTGCGGGCGGCAAAGGCTTGACGGCCGGCTTTTCGCTCAAGCCGGGCCGCGTGACGATCTTGCGTCTGGGAGATGATGGACGCGACCTGCGGATGCTGGCGACGACCGGGCAGGCGCTCGAAACCGAGATGGACGTGCGCGGCACGCTGGCGCGCGTGGCCTTTGATGGCGACGTCGGCGTGTTCCTCGACGAAATGCTTTCGCACGGATGGGAACATCACCTCATCATGGCTTATGGCGAGATTATGCCGGAGCTAGAGATGCTCTGCCGTGCGTTGCGTGTTCCGTTGACGATCAAGTGACCGAAGACGGAAGACCGAGGACGGAGGAAGCAATGCCCTTCAAGTTTAAAAGGTTGGAGGTCTGGCAGTTGGCCCTAGAGTA
>CAYHAR010000100.1:0-4598 GCA_964354595.1 uncultured Anaerolineae bacterium | reverse complement strand
GCCAGCGTGCTCGACCGCGCTTATGCTTCTGCGCAAACCCTGGCCGCCAAACTGCATTCAATGCGCAAAGCGATTCTTCCTGATTCACGCCAACTGCGTCCAGAGTCTGCGTCATACGAGATACAAGACTCTGGGCCGGATATGGGTGCGGGTGGACAATGAGCGTCGGTCTTTGGTCTTTCGTCCTCGGTCTCTTTGTCGTCGCGCTGCAAACCGCGCTGATTTACTATCAGCACTGGTCTCCATTCGAGCGGGAAAGCAACCTGCGCGCGGTGCTGTGGGGCGCCAAGCCCGCGCCGCGTTACTGGGCCGTCCTCGCGCTCGACGTGTGTACGGCCTTGCTCGTATTCCTGCTTGTGCTGGGCGTGTGGCCTCAATCACCGGGGGATTCGCCAATAGTTCGTATCGCGCGGGTATTACCCGCGTGGATCGTGACCGCGCTGCTGGCGGCGGTAGTGCATCACTTTTCCACCGAGTCGGTCATTCGCTTTCCGAACTACCGCTTGATTGTGCAACGGATGATTCCCGCGCTGGTGATGGGTATAGCCGCGGTGGCGATGACGTTGCTGACGGTCGCACTGGCCGCCGCGCCCGATCTCTCGTCGGCGTTGGCTGCCTGGACGCGCGTTTTGCCCTCGGCGTTTGCCCCCGCGCTGCTGCTGGCGCTGCTCGTCTTTGCGTTGCGCTCGCTGGCGTTCATCGCGCGCGTGATTCCCGTGATCGGTTCATTCGCGCACGCGGCAATCTCGACCGGCTTGTTCATCTGGTTGATGGCATGCTACGGGAATATGGTGGGGCAAGTGGGCGACTCGCCCTACGCGGCGGCAGGATGGAGCGGGCTGGAAGGCGTGACGCTCGGTATCGGTGTGGTTGCGCTCGTCGCGCTCATCCTTGCGTGGCGATTGCCCGGCGCGCAAAAACACGCCGACTCGGTCGAGCCGCCGCCATTGGTTGTGGCTGAACCGGCGAGCATCAAGCCATCCATCGCTATCACCGAGCTGGGCGCGACGCTGGCTTCCGCCTCTGTGCGCGTCGAGGTGACGCGCGCGCCGCTGCGCGTCGTCGTCAAGAACGCGCAAGGCGAGACGCTCTGGCAATTGGCCGAGCGCGGCCTGACGCGCGACTGGGTGTTGCAGAAAATCCTCTCGATTCCCGTCCTTTACACGGGCAACACGATCAAGATGAAATGGCGCGCGTTCGGCCAACCCGTCACCCAGGTCACCGACATTCAAGCCCAAGGCGACGCGCTCGTCGTCCAGTTCGGCCATGGCGTTTTACGTTTCACGTTTCACGCCGACGACATCCTGCGCGTCGAGTTTCAGCATTCGTCCCGCAAAGCGGTCCTCCGTCCTTCGTCCATCGCCTTCACGGCTCCCGACGACGCGCACTATCTCGGCTTTGGGCAACGCTTTAACAAGGTGGATCAACGCGGCGAGGACATTTACTTTTTCGTCGAAGAAGGCGGCGTGGGCTACGAGTGGGCCAAGACGCGCCTGCCGTGGCTCTATCCGATTTTGCGATGGCTGTATGGCCCGCGCGGCTCATTCCCGAACCGCGAGCAATGCACCGGCTTTCCCGTTCCCTTTGGCCTCGTTGCACGCGAGCAGGGACCGACGGTGGGCTTGTTCTGGGACACCTACAAGCCTTCGTGGATCAAGTTGCCAGGAGACGGAGGACCAGAGACCGAAGACGGAAGTACCACGCCTTTCCGTCGTCCGTCGTCCGTCGTCCGTCTCACCGTCCTCGACAACAAGCTTGACCTTTACCTTTGCGCCGGCCCTACGCCGCTCGACGTGATTGCCCAATACACCTCGCTCACAGGCCGCTCGGAAACGCCGCCGCCGTGGGCGCTTTTGCCGTGGAAGACGCGCACGGGCGCGGTCACCGAAGAGGACACATTCGAAGACATGCGCGAGTTCCGCAAGCTGGACATTCCATTGGCGCAGGTGGGCATCGAGCACTGGCAAGATATTCGCGGCTCGTATGAATTCTCGAAACAGTGGTGGCCTCACATTGACGATTTGATCAAGACGGCGCGCGACAACGGCTATCGCGTTCACATCTGGCATTTCCCGTACATGAACGCGGGCGCGGCCACGCATCGAGAGGGAGTGCGGCGCGGCTATTTCATTCGCAATCGCCTGGGCCTGCCGTATCAGCAGCGCATCTTTCACGGCATCGCCACCGTCGTGGATCATTCCAATCCACGCGCGGCGGCCTGGCACGCCGAGATCGTCGCGAAAGCATTCCATGCGCGCGGCATCCAGGGTGTGATGACCGATTACGCCGAGTCCGTTCCGCCCGATTCGGTTTTCTACAACGGGCAGTCGGGATTGGCGATGCGCAACGCCTATCCGGTGATGTATTGCCAAGCGATGAAGCGCGTGGCGAGCAACGTGTTGGGCGACGACCATGTTCTCTATCCGCGCGCGGGGTACGCCGGCACGCAGCGATTTGTTGCCGCGCAGTGGCCCGGCGATCAGGACACCGACTGGGACGATGGCGACGGATTGCCTGCCGCCGTGCGCGCGATGCTCAACGCTTCGATGTGCGGCTTTCCGGTGCACGGCTCCGACATTGGCGGGTGGTACGATTGGTTCGCGCCGTTCACGACCAAAGAGCTGTACATTCGCTGGGCCGAGGTCGGCTGTTACTCGCCGCTGATGCGCGCGCACGGCGGGCCGATGGGCCGCAACCGCGAGCCGTGGAAGTTTGACGAGGAGACAGTCGAGATTTATCGCGCGCTATCGCAAGAGCACGTCAAGTTGTTCCCGTACCTCTACTCGCTGGCGATAAATGCGACCCAGACCGGCAAGCCGATCATCCTTCACCCCGCGCTGCTCTGGCCCGATCAACACGAGCTGTATCAAATCGAAGACGCCTGGATGATCGGCGAGGCGTTGTACGTTGCGCCAGTGATTCAACCTGGCGTGACCCAGCGCGAGGTCGTCTTGCCGCATGGCGAATGGTGGGATTTGAACGACAATAAACCAGTGCGCGGCCCCGCGCGCATCACCGTTGATGCGCCATTCGGTCGGACGCCGCGCTTTTTGCGGCGAGGCTATCTCTTGCCGCGCTTTGCAAACTCGTTTGATACGTTCGACCGGCGGACGGAGGACGGAGAACGAAAGACGGAAGAGATCGCTCATTCGTCATCAGTCATCCGCCCGCCGAGGGTCGGCTCGCTGGACGACGACTTGGATGTGTGGCTCTATCCGTCTGATGGTGCATCGTCATTCACGCTTTTTGACGGAACAGTGTTGGATAGCTCTCTGCGCGCGAGTTCAATCGGCGCGCGCCGCATGACCTGGACAATCTATGGTTGATTCGCCAGCGGCCATCCGCCATCCGCCAAGACCTGAGCGACTCGTCACGATCACGGCGGCTGTCATTGGCCTGTGCATTCTGGGCGATTCGTTCTTGTATGGCTTGTTACCGCTGGAAGCGAAAAATCTCGGCATCGCGCTGCCGCTCGTCGGCATCCTGTTGAGCGCGAACCGCTTGGTGCGGTTGATTTCCAACACGTGGGCCAGCGCGGTCTTTGAGCGGCTCGGCCCCCGCACGCCTTTTATCTTGGCGGCGGCGCTGTCGCTCATCACGACGGCGCTGTACGGCGTGGGCTGGGGATTTGTCGTTTTCCTGTTCGCTCGATTGGGCTGGGGCATTGCGTGGTCGGCGCTGCGGCAAGGCGGCTATCAAGCCATTTGGACGGGCGCTGAATCGGCGCGCGGGCGACTGACCGGCTTGATGTGGGGCATTATCCGACTGGGCAGCGCGGCAAGCGTTCTGATGGGCGGCTATTTGCGTGACCGGTTCGGCTATCGCGCGGCGATTTTGTGTGTGACCGCAGTGACAGTGCTGGCGATTCCGGTCGCGCTTTCGATTCGCTGGCCGCGCGAGGCCGAGCTTAGATTACGCCCGCTGCCCGCGAACGGACGCGGCTCTTCGCTGGCGGGTTGGCGCGCGGTGCTGGCGACGGGCCTCGGCCGGCAATTGCTCGCCGCCGGTTTCATGGATCGCATGTTTGAGGGCATCGTCATCTCGACGACGTCCTTGTTCCTGGCGAGCCGCTTTGGATCGAGCGAGCTGCTGGCGGGCCTGGGCATTCGCGTGGGCACGATTGCGGGCTTGCTGCTCGCGCTGCGCTGGCTGTCCGATCTGATCTTTGGCCCCGCCATCGGCGCGCTCTCGGACAAGCTGGGGCGGCTGCGGACGCTGGCGGTGATCGTCTGCGGAATGTTGGCGGCGGTCGTGGGTGTGGTAAACCTGGCGGGGTTGCCGCTGCTGCTGTGCCTGGCGATGATGTTTGTGGGCAGCGTGGGGCTGAACACGACGTTGAACGCGGCGGCGAACAGCACCGCCTTGCAGGCCGAGCGACCGCACATTTTTGTGGGCGTGTACACGACGGTGGCCGATGCCGGATCGGCGCTGGGGCCGCTGTTGGCGTATTCGCTCGGCGTGGTGCTGAATTTGAACGTGCTCTACATTTCGACCGGCAGTGTGTTGCTGGTGACGGTCTTGATCTATACGCGGTTGGCGGCAAGGTGACGACGGTGCGATGACAATTTCACGCCACCCAACACCGGCCTGCAGGCGAC
>CAYHAR010000099.1:1218-14068 GCA_964354595.1 uncultured Anaerolineae bacterium | reverse complement strand
TATTGGCGTTCAACTTGGTGGGCGACGGCCTCCGCGACGCTGCGGATCCGTACGGTCATTAAAGGGAGAACAGATGAACACGCAAATTCAACCTCTGCTCTCCGTGCGCGATTTGAAAACGTACTTTATGATGGACGAGGGCGTCGTCAAAGCGGTGGACGGCGTGACCTTTGACGTGAACTCGGGTCAAGTCTTTGGCATCGTGGGCGAAAGCGGCTGCGGCAAAAGCGTTACGATGAAAGCAGTGTTGCGCATCGTCGAGCCGCCCGGCAAGATCGTCCATGGCGAGATTTTGCTCAACTGCAAAACCAAGGACGGAGACTGCCAAGTCGTCGATCTCGCCCAGCTCGACGCGAACGGCGCACAGATGCGCTCGATTCGAGGCGCAGAGATTGCGCTCATCCCGCAAGAACCTATGTCGTCGTTCAGCCCGGTGCACACCATCGGCGATCAGATCATCGAAGCGATCATGCTGCATCAGCCGGTCAACAAGCGCGAGGCGCGCCAGATCGCACTGCAAATGCTCAAGGACGTGGGCATTCCGATGCCGGAACAGCGGCTCGACGAATACTCGTGGCAATTGAGCGGCGGTTTGCGCCAGCGCGCGATCATCGCCATGGCGCTCTCGTGCAACCCGCGTTTGCTCATCGCCGATGAGCCGACGACCGCGGTGGATGTGACGACGCAGGCCCAAGTTCTGCGCTTGCTGCGAAATCTCCAGCAACAACGCAACGCAGCGATCATATTCATCACGCACGATTTGGGTGTGATCGCACAAATGGCAAGCTACGTGATGGTGATGTACCTGGGTTTGGTGGTGGAGCAGGGCCCGGTGGACGACATTTTCCATGCGCCCAAGCATCCGTACACGCAGGCGCTCTTGCGCTCGATTCCAAGCGTGAACTCGACGCCGCGCGTCGAGCTCCCCACGATTAGCGGATCGATCCCGCATCCGTTCAACAAGCCCAAGGGCTGTCCATTCCACCCGCGCTGTGTCAAGTCAATGCCGGGCAAATGCGACGTGCGCACGCCTGCGCTTTTACCGGTTGGAGAAAAACAATGGGTCAGCTGTTTTCTGTATCATGACTCGGAGGCGGCAGCATGATAAACTCGGACACCACGCCACTCCTCCAAGTGAAAAATCTCCACAAGTATTTTCCGATCCGCACCGGCTTCTTCCGCAAGACTGTCGGCAATGTTCGCGCGGTAGACGACGTCAGCTTCTTTGTCAACGAAGGCGAAACGCTTGGCCTGGTCGGTGAAAGCGGCTGCGGCAAGACGACGACGTCGCGCTGCATCTTGCGCGCGATGGCGCCGACGAGCGGCGAGATGTTGTTCCGCACGCAAGAGGGGCAGACGGTTGACCTGGCGAAACTAGATCGCCGCGAGCTGCGCCCGCTTCGTCCGCAGATGCAAATGATCTTTCAAGACCCGTATGGCTCGCTCAATCCGCGCATGACGCTCTTTGATATTGTCGGTGAACCGCTGTTGGTCAACGGAATGACGAATCGCAAAGAGCGCGAGGAGCGTGTCGCAGAACTATTGCGCCTCGTCGGGATGCGCCCCGAGTATATGCAGCGCTTTCCGCACGCGTTTAGCGGCGGACAGCGGCAACGCATCGGCATCGCGCGCGCGTTGTCGGTGAATCCGCGTCTCGTCGTCGCGGACGAACCGGTCTCCGCGCTCGACGTGTCGGTGCAGGCGCAGATTTTGAACTTGATGCTCGATCTGCAAAAGCGGCTGAACCTCACGTATCTTTTCGTCGCGCACAACCTCAGCGTCGTCAAGCACATCTGCGACCGGGTCGCGGTCATGTACGTTGGTAAGCTGGTCGAGATGGCGGACACTGAAGAGTTATACCACTCGCCCAAGCATCCCTACACGGCGGCATTGATGGCAGCCGTACCGGTTGCAGATCCGCGCATCAACAGTGGCAACGTTGAGCTCAAGGGTGAAGTGCCCAGTCCAGCCCATCCGCCGTCGGGCTGCTATTTCCATCCACGCTGCGAATTCGTCGTGGACGCATGCCGCACAGAGACGCCGGTGTTACGTGAGATCACGTCGAATCATTTTGTGGCGTGCCATCGCGCGGATGAATTGAAATTGCCTGGAATTGCCTAGTCGTCAGAACTTGGGGTGCTCCGTTTCACATTCAAGGGGATCAACTACCAAGGCTTTTTCGGCGGAACTGGGTTTTCAGTACACGCTTGAGCCGGATGCGGCAGTGCAGAAAACGCATACGGCTTTGAGCGAGATGTTCACGGTGAATTAGCGACTTGTCGTTCGGACGCGAGATTTCGGTGAGGAGCCATTGTAACCTGATGATGACTCTAACAGAATTACATGGGTTTCTGCTGCAGCACTTGCTCGATGACGTCATGCCGTTCTGGGTGCGTCATAGCATTGACTGGCAGAACGGCGGGATGTGGACTTGTTTGGCCGACGATGGCTCGATCCTCAGCCGCGACAAGTATGTTTGGTCGAACGCTCGCGCGCTGTGGACTTGGTCTGCCCTGGTCAACCGCATCGCGAGCACATACGGCGTGAGCGCAGATGTCCAAGAGACCTGGCGGCGGGCGGCCGTCAATCAATATCGCTTCCTCAAGCAGTATGGCCGCGACGCCAACGGCTACTGGGTCTTTGTGGTGGACGAAACCGGCCATGTCTTGGTCGGGGAAAACAGCATCTATACCGATACTTTTGCCATCTTGGGGCTGGTCGAGTACTTTCGCATGACGGGCGACGAAGAGGCGCTGGCCATTGCTCGCGAGACGGCCGCCTCCTGCCGCGAGCGCCTGGCGCGCCCCGGCGCCTACAAGACCGCGCCTTACCCCACTCCGCCGGGGATGAAGCCACACGGCGAAGCGATGCAGTTTTCGCTAGTCTTTTCTGAATTGGGGCACGAACTGCGTGACACGTCTATTCTTGCAGAAGGCTTGAGATACGGGCGAGAGGTGCTGGATCATTTTTATCGCGCCGACCGGGGGGTGTTGCTGGAATACCTGGGTCTGGATAACAGCGTGTGGGAGACGCCCGAAGGACGCACCATGGTGCCGGGGCACGGGATTGAAAGCCTGTGGTTCCAGATACAAAACTTTCGCGTCGGCGATGCTGCGCGGGCGCGCCAGGCGGCTGCCGCGATGCGCCCCTGCTTGGAAAAGGGATGGGACGCCGAGTACGGCGGGCTATTTCTAGGGATTGACGTGGAAAATAAGCAGCCGCCCTACTGGAAACACGCCGAAAAGAAAATCTGGTGGCCGTTTACAGAGGCGCTGTGTGGCACATTGCTGGCCTACGAACAGTTGCACGAGGACTGGTGTCTGGAATGGTATTGGCAGGTTCATGACTGGGCGTTCACCCATTTTCCAGATCGAGAACGTGGCGAATGGACGCAAAGGTTGGACCGTCGTGGCAACAAGATTGATGAGGTGATCGTATTGCCAGTCAAAGACCCGTTTCACCTGCCACGTGCCTTGATCGTCGCCATCCAGACGCTGGAAAGATTGGCCCCAAGCGTGTCCGATGTATAAAGCCCGGCTCTTGACGGCCAGACGCAAGTTTCTGCGAGTAGCCTTGCCGGCAAAAGGGATATGCCTGAACCAGAAGACTCCCAAAACCCATCTACAGATAAAAGCGCCGCATCGCCGCAAGAGCCGGTGTGGACCTATCGCGGCTATCAACTGCGCCCTTCGGAATTCACCACGGCGATGGTGCACTATTACCGCGCGGAAATCCAGCGCAGCAATGCCTGGCGCGCCCGGCTCGATACCACGACGAACTGGGCAGTGATTGCGGCCGGCGCGGCCATCTCGTTTGCGCTCTCCAGCCCGCAGAACCACTATGGCGTCCTTATCCTGAACGCGCTGCTCATGACGCTGTTCTTGTGGATCGAGGCCCGCCGCTACCGCTACTATGAGTTGTGGAGTTATCGCGCGCGGCTGCTGGAAACCGAGTTTTTCGCCGCCATGCTCGTCCCGCCGTTCGCGCCGCATCCCGAGTGGGGCGAAAGCCTGGCAGAATCGCTGCTTCAGCCGCAATTCCCCATCAGCATGTGGGAAGCGTTTGGCCGCCGCTTTCGGCGCAACTATGTGTGGATTTATCTCGTGCTCGGCATCGCCTGGGCGCTCAAGAGCTTTTTGCATCCCACCCCGGCTGCCTCGTGGCAAGAATTTATCACTCGCTCCGCGCTGGGCAACATTCCCGGCGAGGCCATGCTGGCTCTCGGCCTGATTTACAACGGCATTCTATTCCTGATCGGCTTTGCCACGGTGGGCTTGCACCAGGCCACTGGCGAAGTCTTGCCCAAGTTCGATCTGCCTTTCGTCGGCGAGTTGACCCACGCGATGGAGCAACCGATGCCGGGTCACGAGGGGAAACCGACGCCCGCCGTTCCGCGCTTCAAGCGCCGACAACAGCTGCTGGCGCTGGTCATCACGCATGAGCCGCAAATCATTGCCGACCGCGTGCTCAAGGAAATGCGGCGCGGCGTGACGGCGCTACACGGGCAAGGCATGTACACGCGAAAAGAACACGAGGTGCTGATGATTGCCTTGACCGTGACCGAACTGCCGCAGCTCAAAGCGTTGGTCAAGGAACAAGATCCGAACGCCTTTGTCGTCGTCTCCCCGGCTCAGGAAGTGCTTGGCCGTGGCTTTCAGCCGCTAACGGAAGATCAGCCGAAATCCGATTAGGAGGGGGAACAACATGGCGCTTTCCGCAAGGTTCGCTCACACCAATATCGTCGCACAAGACTGGAAAAGATTGGCCGAGTTTTATCAGCAGGTCTTTAGCTGCGTGCCTGTGCCGCCGGAGAGAAACCTTTCGGGGCAATGGGTGGAAGACGCCACAAGCGTTCCCGGCGCGCAGATTCGCGGCACGCATCTGCGCCTGCCCGGTTATGGCGAGGGAGGCCCAACGCTGGAGATATTTCAGTACCATCGCCAAGAGGAGCGGCCAACAACGGCCATCAATCGCCCCGGCTTGGCGCACATCGCCTTTGTGGTGGATGACGTGCAGGCCGCTCGCGACGCGGTGATTGCAGCCGGCGGAAAGGACTGGGGCAAAATGGTGTCTGTGGAAATCCCCGGCGCGGGCAGCATCACGTTTGTCTACGTGACTGACCCAGAAGGGAATATTATTGAATTGCAGCGGTGGTCACGCTGAAGGCAATATCACACTTTTAGGGAGAACAAGATGAACGAGCATTCCTGGATCAAAGAATTCCCCGGCGCTATCACGGTTTGCGATCCCGACGGCATCATCCTGGAGATGAACGACAAGTCGGTGGAAAGCAATCAAGCGGACGGCGGCATAAAGCTGATCGGTACCAACTTGCTGGACTGCCACCCCAAGGCGGCACGCGCCAAGCTCGAGAAGATGATGGAGACGCGGCAAGCCAACGTGTACACTATCGAAAAGAAAGGCGTCAAAAAGTTGATTTACCAAACGCCATGGTACCGAGATGGCAAGTACAGCGGCTTTGTTGAATTGATCGTCGAGATTCCCTTCCAGATGCCGCACTTTGTTCGGAGTGGCTGAGGCGCAGCGCCCCCTGCCCTTTCGGCATGAGAGACAGACATGAACGCCCTCGTGATCGGCATTGCCGTCGCAGTGGGATTGGCGCTGGTGGGATACGGCGTGTGGATCGAGCTACGCTCGCGCGCCAGCAGGGCGGACCTGACCGGCTCAGAGAATCCGCCGGTTCTCGCAGAACCCTGGCAGACTCGATGGGCGCATTGGCTTGGGCCGCGCCAGCCGGCCACGTTTACGCGCATCGCGCAGACGGCTTTTTGGTTGTTCGTTCTGCTGACGCTGGTAGACCACGTCCGCTCGCCCGCGAACAGTCTCACCGGGTTTTTTATCTGGGCGTTGACGTTTATCCCGCACGAAGCCGGTCACATGCTCTGCAGCCCATTTGGGTCGTTCCTGGCTTTTGCGGGCGGCACGATCTGGCAGGTGTTGATTTGGGTGTTGCTGGGATTGATTGCGCTTTTCTTGCGCCGCCGGCTCAACCTGGCGATTTTTTGGGGCGCGATTGCCGGGCACAGCGTCATCCGCGCTTCGCCCTACGTCGCCGACGCGCGCGCTCGCCAGCTTCCACTCGTCGGGCCGGGCACCCTGCCCTACCTGCTTGGGCAAAGCCAAGCGCCGGAGCACGACTGGTGGAACCTGCTCAGTCAGACCGGGCTGCTGGAATACGACCAGGTCATCGCCGCGTTGGCTGTGATGCTGGGCGCGCTGATGGTGTTGGCGATGGTTGCGGCAGGCTTGGTGACGACCTGGTATTCACCGCAAATAGAAAAGGAGACCCAGTGACACATCCTCCATGAGTAGAGGAATTCCCCGGCGCTATTACCGTTAGCAATGCCGAGGGAATCATTCTGGAGATGAATGACGCGGCAGCGAAAAGCTATCAGGAGGATGGCGGCAAGGCGCTGATTGACTCCGACTTGATCGAGTGCCATCCCGAGCCGGTGCGTGATAAAGTCAAACGGCTGTTAGAAACGCGCGAGCCAAACGTCTATACCTTTGAAAAGGATGGCGTCAAGAAACTGGTCTACCAATCGCCCTGGTATCAAAAAGGCCGGCACGCCGGTTTGATGGAGCTGGAAATCGAGATTCCTTTCCAGATGTCTCACTTTGTCAGGGACAGTTGAATGAAGTCACTTGAACAGCCTCGCGGACGATTCGCGCTGACCAACGGCCGCGTCGTCTTGCCAAATGAGGTCGTCACCGGCCAAGCCGTCGTCGTTGAAGGCGACAAGATTGCGGGCATTGCCGACGTCGGCTCATTCGGCTCGGAGGTGGAAACGATTGACGCGGGCGGACGCCTCATCACGCCCGGGCTGATTGACCTTCACACGCACGGCGCGTTGGGTCACACTTTTAACGAGCCGACGGCGGAAGCGTTTGCGGTCATCACGGAGGAAAACGCCCGGCGCGGCGTCACGTCGCTGCTGGCGACGCTGGCCACTGCGCCGATTCCCGATTTGGTGAGATGCTTAGAGTTCGGTCGCGAATGGATGGACAAGCCACGCGAGGGCGCGCGCGTGTTGGGGATGCACCTGGAAAGTCCCTACATCAGCCCGGCGCAAAAGGGCGCGCTCGACCCGGCCAACCTCCGCGCGCCCGACGATGGCACACCCGACGTTTTGCTCGGACATCACGACGTTTTGAAAATCATGGTTCTTGCGCCCGAGTTGCCCGGCGCGTTGGAACTCGTCGCCAAGCTGGTCAAGCTTGGCATCGTTCCGGCGGCAGGTCACACGTCAGCCCAAGACAAGCAGGTGATGGCCGCGATACGAGTCGGCTTGCGTCACGTCACGCACATTTGGAGCGCGATGTCTACGACCATCCGCCAAGGCCCCTGGCGCAAGCCGGGTCTGCTGGAATGTGCGTTGCTGCTAGATGGCTTGAGCGTGGAAATGATCGCCGATAACAAGCATCTGCCGCCGACGCTGATAAAGCTGGCTTACAAATGTATCGGCGCGGGCCGGCTGTGCATTATTTCCGATGCGACCAGCGGCGCAGGCTTGGCCGAAGGCGCGCGCTTTGGGATGGGCAGCATGGAGTACGAGGTGCGCGACGGCGTCGGCATGATGTTTGACCGCACGGCCTTTGCCGGCAGCACCACGCTCGTCAATCAGATGATTCCGATTTTGACGGACGTGGTCGGCGTTCCTCTGATTGAAGCAGTGCGGATGCTCACGCTCACGCCGGCGCGCGTCATCGGAGTGGACAGCCGCAAGGGCAGCCTTGAGCCGGGCAAAGACGCCGACCTTGCCATTTTTAATGACGATTGGACTGCCTGGCGCACCATGATCGGCGGGCAATGGGCATACGAACAGACGAGTGACGAATGACCAATGGCGGTGAGGCTAACCTTCGTCATTCGTCTTTGGTCTTTCGTCTCAATGAAAGGAGCAAACCGTGACCATCGAACCTATACAGGAAACGAAACTGCAAGACCTCCCCATCAGCATCTACCGCACCAATGAGGAATTGGGCGCGGCGGCAGCGCAAGAAGCTGCCGAGGTCATCCGGCGCGCGGTCGAGCGCAAAGGCCACGCCGATATGATCGTCGCCACCGGCAACTCGCAACTCACCTTTCTCGCTGCGTTGAGGCAGGAACAAGACATTCCCTGGCACAAGGTCAACATCTTTCACATGGACGAGTACGTCGGCCTCGATCCGAATCATCCGGCCAGCTTTCCGCTGTTTTTAAAGCGGCATCTCTTGGACTATGTCCAGCCCCGGGCCTTTTTTCCTGTTCCAGGTCATGCGGCGGATGCCGATCAGGCGTGCAAGGAATACGAGTCGTTGCTGCACATGCATCCGGCCGACCTGTGCGCGCTGGGCATTGGCGAAAACGGACACATCGCGTTCAACGATCCGCCGTTTGCCGATTTCGACGATCCGGTCTGGGTCAAGCTCGTCAAGCTGGCCGAGGCATCTCGCCAGCAACAAGTGGGCGAAGGGCACTTTTCCTGCATTGACGAATGTCCCACGCACGCCATGACACTGACGATTCCAGCGCTCCTGGCCGCCAAGCGAGTGCTCGCGATTGTGCCCGAAGCGCGCAAGGCGGACGCCGTCTATCGCTCCTTGCGCGGCCCGATCAGCAAGGACTGCCCCGGCTCCATCTTGCGCCAGACGCCGCACGCGCACTTGTTCCTGGATGCCGAGTCAGCCGCTCTGGTTTATCCGTGAGCGCGAGACACGTCCGATGAACTCACGAGAACGCTTACTCACAACTCTGAATCATCAAGAGCCTGACTGTGTGCCCTTCGACCTGGGCAGCACACAGGTCACGGGCATTCACGTCGTGGCGTATCGCCAATTGCGCGATTATCTGGGCTTGCCATCCCCTATCGGGGATCTGCGACCGGTCGAGCCGAAACTGTGCGACGTGATCCAACAGTTGGCTCTGCCCGACGACGACGTGATCGAATATCTCGGCGTGGACGTGCGCGGATTGTTCCCGCTCAACAGCCACAACTGGAAGATTACCGACATGGATGTGGACGAGGCGTGGGAATACACTGACGAGTGGGGCATCACGCATCGCCGCATCAAGCCAGATGGCTTGTATTATTCAGCCGTGCGGTATCCGCTCGCAGGCGCGATCAGATTGGACGACATCCGCCATCACGCCTGGCCGAACACAGGCGACCCGCAGCGCATCGCCGGCTTGCGCGAACTGGCATTGATCTATCACGCGCAAGGCAAGGCGGTGATGATCAAAGGCGTGCTGGCCGGCGTCTTTGAGATGGCGCAGCGCGTGCGCGGCATGGAGGCTTTGCTGATGGACATGGCCTCGGACGATGCGCTGGCTTGCGAGCTGTTCGACAAGATGGTGGAGCTCAAGCTAGCGTTTTGGGAGATGGCCTTGCCGCAACTGGCCGACGTGGTGGACGTGATCTCGGAAGCCGACGATTACGGCACGCAGCAATCGCAACTGATTTCGCCGCGCATGTTCCGCAAGCTGCTCAAGCCGCGACTCGGGATTTTGTTCGAGCGTATCAAGCAGTTGGCTCCCAACTCTAAACTGTTCTTGCACTCGTGCGGCAACGTCCGCCCGCTGTTGCCCGATTTCGTCGAGCTGGGCGTGGACATTCTCAACCCGGTGCACACCCGCGCGAGCGGCATGGAGCCGGTCGCGCTCAAGCGTGACTTTGGCCGTGACATTGTGTTTTGGGGCGGCGGAGTGGACACGCAAGATGTGTTGCCGTACGGCACGCCGCAAGAGGTGAAGGATGACGTGCGGCGCAACGTCGAGGCGCTCGCGCCGGGCGGCGGATTCGTCTTTAACACCGTGCACAACATCCAGGCCGACGTGCCGCCGGAAAATATTGTGGCGATGTGGGAGGCGTTGCGTGCTGCGTGACCACCAGTTCACGTATCCCGCATGACGTATCACGAGGCAATAGATTGCATGGAGGTCACACCCCGAACTTTTCTGCCTGTTCAAGTCGTCTTCCACCCCAGTTGGTGGAACCGGCATTATGGGTTGACGTTTGACGAGGCGTTTTTCTTCGATCCGGCCAAGCGCGTGGAAAGCGAGCGCGTGATGCGGGTCGCATTGCATCAACGCTTTGGCGATTTGGGCTTGGGCGAAGCCGATGCCGCGCCGCGTCCGGTGATCGGCCCGGTGCATCTGGCTGCCGGATTTTTGCCTTCGGCGGCGCTCGGCTGCCAGATTCGCTACTTTGAAAACGCCTCGCCGGAAGTTGTGCCGGCGAATCTCACCGACGACCAGGTGATGGCGCTTGACGCGCCCGACCTGGAGACCCATCCCGCGTTCGGCAAATTGATCGCGCTGATGGATGCGCTGGAAGCGCAGTATGGTTTCGTCGAAGGCGACGTGAATTGGGAGGGCGTGCAGAACGTGGCGCTCAACTTGCGCGGGCAGCAGTTGTTCGTGGACTATTACGAAAATCCCGCGCTGGCCCGTCGCTTGCTGGACGCGTCCGCACAGACGATTGCGGCAATGGCTGCCTACGTGCGACGCCGCACGGGAAGCAACTCGGTCGCGGTCAATCGCATCGTCGGCGCGGTGGACCGGCGCATCAGCCTGCATTCCAACTGCACCGTCGCCATGATCTCGGCGCGCACCTATCGCCAATACCTGCTGGACTATGATCGGCGATTGGCAAAAGACTTGTGGCCGTATGGCATTCATCACTGCGGCGCGGACATGCACAAAGTTCGCAACGAGTACGCGCAGGTAGAGGGCGCAGAATTCTTTGACGTGGGCTGGGGATCGGACGTGGCGGCTTGCCGGGCGGCGCTGCCGAAGGCGATCTTTAGCTTGCGGCTCAGCCCGGTGCGCGTGGCGAGCTTGACGCCCGCCGAGGTCGCCGCGGACGTGGAAGGCCTGCTGCGCGCCAGCGGCCCGCTCGAGCGCGCTGCGCTGTGCTGCATCAACCTGGACGACCAGACACCCGACGAGAACGTGCACGCCATCTTTGAGGTAGCCGAGCGTTATCGGCGGTATGGAGCATAGGAGGTATTTCATGTCAGACCGGCTTATTCACCTGCCCGACGACCGCTACTTTGGGCCTGACCCAAAGCAAAAGGAAATCGCGCAGCGCCTCTACAACAAGGTAGCGAGCCTGCCGCTCATCTGCCCGCACGGTCACGTGGACCCACGGTTGTTTGCGGATCCCGATTACTCTTTCGGTACGCCCGCTGACCTGCTCATCATTCCCGATCACTATGTCTTTCGGATGCTCTACTCGCAGGGCATCCCACAGGAAAAGCTCGGCGTCCCGCGACGCGATGGCGGCGAGGTGGAGCGCGACCATCGCAAAATCTGGCAGACGTTTGCCGAAAACTATTACCTGTTTCGCGGCACGCCCACCGGCACGTGGCTGACCCACGAGCTGGTGTCCGTCTTTGGCGTCGTAGAAAAACTCGACGGCCAATCAGCCCAGCGCATCTACGACCAGATCGCGGACAAGCTAGCCTCGCCCGAATACCGACCGCGCAAGCTGTTCGAGCGGTTCAACATCGAGGTCATGTCCACCACCGATGCGGCCACCGACCCGCTGATTCATCACCGTGCCATCCGCGAATCGGGCTGGAAGGGACACATCGCGCCGACCTTCCGCCCGGATGGCGTGGTCAACCTGGACGCCCCCAACTGGCGCAAAAACATTCAGGCGCTCGGCGAGACCAGCGGCGTCGCCGTCAACCACTATCGCGCGTTCGTCCAGGCGTTGGAAAATCGGCGCGCGTTCTTCAAGAGCATGGGCGCGACGGCCACCGACCACGCCGCACAAACCGCTTACACAGAAGAATTATCAGAGGCCGAGGCCGAGGTCATCTTTCAACGCGCGCTGAATGGTCAGGCGGACGCCTCCGATGCTACACGTTTCACGGGTCACCTGCTCATGGAAAACGCGCGCATGAGCCTTGAGGACGGCCTGGTGATGCAGTTGCACGTCGGGTCGCTGCGTAATCACAATCCGCCGATCTTGCAGCGGTTCGGCCTCGACAAGGGCGCGGATATTCCCATCGCCAGCGAGTTTACGCGCAGCCTGCGTCCCCTGCTGAACAAATTCGGCAACGACGCGCGCCTGACGCTCATCCTGTTCACGCTCGACGAGACGACCTACTCGCGCGAGTTGGCGCCATTAGCCGGTCACTATCCGGCGGTCAAGCTCGGCCCGCCCTGGTGGTTCCACGACAGCCTCAACGGTATGATGCGCTACCTGGAACAGGTGACTGAAACAGCCGGGCTTTACAATACCGTCGGTTTCAACGACGACACACGCGCTTTTCCTTCGATCCCCGCGCGGCACGACCTGTGGCGGCGCGTGACGGCGAACTGGATCGGGGGCTTGGTCGCGCGTGGCATCGTAGACATGGACGACGCGGAAGAGATGATTCAGGATACGGCGTATCGGCTGGCAAAGAAAGCGTATAAATTCTAGACCGTAGACGACTGACTGCGGTCTCCGGCTTGAGCAAGAGTCAGCCGTCGTTAGGAGCAAAACCATGTCCATATTGGAAACATTGCATCATCTGAACATCGCGCCACGCTCACTCGTTGTGATTGAAGGAGCCGAGTTGGGCCTGGCGCAAACCAAAGCCGGGCCACGCCTGGCGATTTTGGCTGGCCCATCGTTCCTCGAAGGCTTTGAGGGAGAGAGCAGCGAGCACGCGGGCCGCAAGCTATTGGTTGGCCCGACCAGTCTGCGCAACGCCGCCGAGCTGCGTTCTCGTCTGCCGTGGCTGCGACCGCAACCGCTGGGCCTGCGCACATCGGCGGGCATGGGCGACCGGCTGGGGCTGGCGACGCCCGGTCACGTGCGCGCCATGCGAGCCGCGGGCGGGAATATCGCCC
>CAYHAR010000099.1:0-1118 GCA_964354595.1 uncultured Anaerolineae bacterium | reverse complement strand
CTGGCGACGCCCGGTCACGTGCGCGCCATGCGAGCCGCGGGCGGGAATATCGCCCCGATCTTTGCCCAGCAGTCCATCCGCGAGATGGCGCGCACGGTCCGCACGCCGCAACAGGTGATGGACGATGCGACGTGGGGCATCTTTCAAGAAGGTTGGCGCGAGGGCGTGGGCGCGGACGCCGACCACCTCAAGACCACCGCCGATATAGACGCCTGCCTCGCAGCGGGCTATACGTTCTTTACGATTGACCCCGGCGAGCACGTGGACAACAGCGCGGAAACGGCCTCGCTCGCTGATCTCCGCGCCGCTGCGGAAAAACTGCCCTCCGACCTCCGACCTCTGACCTCTGGCCTCTACTCTAAATCCTTCAACATCGAAGGCCACGTCATCACGTTCGATGAGCACACACTCTTGAAAGCGGCGGTCAAGTACGGCAAGGCCATCGCGCACGTGGTTGCCATGTATCGCCATCTGATGCAGGCCACCGGCGGCAAGAACTGTGAGCTTGAAGTTTCGGTTGACGAGACCGATTTGCCCACGTCGAACGCCGAGCACGTTTACATCGCCAGCGAGCTGCGACGGCTGGGCGTCCAATGGGTGAGCCTGGCCCCGCGCTACATCGGTCGCTTTGAAAAGGGCGTAGATTACATCGGCGACCTGGCTGCCTTTGAAGCCGATTTCGCCGTTCACGCCGCCATCGCTCGACAGTTCGGGCCGTACAAGCTGAGCCTGCATTCCGGCTCGGACAAATTCAGCGTCTATCCCATCGCCGCTCGGCAGACGCGCGGCCTGGTTCACTTGAAGACGGCGGGCACGAGCTACCTGGAGGCGCTGCGCGCCGTCGCCGCGCTCGACCCGGCGTTCTTTCGCGAGATTTACGTCTTTGCCCGTGAGCGGTACGAGACCGACCGCGCCAGCTATCACGTCTCGGCGGAACTGGCGCGCGCGCCACTGCCGCAAGACGTGGCCGACGCCGGCCTGCCTGCGCTGCTCGACCAGTTCGACGCGCGCGAGATTCTGCACGTCACGTTCGGCTCGGTGCTGACGACGCGCAATGCCGATGGCCGCCTTCGCTTTTGCGACCGCCTGGTGGCTCTGCTGCGCGCCAACCCAGAGGC
>CAYHAR010000098.1:8530-14188 GCA_964354595.1 uncultured Anaerolineae bacterium | reverse complement strand
AGCAGGTGATGGACGTCCGCATCTGGTGGAGTCAGAAGATGGTGCATTCCGTCAGTCTTCCTTTGGCTGGTTTACGAGTTCACTTTTGAAGTTTGAGTGAGTTCACTTTTCAACTTTGGCTAACATGCTCGTCACGGCGAATGTCACGGCGAACCTTAAAGTCAGGCGGAGCAAGTCGGCGCACCGGACACTTTTTGCTGACCTCGACAAGTCGAGGACTCGACAGACTTGCTGGCTTTGCCAGCCAGGTATGCCAAAAGGGAAGGAATTATAGCCTTATCTTGACTTTTCAGGAAGAATACAGTATATTTGTTGTCGAAAATAGCACACTTGTGGTGACCCGCATGAGCTACCAGGTTGACGCTATTGACCGAACCATTGTAGACTTGCTGATGCAAGACGGACGGATGTCCAGCACAGAGATTGCGCGCAAAACCGGCGGCATCTCGGAGCGGTCCGTCCGTTATCGTTTGGACCGCATGATTCAAGAAGGCGTCATCCAGGTCAGCGCCATCGTCAACCCCAAGGCCATCGGCCTGCCGGTCGTTGCCGACGTGTTCATCGAAGTCGAGCCGGGCCGCATCATGGAGGTGGCCCGCAAGATGGCAAAATTCGAGCAGGTGAGCTACGTGGCCTGCTCGACCGGCGACCGCGACCTGAGCGTCCAGATCGTCGCCCGCGACAACGAAGAGCTGTACAACTTTGTGACGCAAGTGATCGGCAAAGTGCCGGGCGTCCGAAAGACGACGACGCTGTTGCTCCCCATGGTGCTCAAAGACGTGTACCAGTGGCACATTCCCGCCTCGGCGTGCGCCGATAACAAAGAATAGGAGACAACCTGCATGTCCCAATCATTCGAACAAGCCCTGGCTTTTGCGCAGCGATGGATTGACATCATCCACAAGCCATCCGTCTCAGAAGAAGAGGGCAAACGGATCATTGAAGAATCTCTGGTCAACTTTGCGGAACACTTTAACAAGGGCTGGCTGGACTATCGCAAGTCCGTGACCGAAGCGGGCGACTGGGCCGTCACCGAGTGGACCGGCTCGGGCGCAGTCTTTCGCGACGTACTGGGCCGCGAGTACATTGATTGCCTGGGCGGCTATGGGATGATGGGCCTGGGGTGGTCGCACCCCGAAGTGATAGACAACGTGCGCGCCCAACTGAGCCGCACGCCCATGCCCAGCCAGGAATTGATTGATCCGCTGCGCGGCGTGCTGGCGCGGCTGATGGCGCTCATCACGCCGGGCGACATCCAGTACAGCTTTTTCGCCGCCAGCGGCACCGAGGCCGTGGAAGGCGCGATCAAGCTCGCCAAGATGTACACCCGCAAGAGCGGCTTTATCGCCGCCATCAAAGCGTTTCACGGCAAGACGATGGGCAGCTTGAGCATGTTGGGCAAAGCTGACTTCCGACAGCCGGTGGGCATTCTTTACGGCGGCCCGGTCTTTCACGTGCCGTTCGGCGATGCCGATGCGGTCGAGCGACAACTGGAAACGTGCAAAATAACCGGCGTTGACATTGCCGCCGTGCTGATGGAGCCGATCCAGGGCGAGGCCGGCGCGATTGTGCCGCCCGAAGATTTCTGGCCGCGCCTGCGCGAGATGACCAAACGCCATGGCGCTTTGCTCATCGCCGACGAAGTGCAGACGGGCCTGGGCCGCACCGGCAAGCTGTGGGGTGTGGATCACTGGAACGTCGAGCCCGATATCATCGCCGTCGCCAAGTCGCTCGGCGGCGGCGTGATGCCGGTCAGCGCGTTTTGCTCCACCGAAGAGATCTGGCAGGTGATGATGTCGCCCAATCCCTTTATCCACACCACCACCACCGGCGGCGGGGCGTTGGCGTGCAGCGCCGCTATCGCCGCCATCAACATCACCTTGCGGGATCGGCTGTGGGAGCAAGCTGCTGCGAAAGGCGATTACATCATCTCCAAGCTGAAAGCATTCGCCGCCCAATACCCGCAAATCTATGCAAGTATCACCGGTCGAGGGCTGCTGATCGGGATGCACTTTCACAACGCCGAGGTGGGCTACAAGGTGGCCGCCGGGTTGTTCAAGCGCGGCGTGCTGGTGGCCGGCACGCTGACCAGCGCGCACACGGTCCGCATCGAGCCGCCGCTCATCATTAGCTACGAGCAGATTGACGAGGTGTTGAATCGGCTCTCGGATACGTTGACGGAAGTGAGCAAAACCATCTGATACGTGCTACGCGCTGCGCGAAAAAAGTCGCGCAGCGCGAAGAGCATCCGGCATGGCAGTCAGACACTTTATAGACACGCAAGATTTCGGCAAACAAGAACTGCTGGACATGATGGTATTGATCCGCCTGATCAAAGAGGCGGATAAGCAGGGTGCAACTCCCAAGCTGCTGCGAGATACCTCGCTGGCAATGATTTTCGAGGAGCCTTCGACGCGCACGCGGATCTCGTTCGAGGTGGCGATGACCGAGCTGGGCGGGCACGCGCTCTACCTCAAGCCGGGCGAAATCCACCTGGGCGCGCGCGAATCGCTGTACGACACGGCGCGCGTGATTTCTCGCATGGTGGACGTGATCATGGCGCGCACGCTCAAGCACGAGACGATGGTCAAGCTGGCCGAGGCGGCCAGCGTTCCGGTCATCAACGGGCTGACCGACTATAATCATCCGACGCAGGTCGTGTGCGACGTTTTCACGATGATGGAGCACATGCCGGCCGGCAAGCGGCTGGAAGATTTGCGCGTGACGTTCGTGGGCGACGCGACCAACGTGCTCAGCTCGCTCATGCACATCTGCACGCGGCTGGGGATGCGCTTTACGCACGCTGCGCCGAAAAAGTATCAGCCGCCCGCCCAGTGGCGCGAGATCGCTAGAGAAAACTGCCGCGCCTCGGGCGGCACGCTGACCATCACCGAGGACGTGGTCGCCGCCGTGCAAGACGCCGATTTCATCTACACCGACTTGTGGTGGTGGGTCGGCCAGGAGGCCGAGATTCCTGAACGCAGCGCCGCCTTCATGCCGACCTATCAGGTGAACATGAGCCTGCTCAAAAAAGCGCCCGCGCATTGCAAGTTCATGCACTGCCTGCCCGCTTCGCGCGGCGTGGAAGCGACCGACGAGGTGATGGACTCGCCCCAGTCCATCATCTTTGACCAATCCGAGAATCGCTTGCACACGGAAAAGGGCCTGCTGGTCTGGTTCGTCTATCCGCGCCTCAAACGACCTTCTTCTGAACTGTTAGCATACCACACAGGCCGCGTCCAATCGTTCCTGGCCGGCTTGTCATTGGAGGAATAAATCACGATGAACGTCAAACGCGACAAGAGCAACGCGCTGCATCGCAAGGCCGCCGCGCTAATACCCCTGGGCGTCAACTCGAACTTTCGCTACTGGGGAGACGACTCGACTCCCTACGTGGAAAAAGCCAAGGGCGGTTACCTGTGGGACGTGGACGGCAACCGCTACATTGACTACCGACTGGCCTTTGGCCCGATCATCTTGGGACACGCCTACGACGAGGTGGACGCCAAAGTAATAGAGGAAATTCAAAAGGGCCTCCTGTTCGCCATGACGAGCGAGCTAGAGATCAGCCTGGCCGAAAAGATTATCGCCATGTGCCCTTGCGTGGAAATGGTTCGCCTGGCCTGCTCCGGCACCGAAGCGACGATGCACGCGCTGCGCGTGGCGCGAGCGTACACAGGCCGCGAAAAGGTCATCAAGTTCGAAGGGATGTATCACGGCTTTCACGATTACACGCTTTTCTCGACCTACACGCCGGCCTCGGCCAGCGGCAATCGCAACAGCCCCATCCCGATTCCATCCAGCTCCGGCATCCCCAAGTGTCTCAACGAGCTGATCATCCCCCTACCCTTCAATGACCTCGAAGTCCTGGACAAGACGCTGCGGTGGGTCGGGCATCAAGTGGCCGCGATCATTGTCGAGCCGTGCATGGGCAACTGCGCCGCCATCGAGCCGGCGCCGGGCTTTCTCGAATTCATCCGAACAAAGTGCACCGAGTACGGCATCGTCTTTATCCTCGACGAGGTCAAGACCGGCTTTCGCGTGGCGCGCGGCGGAGCGCAAGAATTGTTCGGCATCGTCCCCGACATGGCGACGTATGCCAAATCGCTGGGCAACGGCTATCCGATTGCGGCGTTGGGCGGCAAGCGCGAGATCATGGAGGTCATCGGCAAAGGCGTGGCGCAGGGCGGCACGTTCAACAACAACAAGTGCGGCGTGGCCGCGGCCTATGCCACGCTGGACATTCTCCAAAAGCAACCCATTCTGGAAACGATTGCCAGGCGCGGTCGCCGGTTGATGGATGGCCTCAGAGGCATCTTTGAAGAGGCGGGAATTCCAGCGAGCGTGCACGGCTATCCCGCGATGCTCTCGTTCGCCGTCGGAATGGAAAAAGTGACGAACCAACGAGACTGGGCCGGCAGCGACCACGGCTATTACCTGCGGCTGATGGAAGCAGCCTACGAGCGCGGCGTGATGCCCGATTATGACCCGCGCGAGCCGTGGTTCCTGTGCTATTCACACAGCGACGCCGACATTGACGAAACGCTGAACGTGATGCAAGACGCCGTGCGAACAGTAAAGCGGTAAAAATTCGCAGTTGTGCAAACCACGCAATCTAGCGTAAAATAGCAGTGGGCGTCCAGTCCCCTGTTTCACTTGAGCGAAGGGTCTCTGCCCCACGTGGACGAGATTCCTCGCTTTGCTCGGCATGATAGATCAACCTGGCGGGAGGAGAGATGAACGATTCCTCGGTTGAGCTCAACAACATTACGAAAAAGTTTACCAGCCCCGAAGGCAACCCCGTCCTGGCCGTAGACAACATGACGCTGCGCATCTGCGATGGCGAGTTCTTTTCGTTCCTGGGGCCATCCGGCTGCGGCAAGACGACGTCGCTGCGGCTCATCGCAGGATTCGAGCAGCCTACCTCTGGCGAGGTCGTCATCGCCGGTCAGGTGATGGGCATGACGCCGCCGTTCCAACGCCCGGTCAATACCGTCTTTCAAAGTTACGCGCTCTTTCCGCACATGACCGTGGAGCAAAATATCGCCTTCGGCTTAGAGATGAAGCACACGCCCAAGGCCGACATCCAGCAGCGCGTGACTGAATCGCTGGCGATGGTGCGACTGCCCGGCATGGAAAAACGCTATCCCAAGCAACTTTCCGGCGGCCAACAACAGCGCATCGCATTGGCGCGCGCATTGGTCAATCGCCCCCAGGTGCTCTTGCTGGACGAGCCTCTCGGCGCGCTCGATTTGAAACTACGCAAAGAGATGCAAATCGAGCTAAAGACGCTTCAGCGCGAAGTGGGCATCACGTTCGTGTACGTGACGCACGACCAGGAAGAAGCGCTCACCATGTCCGACCGCATCGCGGTGATGCACCAGGGCAAGGCGCTCCAGGTCGGCTCGCCCACCGAGATTTACGAGCGGCCCAACTGCCGCTTTGTGGCGGATTTCATCGGCGAGACCAATTTCTTGCCGGGGACGCTCGCCGGCAGCAAGGGCAATCGCGCGATGGTGGACTGCGGCAATCCCCTTCAAGGGGACAATCTGCGCGTGGTGGCCGAAACAGATCGCGCGCTCGCGCCGGGGACCGCCGTCACGGTGGCCGTGCGCCCGGAGAAAATCCGCGTGCACCTGGAACCGGTGCCCAACACGC
>CAYHAR010000098.1:1472-8430 GCA_964354595.1 uncultured Anaerolineae bacterium | reverse complement strand
GTGGCCGTGCGCCCGGAGAAAATCCGCGTGCACCTGGAACCGGTGCCCAACACGCCCAACTGCTTTGCGGCGCAAATCGAAAAAGTGGTTTACATCGGCACGGACACGCATTTTCAAATGCGGCTCGGCAATGGAGCGATCTTGCGAGTCCGCCAGCAAAATCTCATTTCCACGCCTGATCCGACGGCGTACTTTGGCGGGCAAACCAGCGTGTATGCGGTCTGGCCGCCGGAAAGCGCCCAAGTCTTGGTGGAGTGATCCCATGCTCAAAGCGATTCGTGAACGACCCAGCTTGCAGGGCCTCATCTTGATCTCGCCGACCCTGTTCTGGCTGATCGTGTTCCTGCTCATCCCGCTGGCGCTCATCGTCGTCATTAGCTTTGGCGCGCGCGGGAGCTATGGGAACGTCGAATACACCTTCAACCTCAACAACTATGCCCGCCTGTTCGACGCGGATTACGCCAGCATCTTGTGGGACTCGACCTGGATCGCGCTGCTGACGACGGTCTTTTGTCTGCTGGCCGGCTACCCGCTGGCGTATTACATCGCGCGCACGCACCCGATACGCCGGTCGTTGCTCATGTTCCTGGTGCTCGTCCCGTTTTGGACCAACTTTCTCATCCGCATCTATGCCTGGATGATCATTCTGCGCGGCGAGGGCGTATTGAGCGCCGTGATGACCGCGTTGGGCTTGATGCAGGGGCCCGGGCTATGGCTGTTCGAGCAGGTTCAGCTCTACACGCCCGGCGCCGTGTTGATCAGCATGGTATACGAGTTTATTCCGTTCATGATCCTGCCGCTCTACACCTCGCTGGAAAAACTCGACCCGTCCCTGCTCGAAGCCGCCGCCGACCTGGGCGCGCGACCGTGGCGCGCCTTTCTGCGCGTGACGCTGCCGCTTTCGGTGCCGGGCATCGTCGCGGGCTCCATCCTGGTCTTTATTCCGGCGATGGGCATGTTCGTCGTGCCGGATTTGATCGGCGGCGCCAAGACGGTGATGGTGGGCAACCTCATCCGCAACCAGTTCCTCACCGCGCGCGACTGGCCGTTCGGCGCGGCGGCCTCGATGGTGCTGATGGTGCTGACGCTGGGAGTGACGCTGATTTACACGCGCACCTTTGGCTTTGGCGAGGAGCTGGTCCGATGAACGAGCGCGCGCGCCCCGGCAAGGGACTCACGATTTATGCCATCCTGGCGTACCTGTATCTCTACCTGCCCATCTTTTTCCTGATCCTGTTTTCGTTCAACACCTCCAAATTCAGCGTCAAGATGGAAGGTGTGACGCTCAAATGGTATGGCGACCTGCTCAAAGACAAGGTCATCTGGGAAGCGACACGCAACACACTCATCGTCGCTGTTACCTCGACGATTATCTCGACCATCATCGGAACGGCGGCGGCGATTGCGCTGCATCGCTACCGCTTTCGCGGCAAGGGCTTTTCCGAAGCGACGCTCTACATCCCCGTCATCATTCCCGAAATCGTCATGGGGATTGCGCTGCTGGCGTTCTTTGGGCAGATGGGGCTCACATTGGGCCTGCCCACCATCATCATCGCGCACATTGCCTTTAGCATTCCGTTCGTCGCGCTCACCGTCCGCGCGCGATTGCAGGGCATGGATCGCTCTGTCGAAGAAGCGGCGATGGATTTGGGCGCGAACGAATTAGTCACGTTCTGGCGCGTCACGCTGCCGCTCATCATGCCGGGCGTGCTTTCGGGGGCGCTGCTGGCGTTCACGCTCTCACTCGACGACTATATCATCACGCTGTTCACCGCCGGCCCCGGCTCGACGACGCTGCCGCTGCGCGTGTTTTCGATGCTGAAGCAAGCGGTGACACCCAAGGTCAACGCGCTTTCGTCGCTGTGGATTCTGGTGATCTTGATCGTGCTGATTGCCTCACAGCGGCTCCAGTCTCGTAAAACGTGATCGGTGACTAGTGATCAGTGATCAGTGATCAGAAGGAGGTCGTCCAGTACTAATCTGATCTACAGGAACCACCTGACCGCCAGACTATAAGACTATGTGAGGAGGAGAAACCATGAAGTCCACCCAACTATTATCTGCTGTGACGCTGTTGACAGTGGCAAGCATTCTGCTGGCTGCGTGCGCCGCTCCCACGCCGACGCCAGCGCCGACGCCTGTGCCGCCGACGCCGGTTCCGCCAACAGCCGCGCCGCCGACCAAGCCGCCTGCGACGGTCGCCGCGCCGGTTCCGCCGACCGTTGCGCCGACGGCAGCCCCGACGCCCAAGCCCACCGCTGCGCCGCCGGTCGTCACGTCCAAAGAGCTCAATCTGTACGCCTGGTCGGAATACGTTCCGCAAGAATTGCTGGACGCCTTTGCCAAAGAGTACAAGGTCAAGGTCAATTACGACACGTACGCATCGAACGAAGAATTGCTCGCCAAACTCCAGGCCGGCAAGACCAACTATGATGTGATCATCCCCAGCGACTATACGGTCGCCATCATGATCGCGCAAAAGATGCTCGAGCCGGTTGACCTGGACCACACGCCCAACTTTGTCAACGTGGACGACCCGTTCAAGAGCCTCCCCTTTGATCCGGGCAACAAGTACAGCGTGCCCTACCAGTGGGGATCGGTCGGTATTGCGGTGAATACCGCCAAAGTCAGCAAGCCCATCACCAAGTACGCCGACCTGTGGGACCCGGCGTTCAAGGGCAAACTCGTCGTGCTCGACGACGAGCGCGAGATCATTGGGATGGCACTGCTCGTGTTGGGCTATGACAAGAACTCGACCGACCCGGCTCAACTGGAAGCAGCCAAGAAAAAGCTCATCGAGCTAAAGCCCAACATCAAGCTTTTCGATAGCGACAGCCCCAAGACGGCCCTGCTTTCGGGCGAGGTCGTGGCGGGCGTCGTCTGGAACGGGGAAGCAGCGTTGGCGCACCAGGAAAACCCCAAGATCGCTTACGTTCTGCCCGAAGAAGGCATGGGGCTGTGGTACGATAACCTGGCCATCCCCAAGGGCGCGCCTCACAAGGATGCGGCGACGGCGTTCATCAACTTTGTGCTGCGCCCGGACATGAGCGTTCTGGTCACCCAGTTCTTTCCATATTCCAGTGTCAACAAGACCGCGCTCGAGCTGCTCAAGACCAAGGACCCGGCTACTTACAAGCAGTACATGGAGTACCCCGCCACCAACCCGCCGGCCGACGCGGTCAAGAAGGGCAAGATCATCATAGATGTGGGTGATGCAACCAAGTTGTGGGACAAGGTGTGGACGGAAGCGAAGGGAAGCAAATAAGTTTTGCGTATTGCGTATTCCGTCACGGAATACGCAATACGTTTCACACTGAGCAACACACACAATACCACAGGAGAAGCTTATGAAAGTTCTACTCATCGGCGTGGGCGGCGTGGGAGAGGCCATCGCCATCACCGCCCAGCCGCGCCCCTGGATGCAGCAACTGGTCCTGGCCGACTATAACCTCAAGCGCGCCAAGGAAGTGCAAAAGAAACTCGGCAGCCGCAAGCGCTTCCCGGTCGAGCAAGTGGACGCCGGCGACAAGAAGCAAATCGTGGCGCTGGCAACCAAGTACGGCGTAGACCTGATTATGAACGCGGTGGACCCCGTGTTCAACGAAAAGATTTTCGATGCGGCGTATGCCTACGGCTGCCATTACATGGACATGGCCGCGACGCTTTCGCATCCCCACCCGACCGATCCCTATCGGCAATGCGGCGTCAAGCTGGGCGATTACCAGTTCGAGCGCGCGGCCCGCTGGGAAAAGAAAGGCAAGCTCGCGCTGGTGGGAATGGGCGTCGAGCCAGGCCTTTCCGACGTTTTTGCCAAGTACGCGGAAAAGCACTTGTTCGACGAGATTGACGAGATCGGCGTCCGCGATGGCGCGAACCTGCAAGTGCGGGGTTATGCGTTCGCGCCCACCTTTTCCATCTGGACGACGATTGAAGAATGCCTCAACCCGCCCGTGATCTGGGAAAAGGACAAGGGCTGGTTCACCACCGAAACCTTTTCCGAACCCGAAGTGTTCGAGTTCCCCGAAGGCATCGGCCCGGTCGAGTGCGTCAACGTGGAGCACGAAGAAGTCTTGCTCGTGCCGCGCTGGATCAAGTGCAAGCGCGTCACCTTCAAGTACGGCCTGGGCGACGAATTCATCGGCGTGCTCGAGACGATCAAGTTACTAGGGTTGGACAACAAGGAGAAAATCCGGGTCAAGGGCGTCGAGGTCGCGCCGCGCGACGTGGTGGTGGCCTGCCTGCCCGATCCGGCGCGCCTGGGCGACAAGATGACGGGCAAGACGTGCGCGGGCACCTGGGTCACCGGCACCAAAGATGGCAAGCCGCGCCAGGTCTATATCTACCAGGTGGCCGACAACGACGTGACGATAAAGAACTATGGCGTGCAAGCCGTCGTCTGGCAAACCGCCGTTTGCCCGGTGATTGCCATGGAAATGCTAGAGACGGGCGCATGGCAAAGCGCGGGCGTCTTGGGGCCGGAGGCTTTCGACCCCGACCCGTTCATGGACAGGATGAAGGATTACGACTTTCCGTACGGAATAGTCGAGCGGTAATCTCAAACCTCCGAGGACCTTGTAAGCCTCGGAGATTTTTCAGGAGGAATTCATGTCCACACTGGATCACATTTCCCCGATTTGGAGCCGGGCGTTCTCTGTGATGGTAGACCATGGCGAAGGCTCTTACCTGTACGACGTCGAAGGTAAACGCTACCTCGATTTCACGTGCGGCATCGGCGTCACCAACACCGGCCACGCTCACCCGCGCGTCGTCAAGGCGATCCAAGAGCAAGCCGCCAAGCTGATTCACGGCCAGGCCAACATTGTCTATCACAAGCCGATGTTTGAATTGGTGGACGAGCTGCTGACCATCGTGCCGCCCGCGCTCGACTCGTTCTATTTCAGCAACAGCGGCGCAGAAATCGTCGAAGGCGGAGTCAAGCTCGCCAAGCAGTTCACGGGCCGGCCGAACGTCATCGTCTTTCAGGGCAGCTTTCATGGCCGCACTCACCTGACGATGGCGATGACGACGAGCAAGACGGTCTATCGCGTGGCCTATCAGCCGTTGGTGCCGGGCATTTTCGTCGCGCCGTATCCGTATGCGTTTTACTATGGCTGGGACGAGCAGACCACGCTCGACTTTTGTCTGCGCGAATTGAAAAAGCTGCTCAAGAGCCAGACCGCGCCGGAAGAGACGGCCTGCATCGTCGTCGAGCCGGTGCTGGGCGAAGGCGGTTACGTCGTTCCGCCAGCCGGCTTTTTGCCCGAGCTGCGCAAGCTATGCGACGAGCACGGCATTCTGCTCATCGCGGACGAGGTTCAATCGGGCTTTGGCCGCACGGCCAAGTTCTTTGCGGTCGAGCACACGCAGACCGTGCCCGACATTATGCTGATGGCGAAAGGCATCGCCTCGGGCCTGCCGCTTTCGGGACTGGCCGCGCGCAAGGAATTGATGTCCAAGTGGAAGCCCGGCACCCACGGCGGCACATTCGGCGGGAACGTCGTGGCGTGCGCGGCCGCCGTCGCCACGATTCGAGCGATGAAAGAGGAAAAGCTGATCGAGAACGCCGCGGCGCGCGGCGCGCAATTGATGGCGGGTCTACGCAAGCTGCAAGCCGAGTTCTCGCAAATCGGCGAGGTGCGCGGCGCAGGGTTGATGGTGGGTGTGGAATTCGGCCGGCCCGGCGCGCCGGATCCCGCCACCGCCAAAGCCGTCGCCAAAGCCGCGTTCGAGCGCGGGCTGATGCTCCTGGGCTGCGGCACTTTTGACAACGTCATCCGCTGGGTTCCGCCGCTCGTCGTCAACGAGCAACAGATGGACGAGGCGCTCAAGATTTTTGCCGCGGCGCTGGACTCGATTCGGTGATTGGTAGAGACGACCCGCCGGGTCGTCTCTCATTGACTGATACATCACCCGGCGGTATAATCGCGCACAATGACAATCGCCACCGCGCCTGCCAAAATCATTCTCTTTGGGGAACACGCCGTCGTTTACGGACGCGCGGCGATTGCAGTTCCCATCACACACGTCCAGGCCACCGCCACCGTCCAAGACGAACCGCCCGGCTCGGGATGCACCATCGTCGCCGCCGATTTAAACTCCACGGCTCGCCTGGCCGATGCCGCCTCAGATGATCCCCTGGCGACTGCCGTCCGCAAAACACTGGCTCGCCTCGCGTGGGACGGACCTGAGCCAGACGTGACCATCACCCTTCGCTCGACCATCCCCATCGCCAGTGGGATGGGCAGTGGGGCGGCTGTCTCCACTGCTCTCGTGCGCGCCTTGTCCGCGCATCTGGGCACTCTGCTCAACGACGACATTGTCTCAGCGACCGTGTTCGAAGTCGAAAAACTGTATCACGGCACGCCGAGCGGAATTGACAACATGGTCATCGCTCACGCGCGCCCGCTGTTCTTTGTCCGGAACAAATTCATCGAGACGTTTCTGCTCAAAGTGCCGCTCAACATGGTCATTGCCGATACCGGCATCCGCAGCTCCACCAAAGCCGTCGTCGGAGATGTGCGCGCCGCCTGGGAAGCCAACCCAGAACGCTACGACAACTTGTTCAAGGCCATGGGCCAGATCTCGGTCATGGGCCGCCCGGCGCTCGAAAACGGCGAGCACGCGGCGCTCGGCGCGTTGATGGATGGCAACCAGTGGCTGTTGAGTCAACTGGGCGTATCGTCCAGCCAAGTGGATCGGCTGGTTCTGGCGGCGCAGCGGGCCGGCGCGATGGGCGCCAAGCTTTCCGGCGCGGGGCGAGGTGGAAGTGTGATCGCGTTGGTGAATAAAGAAACGCAGAACGCAGTCACCGAGGCCATGCTCCAGGCTGGAGCGAAAAGCGTGACTCTGACGGTGATAAGCTGATGGCAGAACTTGTCTTCCTCAAGCTGGGCGGATCGCTCATCACCGACAAGACCGGCGAATCGGTCGCGCGGCCCCGCGTCATTCGACGATTGGC
>CAYHAR010000098.1:0-1372 GCA_964354595.1 uncultured Anaerolineae bacterium | reverse complement strand
CGCGGCGACGTGGTGTTCGACAGCGCCTGGGGCGGGACGATTGCCTCGACTGAAGATGTGTTTGTTTACCTGGCGCAAGAAATGTCCCCGGCGCGCATCCTGCTCGTCGGCGATGTGCCCGGCGTGTTCGGTCAAACCTCGGTCACGCGCGTCGTGCCGGTCATTACACCCGCCACGTTCGCTTCGATCAGCCCGGCGCTCTCGGGCGCGCGCGGCGCGGACGTGACCGGCGGCATGGCCGCCAAAGTGACGCAGATGCTCAGCCTGGTCGAGCGCCATCCGCGCCTGGTCGTCCACATTCTTTCCGGCAAGACGCCCGGCCTGGTGCAGCGTGTGTTGATTGCGTCCGATGTGAGCACCGGCACTCGCCTGCTCGCGCGGTAGGACAAGATGTCATTCTGTCCTATCTGCGCAAAATCACCACTTTTATCCCCGCTTGCTCGCACAGCGTTTTGAATCGCTCCGCATCGGCGAGTGTGCCGACCACATCCTGGTCGCCATAGTGCATCGGCACGGCGACGCCCGGCTTGATCGCCGCAGCCGCCCCGGCTGCCTCGTCTGCCGTCATCACGTAGGTGCCCGAGACCGGCAGCAGCGCCACGTCGCATTTGATGCCGGACATTTCGGGGATGTGATCCGTGTCGCCGGCGTGATACAGCCGCTCGCCGCCGACCGTGACGATGTAGCCGTTGTGCTCGGACTGGCGAGGGTGGAACACTACGCCGGGGCTGCGGAATTTGTTGACGTTGTACGCGGGCACAGCTTCCACCGTCACTTGGCCCACGGTGATTTTTTCGCCCGGGCGAATGACACGCGCGCCCTCGAGCTTGGACGCCGCCGACGGATTGGCGATGACGGTCGTCTTGGGCCCGCTGACTTTTTTCACGTCGCCGGCTGAGAGGTGATCATAGTGATCGTGGCTGACCAGGATCACGTCGGCCACCGGGCTGCCGGGCGGCAGCTTCCACGGGTCAAAATAGATGACCGGTGGGCCGTCGAGCCGAAAGCTGTCGTGGCCGAGCCAGTGAAGGTTTTGTACAAGCTTGGGTGTGGACATCATGGCCTCCTGTGGAAATCATGCCGCCATTGAAAATACCGGCACGCTCATATACGCCGTGGCCTGGCTCTGACCCAACGTCACCTCATCCATCAGCCTGAGCGCCTCCGGCCCAAAATAGACTTCGCCACACTGTTGACACACTTCAGCCGGCACATCTTCCAGAATCAGCACTTGATCGCCCCATTCGTGGACATGCCGGACTCGCTTGGGAATAACCTGCCCCTTGCAGAAATAGCAGCGTTCCATATTCTCATCTCCTTGTTCGCCAGTTCAGCCATTCTCTCGGATCGGGACGATAGATGGTGACAACTA
>CAYHAR010000097.1:0-14540 GCA_964354595.1 uncultured Anaerolineae bacterium | reverse complement strand
CGGCGATCACGTAGGGCTGCGTCATCGGGGCGAGGTGATACGCAATCATCGCCGCTGCCCCGGAGGTAAAGCCATCAATGATCACGGGCGCGCGCCGCGCCGCTGCGCCGATGATGACGCCCGCGCCGTAGGCGTCCGCCGATCTCGAATCCGCCGACCTTGCTCAACACGTCCAATGCATCCAGAGGAGCGGGCCGATTGGGAAATCACAAAGCAAGCGGCAATGTTCAAGACCAAAGCCAGAATGGCCTATGCCGATTGCTCTGCGGCGGCTCTGGCAAAACTGCGCAAGGCCGAGCTGGTGACAGGAGCCCCCGAGTTCAAGCAGGTTGAAGGAGAAACAAAGGTTGTGTGGTTGTAGGCAAGTGTTAACCTGGCTGCTTGTACTTTTTTTGAGCGCTTCTGCCAGTTTCTTTTGACGCTGGATGTCCATGCGCAATATTATACTCTCTTCGGTCAGAGACAAAAACTCTTACAGCACCATCCACGATTGGGTGTCACAGCGACCAGAACCCGGGTGCACTCACACCATCAATTACATTTTTCATTTCTTGGGCGTCGGCGTCGCGGCAGTGCGCAGCGGCGCCACGTCCACGCGGACCCGGCTGCCCGAAGCGGCGAGTTTTACGTCCCCGCTCTGATAGATCGGCACGCCTACGAAGCCTGGCTGAATCTTGGCCAACCCTCGATGTATTCAAAAGCAAGGGAGAGAGTTCGCGAGATTCTTGCTAGTCCGGTCGCCGACCCGCTGCCGGATGGCGTCGTGCAAGAACTGGATGAAATCCTGCTGGCCGCAGACAGGCAAATTGAGGAACACTGAGAGGCTGTTTGAAGGCTCGTTTTTCCATAGCTCGCGTATCCCAATGCGCGAGCTTGCGTTGGAATGCTCAAGACACAGGCAGCTTGGCTCCGCACCGGCTGCAGAACTGGGTGCCGTGCGGCGCGACCTGTCCGCACTGCGGGCAATAGATCGGCTGCGCGCTGCCCAACGGCGCGCCGCAGCCCGAGCACGTCGGCGAGCCGGGCGGGTTCGCCACACCGCAATAGGGACAGCCAATCGTCATTTTCTCCGGCGCACCGCCCAACCCCGCGCCCACGCTTTTGCAATATTTGTCCACTGTCTCCCAGACTTGCTGCGGCAGCGAAAAACTGCTCACGTCGCTGGCAATCTCGCCCAGGTTGCCCAGGAGCGAAAGCGGATTAAAGAGCGCCCCCAGTCCGGCTTGCGCCAGGTCCGCTGCGGCGTCCAACAATTGCTGGTCGCCGACCGCCACATTCACTCCATCAGGCGTCTTGCTGATCGTGACGGTGAGCGCGTTCTCGACGCGATTGCGCCGGTCGCGCGTGCCGACCTGCACCAGCGCGCGGTCGCCCTGGCTGATCCGCTGCGCGGCAAAGGTTCCCTGGTTGAATTGCGCCAGCAGCGCGTTGGCGATTTCATCCGGGCCGAGGTCGCCGTGATACGTTCGTTGTTCCATCCCAACCTCCGTGACGAGCCGATTATACAGCGGCGGGCAAAAACGTGAAAGCGATTTGTCCGCGTTGTGCTATAATGAAATAGGCGGAGGAAAAAGATGAACCGCAAGCAGACGGGCAGCGAATGGCAAGGCGTCTTGCCCGTCACCGTTGTCGTACTGGTCGCGGAGCGTGCGTCCGGCGTGGCGCTTCTGGCCGAGCCTGGCGATGTTCGAATTGGGCTGGCATTGGTCGGCGCGGCGATTCTGGCGGCTGTCGCAATCCTTGCCGCCTGGCAGAATCGCGCGCTCAAAACAAAACTGGCGCAGCGCGAGAATGACTTGCGGAGACAGATCGCCCGGCTGACGGCGCTGCACGATATGGCTCACTGCCTGGGCGGCCCGCTGCGATTGGAAGAGGTCTTGATGCAGGGGGCCGAGCGCGTCAAGACCGTGTTGGGCGGGGACGCCGCGCACATTTATCTCCTCGACAGCGAAAGTCAGACGCTCAAGCTCGAGACCTCCGTCGGCGCGCCGGCGTCGTTCGTCACCGAAGAATCCACCATCGGCGTGGGCGAGTGCGTGTGTGGACAGGCCGCTTCTTCCGTGCAGCCTGTCATCGCGTTGGACGTGAACAGCGACGCGCGCGCCACCCGCGTCGCCTGCAAGCGCCATGGCTATTGCGCCGTCGCCAGTGTCCCGCTGCGCTCGCGAGATCGCGCCATGGGTACCCTCACCGTCACCTCGTGCGCTGACCGCGAGTTCACTCCCGCTGATTTGGAGATGATGACCACGCTGGGCAACCAACTCGGCGCGGCGATTGAGAACGCGCAGCTCTATGGCGAGATGGAGCAGCGCGTCCAAGAGCTTTCGAGCCGGATGGAGCACCTGGCGATTGTCCAGGAGCGCGAGCGCATCAGCCGCGAGATTCACGACGGGCTGGCGCAGGCGCTGGCGCTGTTGAACATGCGCGTCAACGTGGCCAGCAGCTTGCTCGTGGCCGGACAGACCGATCAAGCCCGCAAGGAACTGGACGAAGCCGCGCAGGTGATTGACGCCGCCAACCGTGACGTGCGCGAGGCCATCACCGCGCTGCGGCTGACGGCGCCCAAGGGCGCGGGCTTTGTGCCGACGCTGCGCGAGTTTGTGTTGGACTTTGGCCTGCGCAACAACCTCTCGACAGATTTCGCCGCGCCCGATGGCGCGCGCGCGGTCGTGCTCGCGCCGCTGGCCGAAGCGCAATTGATGCGGATCATCCAGGAAGCGTTGACCAACGTCCGCAAGCACGCGCGCGCTCAACGCGCCTGGGTGACGCTGGCCCGGCGCGGTGCGCGGTTGGCGGCTTCGATCCAGGACGACGGCCAGGGCTTTGACATGGACGCGGTGCTGCCGGGACAGAATCGCAAAAACTTTGGCCTGACGACCATGCAGGAGCGGGCCGGCAGCATCGGCGGGTTCCTGGACGTGCAGACGCAAATCGGCGGGGGGACGCGCATCAGCGTCAGCGTGCCGTGCGAGCCGGAGCCGGCGCTCACGCCCGAAGCGCCGATTGAAGAGGAAGCAGTTTGAGTTCCCCCGCGTTCTCCTGAGGAAACTTGTGCCACTCCGAATTCTTTTAGTAGACGATCACGTCTTGTTCCGCAAAGGGGTCGCGAGCCTCTTGGAAAGCCAGTCGGAATTTTCCGTCATTGGCGAGGCCGGCGATGGATTGGAAGGACTGGACAAAGCGCGGTCGCTCAGGCCTGACCTCATTCTGATGGACGTGACGATGCCGCGCTGCTCCGGCCTGGAGGCCACGCGGCTCATCACGCGCGAGATGCCGGACATGCGAATCGTGATGCTGTCCGTCTCCGACGACGACCAGGACTTGATCACGGCGGTGCGCGCCGGGGCGATGGGGTATCTGCTCAAGAGCATCAGGCCCGACGAGTTGTTTGCCCGGCTGCGCGGCATTGCCGAGGGCGAAGCGCCGATCAACCGCGTGATGGCGGCCAAAATCCTGCGCGAGCTGGCGCGCACTCCCGCTCAGCCCGAGCCGCCGCCGGCGGATTGGCCGCCCAAGCTGGCCGAGCGCGAGCGCGAGGTGTTGCAGTGTGTCGCCAAGGGCATGACCAACCGGGAAATCGGCGAGGCGCTGCACATTGCCGAGAACACGGTCAAGAACCACGTGCGCAGCATCCTGGATAAATTGCATCTGGCGAACCGCGCGCAGATGGCGGCCTATGCAGTGCGGGCCAGGTTGAGCGCCGACGAGCCTACATCCCCCGGCGCGTGATGCGCGCGCCTCAAGGAGTAACGCCATGAGTTTGTTCCGCCGCCAGCCCAAGGATTTGCCTCAGCGTCAAGACATCTGGCATGCGATGATTGTCCGGTTGCGCATCTGGATTGCCGAGCCGGGCAAAAAGCCGGTGCGCCCACAGGGCTTGATGATTCTCAGCCTCACCGAGGGCAGAATCGCGGGCCTGGAAATCGCCGAAACGCCCACCTCCGATTGGGTGCGCGAGATGTTGTTCAAGGTCATCACCCGGCCCGCGCAAGGAACAAAGCCGCATCGCCCGCAGACCATCACTCTGGCCGATCCGGCTTTCGTCGCCGCATTGACCCCGGCTCTATCCGAGATTGGCGTCGCGTGTCAGCAGATGGACACGCCAATTGAAGTGCAAGGGATCGTCGCCGACCTGGAAAGCCACATGCGCGGCGACCGGCCCGAGGTTCCCGGCCTGCTCTCGGTCGAGGGCGTCACGCCCGAGATCGTGGGCGATTTATTTGCCGCCGCCGCCGAGTTTTACCGCGCCGCTCCCTGGATACAGTTGACGAACACGCAAGCCCTGGCGGTCCAAATCCCCGCGCAAGCCGCGCCGCGTTACATCTCCGTGATGGGCAATGCGGGCGTGGAATATGGTCTATCGGTAAGCCTGGCCTGGCAAGACCTGGAATTCATGATCTCTGGCGCGGTGGACGATCCGATGGAGATCATCCCAGAGAGCGGCGCGCACTCGATGCTTTTTAATTCCATCGTGGACACTTCGTTTGACGATGTGGACGCGGCGGAACAGTATCATTGGCAAGTCGTCAGCGACCAGGCTTTTCCGGTGCCGGTCATCTTTGATCGGCGCAAGGGCGCGCTTCGCCCAGACCGGGCCGAGCTGCTGTGGTATCAGGCGGCCTTGCGCGCCATCCCGATTTTTGTCCGCGATCACCTGCGCCCGGACGGGCGCGGGGATTATGCGCCCGCCGAGGCGTCTATCGAGGTTCCTTCGTCCGAGGGGCCCGTCGTGGCTGCCCTTCGCTACCCGGCCGGCAAGTTGGATCGAGCGGCGGAACCGGTGGCGCAAATGGATTGGCCGGACGAGGAGGGCGAGACGCCGTTCTTTGACCGCCGGATGATGGAAGGGCAGTTGGCGGCGATGACGGGCCAGATGGGCGAGTCGTTCCTCGACGATCCGCAATTGCGGCAGGCGCAAGAGTTGATGTACCAGGCGTGGGAAGAGCGCAACCCCGCCCGGCGCATCGCGCTGGCGCACGAGGCGCTGACCGTCTCACCGGATTGCACTGACGCTTACGTGCTGCTGGCTGAAGAAGAAGCCGATACTGTGGGCCGCGCGTTAGAGCATTACCAGCAAGGTGTGGCAGCCGGCGAACGGGCGATGAAAGGCAAGTGGGAGGAATCTGTCGGCTACTTTTGGGGCATCCTGGAAACGCGCCCGTACATGCGCGCGCGGCACGGCCTGGCCGATACGCTGTGGCGGTTGGAGCGCAGAGAAGAAGCGCGTTCTCACTTTGAAGAAATGTTGCGCCTGAATCCGAACGACAATCAAGGCATTCGTTACCTGTTGGCTCAGCTTTTGCTCGAGATGGACCTGGATGCCGACCTGGACAAGCTGCTCGATCAGTATCGCGATGAGGGCACGGCCACATGGCTTTACACCCGGGCGCTGATCGAATTTCGCCAAGGCGGCGCGACCGACAAGGCCAACAAGGCGCTCCACAAAGCCCTCCGGCAAAATCGGCACGTGCCGTCCTACTTGACCGGCCAGGAGCGCATCCCGAACCGCCTGCCGGATCACATCGGGTGGGGCGACGAGAATGAGGCGGTGGCTTTTGCCGCCGACCATCTCAATCACTGGCGGCGCACTGAAGGAGCCGTAGCCTGGCTGCAAGATCAACTCACGGCTTCTGCGTCGGCCAAGTCCGCGAAACCAGCCAAGGCCAAAGGGCCCACGCTCGACCAGGTGATCGAGTCGCTGCTGGCGGAAGTGGATGAGCCGGTGGCGCTCGACGACCTGGTGCAAGAGGTGTTGGCGCGCAAGCCTTCCAAAGCCAAGAACCCCGTCCAGGCTGTGACCAATCACATTCGCAACTCGTATCGGCAGCAGAGCTATGCCTTTCTGGATCGGCAGACAATCGTCCCGCTGCGGGTGGCATTTCAAGGCGCTCGCTTCCGTGTCACGCTCGACCGGCAAATGGCGAGCGAAGGAGCAGTGCGGGTCTATCCGTACTGGATGCCTTTCCTGCGGCATGGGACTGTACGCATTCAACCAGAGGCCACGCCGACGTTTGTGAACGAGCAGGGTCACGAGATTCCAACCAGGCTGGCTACGGTGCGCGTCAAATCGCAAGAGCTGATGGGCGCGTTGGCGGGCGGCAAGGTGGACGCGATTGACCTGAAATCGTGGCTGAATTCCGCGCACGCCCAGCGAGGCGACAGCCTGCTGCTGACGGTGTTAGACTGGGAGAGGAGCCATTTTCAACTGGCATTGGAGCCGGAACGCCGTCGCCGCAAGACCGAGATCGCTCAACAAAACCGCGCTCTGGCTGATGTGCTCTACGAGCTACTGAAAGCGACGCACGACGAAAGCTTGTTCGTGGAGCGCGGCTTGCAGACGGCTTTCGCTCGCCTGTCTTCGGTCCGCGATTATCCCGGCGATCACTGGACGACCGTGATCGAGCGAGACGGGCGCATGAGGTGGCAAGATTTTGAGATCGTTGCCGCCGACTCGGATCGCCTATCGCTGACGGATTTGGTGCTCAGCGAGCCTGAGGAAGAGGTCATCGAGGAAAAACCGTTCACGGCCAAGCAAGGCAAACAGGTGTATCGCTTTCGCGCCCGCCGAGGCAAGAAGCAATTCGTGATCGAGGTGCAGGGCAAGAACACGTTGGGCGACCTGGATGCCGTGATGCGCGAGGCTTTTGATCGAGACCCGTTTGACCACCTCAGCGAGTTTACGCTCATCACGCCGCGCGGCAAAGGCAAGCAACTGCGCAGCCAACCCTGCGGCCCGCTCGACCCGCTGGGCGAATATGCCGCGCACAAGGTTCGCCTGGCCGGGCTGGGATTAGAGCCGGGCGCGCAACTCGAATACGTCTACGACTTTGGCGAAGAGCTTGAGCACGCGCTTGTCCTGGAAGCCATCGAAGAGCCGGAAAAGGGAGCCGAGTATCCGCGTTTCCAGTGAGCGCCACGCCCCAATCAAAACGGGCTGGCCAGGATAACATCCCTGACTTGCAGCGGAGTCGGGTCGGCGGCTTGAACCGCCGTGACCGCCTTCTTGACCCTGGGCAAATGTTCCGAGATGTAAATCTGCGCCACCGCGCGTTTCCGCTCGTCCGCGCGCGCGTGTTGCAGCAACAGCCAAAAGTTGATGACGTACACCGTCATGTCCACCATATCAGAAGCGTAATAGTCAATGACGGCGGTCTCGCACTCTTTGAGGTGATCGGCGCAGCGGTTGACCAGCGCCGTCGCTTCTACTATTTGCTTCTTGAGCGGCTCCAACTCTGGGCCGTAATTCAGCGCGGCCCACTCGTCCAATAAATCGTCCAGCGCGTGCCCCAGCAGCTTGCCGATGGACGAGACGATCTGCAATTGGCTGGTGCCTTCGTAAATGTTCGTCACGCGAACATCGCGATAGTGCCGCTCGACGTTAAACTCGCGCATATAGCCCACGCCGCCGTGCACCTGCATCGCCTGGTAGCAGACGCGATTGCCCATCTCGGTGCAGTAATACTTGGTCAGCGGTGTCAGAGCCTCGGCCAGACGCGCGGCTCGCTTGAGCGCCTGGCGATCCGCCGGGTCGGCCTTGCCCTCGGCGATGTGCCGGTCGTAGGCTTTTTCCAAATCCACCCAGTGCGCCGACTCGTACATCAATGCTCGCCCTGCCTCAATTTCGCTGCGCATCGTCAGCAACATGCGCGTCACCGCCGGAAAGTTGCGGATCGCCTGGTTGAATTGGACTCGCTCGTGAGCGTAGCGATGCGCCTCGCGGTAAGCGGCCTCGGCGATCCCAACCGCCTGCGCGGCGACGCCCAGCCGCGCGCTGTTCATCAACGCCATTGCGTACCGGATCAGCCCAAAGCGCCGCTTGCCGATGAGCTGCGCGGGCGTGTTGTTATATTGAATCTCGCACGTGGGCGAGGCGTGCAAGCCGACCTTGTTCTCGATGCGGCGGATCACGACACTTTCGTCTTTTTCCACGAGGAATAGCGAGAGGCCGCGCGCGTCGTTCGTGTCCGGCTCACTGCGGGCCAGCACCACCATCACGTCCGCGCAGCCGTTGGTGATAAAGCGCTTGACGCCGTTGATGCGCCACGCGCCGGCCGCCTCGTCGAACGTGGCGCGCGTCTGCACTGACCCCAGATCAGAGCCGGCGTCCGGCTCGGTGAGCACCATCGCGCCGGTCAGCTCGCCGCGAGCAAAGCGAGGCAAGAGGCGCGCTTTCATCTCGTCGCTGCCGAACTCGTTGATGGACGAAGCGATCTCTTGCAAGCCAAAGACCGTCATCAGCCCGGCCTCGGCGCGCGAGACGATCTCGACCATCATCTGGTAAATCGTCTCCGGCAGGTTCATGCCGCCATATTCCCAGGGCAACATGACTCCCATCAGCTCGGCTTGCCTGAGCGCCTGCATCGCCTCTTGCGTGGCCGCCGAGTAATGCACCTGCCCGTCGCGGAACTGGGCGCCTTCTTCGTCGGCTTGGGCGGCGCGCGGCGCGATCACGGTCGCCGCAATCTCGCCCAGTACTTGCAAGAGGATGCGATAGTTGTCTACGGCGTCTTGATAGTTGCGCGGCGCGGCAGGATGCTTTTCGCGATAGGTGTATCCCTTTTCTCCAAGCTCGACGATCTGGCGCAGGTCGGTGTGATTCAAGTGGAACTGGAGGTCCAGGTTATCCAGAAAAAAATTCTCGGCCATGCGATATTCTCCCGTCGTAGGGGCAGACCTCGTGTCTGCCCTGCCTTGTGTCTGTTCTGACGGGGCAACCACGCCGGGTTGTCCCTACTTGGTTTTTTCCCGTAATGCTTTGATCATCATCGGCAGCACTTTGTCCACGTCGCCGACGATCTTGTAATGAGCGATCTTGAAAATGGGCGCGTTGGGATCGGTGTTGATGGCAATGATCTTGGACGATTCGCTCATCCCCGCGCGGTGCTGAACTGCGCCCGAGATGCCCGCTGCGATATACAGCCGGGGCCGCACGGTGACGCCGGTTTGCCCCACTTGATGCTCGCGCGAGACCAGGCCCGCGTCCACGGCCGCGCGCGATGCGCCCACCTCGCCGCCGAGGATGTGCGCCAGCTCGCGGACCAGCTCAAAGTTTTCTTGGCTGCCCAGGCCCGCGCCGCCCGCGACGACGACCGGCGCGCCTTTGAGGTTGACGGTGGACTCGCGCGTCTCGCGGCTCAACACCTGCAACGCCAAATCGCGCTCGTCAAAATGTGGCTCAATTCTTTCAATGACACCCTTGCGCGCCGTGTCTGGCTCTGCGCGGCGCATCACGCCCTCGCGCACAGTCGCCATCTGCGGGCGCGTGTGCGGGTTGACGATGGTGGCGATGATATTGCCGCCGAACGCGGGGCGAATCTGATAGAGCAGATTGGGATAAACCTGCTTGTCCTTCTTGGACTCGTAATCGCCGATTTGCAGGTCGGTGCAGTCGGCGGTGAGGCCGCAGCGTATGGCGCTGGCGACGCGCGGCGCGAGGTCGCGCCCGATGGGCGTTGCGCCCAAGAGAAAAATGCAAGGTCGCCGCTCGCGCGCCAAATCAGAAGCCACTCGCGCGTACGGCAGCGTGCGATAGAGTTCCAGCTCGGGATGGTCGGCCAGCAGCACGCGATCCGCGCCGTGATGAATGACCTGGTCAGCCATCTCTTTCACCTGGTAGCCGCACAACAGCCCGCACACCTGGCTGTCCAACTTTTGCGCCAGTTCTTGCCCCTTGGCCAACAGTTCCAAGCTGACGTCAGCAATGCGTCCTTCTTCCTGCTCGATGAAAACCCACACGTCTCTGTCGTTTGCCATGTTCTCTATCCCCCAGACCCAAAGGGTTTGCAAAACCCTTCGGGTCTGAAACAACTATCCCACGACGTATTCCTTTACCAACTCTTGAATGAGCGCGGCGATGCCTTCGGGGTTGGCCGGAATCTGTTTGCTTTCGGTCGTTTCCAGCACGACAAAGTTGACCTTGTAGACTTGGGTGGGTGAGCCAGCCAGGCCGAGTCGGTCGAGGTCAGCGCCCAGGTCATCGGCAGTCCAGACGGGAATCTTTAATTTGCGCTCCGCGAGAAAAGCGTCCAGCTTTTCTTCGCTCTCGAACTCGGGCCACTTGGTCAACAGCGCGCGGTATTCGAGCGGGGTCGCGGCGAGCTTGCATTCGATCTGCTTGCGTGCCGAGGGCGGACGCGGACGGTTGGCCGAAGCGACCACGGTCAGCAGGCACGGCAGCTTGCACTTGACCCATTCGCGTCCCAGGGGAAACGCTCTTTGCGCCACCATCTCGTCGCCTTCCAGGCTCACGACGGATTCGGCGTAGGTGATTTGTGGGATGCCCAGCTTTTCCGCAATCTGCGGGCCGACCTGAGCCGTGTCGCCGTCAATCGCCTGGCGTCCGCAAAATACCAGATCAAACTTGCCCAGTTTCTCGACGGCGCACTTTAATGTGTACGAAGTCGCCAGCGTGTCCGCGCCCGCAAAGCGCCGGTCGGTGAGCAGCAGGACTTTATCCGCGCCGCGATAGAGCGCCTCGCGCAGCGCCTCGGCGGCGGAGGGTGGCCCCATCGTCAGCACCGTGACCTGGCCGCCGTATTGCTCTCGCACTTGAAGCGCCATTTCGAGCGCATTCAAATCTTCGGGATTAAAGATGGCGGGCAATGCGGAGCGGTTGACGGTGCCATCTTCTTTCATCACGTCGCCGGTGATGTTGTGCGTGTCGGGCACTTGTTTGACCAGCACCACCATGTTGTACGTCCTGGCAGATGTCATGCATTCCTCCGGGCTGGTTGGGGACTAAACCAGGTTATATGGTCTCGCTCAGTCAGTTGGATGAAACACCGTGAAAGGGAAAACGATGCGGGCGGACGAGGCGCGACAGGTCCATTGACGAATGACGAATCGCATTCGTCTGCTATGGCTTGACCTTTGATATGAACGCGCTCCCTTGCACAAAGAATCTCCACGGCATAGATTTCCACGGCTCGAGTGTATGGTTCAGGCCGACGCGCGGGGTGGTGACAATATCGTTATCGGGAATCGGCGGTGCATCTTCGAGCCACAGTTCTGCGCCGCGTCGAAGACACAGGTCCGCGCCGTTGAGCGCGCGGGTGATGCAGAGCGCCTGCGCCAGCTTGGCCGGGCCGCTGCATAAATCAAACACCGCGCGCCGCTTGCGGTTACGCTCCATCGCGGGGATGCCTTCCAGCGGCTCGAGCGCGCGGATGAGCACCGCCGCCGGGAATCCTTCTGCCTCAGTCACGACGTTAAACATCCAGTGCATCCCGTAAGTGAAATACACGTAGGCGTGACCGGGCGGGCCGAACATCACGTCGTTGCGCGCCGTGCGCCCGACCGAGGCGTGGCAGCCTTTGTCTTCCTCGCCGATGTAGGCTTCTGCCTCGACGATGCGCCCGGCCAGTCGCAGGCCGTTCCATCGGCGCACCAGCCGCTTGCCGAGCAGCAACCGGGCAACGGTCAGCGTGTCTTGAGAAAAGATTTCGCGTGAGAGGCGCATGGGCTTGGCCTTCATCCTGGTTTTCCCCGTCGCACCGGGGAGGGTAGGGCGTTTGACGGCGCGGGCATAATCACCTAGAATATACCCATTCGGCGGTGCACAATGTAGCACCGTTCTGCCCGTTCGTCAACCTTGGGAGGTCACGATGAGTCAAATGTGGAAAACATTAAAGGCGCGACTACGGATGTGGTTCGCCCGGCCGTCTGAGGCGCGCCAACAGCCCGAGGTGTCTCCTCCACCCGTCGAGGAGCCGGTCGAAGCGCCCACGCCGCCCGAAGGTGTTCCCGTTCCACCGCCGGAGCTTTTACCCGAGACTTTGCCGCGCGTGACTCCCCCCACGATGGCTCCCCAGTTTCTAGAGACTCGCACGACCGATGGCAAGCTGCAGCGCTTTTCGCTCAATCGGCCTGTCCTCACCATTGGCCGCGCCGCCGATAATGACATTGTCATCGGTTCCGAGTTCCCGGCGGCGGCCTCGGTGGCGGATCGCCACGCGCGCATCAATCTGCGTGATCCCTGGGTCATTGTCGAAGCGGCCGGCCTCAACGCGCCGGTGTGGGTCAACGGTCAGCGAACCGGGCGGAACATTTTGCGGAATGGCTGGCTTGTGACGCTGGGCGAGCTGAACTTTACCTTTCACACGGCAGGCCTGGGCACTGCGCCGCTGGCCGACCTGGACAGCGTCGAAATGACGCGCCCCAGTCCGCACGTTCCTCAGCCCCTTGCGCCGGATGAATTTGCGCCGTTGCCGGAGGGCGCGTTGCTGGCGGACCGTTACATCGTTCTCGATGCGCGCTCCGAGACGCCCTCGCTCAACAGTTACACGGTCGAAAGCCTGTACCCAATTTTGCGCTGCTCGCAATGTGGATACGACGCGAACGGGCCGGAGCGCAAGACCTGCCGCAACTGCGGCGCGTCACTGACCAATAGTATGCCGTTTTACCCGCACTATCGCGTCAAAGAGAGCCTGGACGAAACGAGCTTTGAAGCAGAACGACAATTGATCGGGTTGAGCCATCCCAATGCGCTTCTGCCGCGCGAGGCGTTCGCTGAGGCGCCGTATGGCGAAGCGATCCGCTACTATGTGGCCGGCCCCGAGTCGCCGCCCATGTTGGCCGCCAACCTGCGTGTGCCGCAAGAGATGCCGCAGGTGTTGGAATGGGCACAGCAGTTGGCGCAAGGCATGGCGTACCTGCACAATAACGGCGTGGCGCTCGGACCGGTTGACTTGTGGCGCATCGCGCTGGACGACCGGCAGGCTCGCTGGACCGATTTTTCGCCGTGCGAATTTGTCGCCGAGGGCGAGCGATCCAAGCGCTTTGAGCGCGAGGTCTGCGCGCTGGTGGAGACGATGTACTATCTGATTACCGCCCGGCGCAAGTACGACGACACGATCGAGCTTTCGCCGCCCGGCGTGGGGATGCTGTTTGATCGCGTGTTGGGCGGATTGCAAGCGCCGACCGCCGCTCAACTGGCCAAGGAATTGCAGAAAGGATTGGTCGAAGTCCGCCGACCCTCCTCGGTGGACGTGCGCGTGGGCCGGTTGACCGATGTCGGCCAGACGCGCCAGCTCAACGAAGATAGCCTCCTCACCGTCGAGATTGGCCGGGTGCGGCGCTCTATCAGCGAGCCGCTGGGGCTGTACGTTGTGTGCGACGGCATGGGCGGTCACGCGGCAGGCGACGTGGCCTCGGGTTTGGTGGTGAATACGCTAGCGCGCAAGGCATTGGCCGAAGTGATGAGCGACGGCGTAGCCGAGAGCACGACGCCGAATTGGGATGCGTGGCTCAAGAACGCCCTCCAGGAGGCCAATCAGACCGTGTTCGGTCATCGCCGCGTCTCGGGCACCGACATGGGAACGACGTGCGTGGCCGCGTTCGTCCACGGCGACACGGCCACCATCGCGCACGCGGGCGATAGCCGCTGTTATCTCGTCAACAAGCAAGAGATTCGCCAGATCACGTCCGACCACTCGTTGGTGCAGCGGCTCGTCCAGATGAAGCAACTCACGCCGGAAGAAGCGCGCACTCACCCGCAGCGCAACGTGATTTACAAGAACCTGGGCGACAAGCTCACCGTCGAGCCGGAGGTGACCACCCAGAAGCTTGCGGCTGGCGACCGGCTGCTGCTCTGCTCCGATGGGTTGAGCGGGATGGTCGAAGACGACGAAATCCAGGAGATTGTCATGTTGGCCTATTCGCCGCAAGAAGCGTGCCGCCAGTTGGTCAGAGCCGCCAACCTCGCCGGCGGCGAAGATAACATTAGCGTCATTATCGTGCAGATGGACGCGCTCGAGTGATGGCTGTTCGCTTGCGTCGCATCGGGCTGGTCTCGTCGGCCAAGTTTGGATTTGTCACTGGCGCGGCGACGGCGGCGCCGGTCGGCATCGTCGCGGCGTTCGTCGTTCGCGTCGTCATCAGTTGGCTGCGCCGCCTGTTGGAAAGCTGGCAGCGCGCGACGGTTGACGCGGGCCTGCTGGGCCAAGTGCCCGTAGATATGGTTCGCGTGCTGGGCTTGGGCGACGCACTCGCCGCCGTGCGCCAGTTGGACGAGTTGTCGCTGGTCACGGTGGCGGTTGTGTTTATCGTCGTCGTTGCGGCGGCCGGTGCACTCGCGGCAGCGACGATGACCTGGTGGGCGATGGCCTACAATTCGATGGCGCTGCTTTCCGGCGGATTGATCGTAGAGTTGGAGCCGGAGAGCGGCGGCAAGGTCATGGTGTTGCGGAGGGAGCCGTAGAGCGTGGAGTGTGTCACGCGTGGATGATCGAACACCGCAGATTCGCAACATGTGCTCAGGATAGCAGTATCGAGGAACAAGTCGATGGGCACAAATGCAATACACTCCCTTTCAAGCCAAACTGCGCCCGGAGCGCTGCTGCCTCATGTGCCGGGTGCTACGCCATCCTCATTCGCCTCTCGTACGGCACGGCTGCCGAGATCAATTCTTGGCTGCTTTTTACTTGGACGGTCGGTCCTGATAGGGCTGAGGTGCGCCATCAACTGGCGCAAGGCGAATGGTCGGACCCGGCCAAGCCGCTCGTGTTGCACGCTCAGTGCGACAAGCCGCTTCCTGGCGTACA
>CAYHAR010000096.1:0-14777 GCA_964354595.1 uncultured Anaerolineae bacterium | reverse complement strand
CGGCTGACACTGGTGCAGGCCGGCACTGGCTACGGCAAGACGACAGCGCTCGCTACGCTGGATACATCTGACGCCTTGCTCTGCTGGTACAGTGTGGGCGAAGCGGACACCGACCCACAGCGATTTCTTTCATACCTCATCGCAGCGTTCAGTCTTCGATTGCCCCATCTGTCCCAAGCGCCGCTAGCCGCTTTGCAGGAATCGAGCAGCGGGGCCGGGCCTGCGACATTGACGCTGACACTAGACGCACTCGTCAATGCGCTGGACAATGTTCTGTCCGAGCCATGCCTACTCATTTTGGACGACTATCATTTTGTCGCCGGATCGCCCCAAGCCAACTCGCTGGTCGAACGTTTTATCACCTATGCACCAGCCGACTTGCACACCGTCTTGGCAGCCCGCCATCCGTTCAACTTTTCTTCCCTCGTGACGTGGCGCGCCAAAGGACAAGTGCTCGAAATTGGTCGCCGGGAGCTGGCCTTCCGGCCCCTCGAGATCGAAACGCTGTTCCGTGACACATATGGCATGCAACTGGGGCAGGACGAAGTTGCCGTGCTGGCCGACAAGACCGAAGGCTGGCCTATCGCTTTGCAACTGGTATGGCAGGGCTTGCGCAACAGTTCAACCCAAAGCGCCACTGTGCTGATAGACGCCACACGAGATCCCACCTCGCTTGGCACGTTGTTTGACTACTTGGCGCGCGAGGTAATTGACCGCCAGCCGCCCGAGATTGCGGCCTTCATGCGCGACACGGCGGTTCTGCGTGAACTGACGCCCGCTGCCTGTGACGCCATCACCGGTTCAACCGACAGCGCGGCGATGCTCGACCGCTTGCATGATCTCGACCTGTTCGTAGTGGCTCTGGGTGAGCCCCCCCTCGGTTCGGGGGGCGAGCGGCACTATCGCTATCATCACCTCTTTCAAGATTTTCTCCGGCAGCAATGGGCTGCCGATCCGGTAGGCGCGCGAGACACTCATCGAGCGCATCGCCGGGCCGCCGAATTCTTCCAGGCCAGGGCTGACCTCGAAGAGGCGATCTATCACTGGTTAGCCGCGCAGGCCTTCCCAGAAGCTGCCGCGGCCATCGAACTCGCAGGCGAGGCGACCCTGCGCGCTGGTCGCTTGGATACTATCGCACAGTGGATTGATGCGCTGACTCCGACTGTGTTGGCCGAGTATCCGTTGCTGCAAGCTTACCAGGGGGATGTCTATCGTCTGCGCAGTCGCTTTGACGATGCGCTCGCCTGGTACAGCGCCGCTGAACAGACCTGGCGCGCGCGCTGTGATCCAGTGGGCATCAGCCGGGCGCTGCGCGGCCAGGCATTAGTCTACCTGGATACTGTCCGTCCCGCACAAGCCGAGAGCTTGTTGGAAGAGGCGTTGCGCCTCTCCGATGGGATAGCCGACCGAGACGCGCGCGCGCGCCTGCTCGAACTGGTGGCCGAGAACAAACTCAACATGGGCAAGCCGAACGAAGCAGAGGCAGCACGTGCCCAAGCCCGCGCGCTGCGTGAAGAAGGGCCAGCCGAAGATATGTTGAGTGTGCGTGTGCAAGTGCGCACCGGGCGGCTCGATGAGGCGCGGCGCATTCTGGAAGCATGGGCCGAGTCCGAACGAACGGAGGTCGAGCGCGGCCAAGTCCACACGCCGCGCGCACACCGGGAAACGGTGCTTCTCCTCTCGCTCATTCAGTCGCTGCGCGGCCAACCCGAGTTGGCCTCTACCCTCGCGCAAGACGGCATCGCTCTGGGGGAGCGCCTCGGCTCGCCCTTCATCACCGCCGTCGGCCACATGCGCCTGGGACACGCCTGGCAATTGCGACGTCTCCCCTTCTCCCCTCTCCTACCAGGAGAGGGGGCGGGGGAGAGGTCACGCGAGGAAGCAATTCGTTGCTACGAGACCGCCATCGCATTGGGTGACCGGCTGGCCGTGCGCCGCGTGCGGGTGGAGGCCATGTGGGGACTCACACGCGCTTATGGTTTCCTCGGAGAGGGCGATCTGCAATCGGCCCAACGCGCCGCAGCCGAGGGTATCGAGACCGGGCGCTGGGCCGGCGATCCGTGGGTAGTGGCGCTGGTCGAACTGGCGCTTGGCGCAAGTTACGTGCTGGCCGGACGACCAGAGGAGGCGCTGGAGATTCTTTTGCGTGTGCTTCGGGCCTTTCGCGAATGTGGGGATAGCTTGGGGCGAGCGGCCACGCGACTGTGGTTGAGCCTGGCTTATCTCGACCTCCGGCAACGCGAGCACTTGGCTTCGTGTGTTGAGGACTTGCTCGCGTTGTGTGAGGCGCACGGCTATGATTTCCTGTTCACCGCCCCCACACTCTCGGGCCCGCCCGACTTGCGTCGTCTGGTTCCTATCCTATTGCAGGCCCGCGAGTTGCGCTGCCGCCCGGCCTATGTAGAGCGCCTGCTGGAGGAAATCGGATTGTCAGACATTCAGGTTCACCCTGGCTATCTTTTGCGAGTGCAGACGTTAGGCGAATTCCGTGTCTGGCGCGGCCAGGTAAAAGTCGTGCCACGCGACTGGCAGCGCGATAAAGCGCGTCAGCTTTTCCAGTTATTGCTCGCTCAGCGTGGTCGCTGGCTGCAACGGGACGAGATCGTTGAAACCTTGTGGCCCAATCTTTCGCCCGAAGCGGCTGCCCGCGATTTCAAGGTGGCGCTGAACGCCGTCAACAAGGCCATCGAGCCCGCCCGTCTGTCCGATGCTCCATTCGCTTTCATCGTCCGCGAGGGCACGGCTTACCGACTGCGGCCCGAGGCCGATGTCTGGCAGGACTCGATTGCCTTTGAACGAGAATGTAAAGCCGGGCTGCAATTGATGGAAAGTGGCTCGCTCAGCCGAGCTATCCGCCATCTCCAAACGGCCCTTGATCTGTACCAGGGCGACTATTTGCCGGACGCGCTGTACGAGGACTGGGCGAGCGATGAGCGTGAACGCCTGCTTTCACTCTACCTGCACGCCGCCGACAAGTTGGCGGGCGCGCTGATCGAGCGCGGCCAATATGAGGCGGGCCTCAAGGTGTGCCAGGCTATCCTCGCCCGTGATACGTGTTGGGAAAACGCCTATCGGCTAATGATTGTGGCGCACATCCAACAGGGCAACCGCTCTCAGGCTCTGCGGACGTTTCAGCGCTGTGAGAGCACACTCCGCAAGGAAAACGGTCTTTCCCCCTCTCCCGCAACAGTGGCGCTGTACGAGCAAATCGTACAGTCCGACGAAGCCGCCGTTCGGCGTGCAACTAGCTTGTAACTCCCCTGTAACCGGCGTCTGCTATACTTTTCCACAGTGGATTGCCTATCGATCCAGCATCGGATCTCCAACTTCCTCTGGCAACCAGTGTATTTGCTTGGTAGCTCTACAATTTCATAATGTCGGAGCCAGATATGATCCCAGAAACCAACGTGGTTTCTTTTGTGCTGCGTTTTGTGTACGACAAGCCCACAGACGAATCCTCTGGCTTGGCGACCGGTTGGCATGGCTTGATCCGGCACGTGCAGTCCAACGAAGAGCAGCGCTTTATCCGCTGGACCGATGCGACCACTTTCATTGCACGGTACGTCAACGTGGGTGAGGACATTGCGGATACGCACCAAGCGTCAGAGTCCTCCGGAAAGGCGCCTTCAAGACTCGCCAAATGGTGAGTGAACCGGTCAGTCGCATCCTGGCCGAAAGTGGTCACATCGTGGGTGCCGTCAATCCAGTTCCCCAGAAGCGTGGCTATTGGGTCAACGAAAACGATCCGCCGCCGATAGGCAACGCCGAGTTCCCGCCGATCATGGATGCGCCCGGTGCGAATGTCCTGGAGAAGTGAGAATGAGTCAGCTCACACCCCTTAAGGGTGTCCTGGGGACAGGGGGCCTTGGGCTCCAGAACGTATCGGTTGGAATTGTGAGTGCTGGAATTTACATTCCAGAACCCGTCTTGACCGCCGCCGACATTGCCAGAGAGAGCGGCATTCCTGAGGATGTCGTCCGCAACAAATTCGGCCTCACCCAAAAGCATATGGCAGGGCCGGACGATCACACCAATCAGATGGCGATCTGGGCCGCGCAGGACTGCCTCTCCAAGACGGACATCCGGCCAGAGGAAATTGACCTGGTGCTCTGCACGACCGAAGAGTGGAAAGAGTACCTGCTCCAGACGGCAGGCATCAAGCTGGCCTATGAGATCGGTGCGACACGAGCTTGGGCGATTGACGTGCAGATGCGCTGCAGCACCACGATCGCCACACTCAAGATCGCCAGGGACATGATGATGGCGGACCCCGACCTCAACACGGTGCTCATCGCCGGCGGCTATCGCAATGGCGATCTGATCAACTTCAAGAACCACCGTACCACCTTCCTGTTTAACCTGGCGGCGGGAGGCGGAGCACTGCTGCTGCGCAAGAACTGGCCGCGTAATCACGTCCTGGGTGCGCATCTCATGGCCGATGGCTACATGGCCGACCACGTCATCGTCCCTGCCAGCGGCACCAAGCGATTCCCCACCGACGAGGCCGTGGCAAAAAATCTGTTCTATCTTGACCTGGTTGAGCCAGAAGCGATGAAGGATCGCCTCAATGCTGTCTCGATGGACAACTGGATGCACTGCATTGACGAGGCGCTGCGCAAGAGTGGCTACACACGAAAGGACATTGGCTACCTCAACATTCTACACATGAAGCGTTCTGCTCACCTCGATGTGCTCCAGCATCTGGGTCTCACCGAAGAACAATCTGTTTACCTTTCTGACTATGGTCACCTGGGCCAGCAAGACACGATGCTCTCCATCGTCGAAGGAGTGAAGCAGGGCCGTCTGAAAGATGGCGATTTGATGATCATTGTCGCCGCCGGCATCGGCTATACCTGGGGTGCGGCCTGCGTCAAATGGGGGCCGTGCAATACCCAACACCTGCACTGCCCACAGGGGGCCTTGGGCTCCGCGCAGGCGCAAGTGTAACCAATACCCAGTACCCATCCAAGGAGCAGACTATGCGACTACAAGACCGAGTCACTGTCATCACCGGGGGTGCAGCCGGCATTGGCAAGGCAACGGCGGAGCGCTTTGCCGAAGAAGGCGCCCGGGTCGTCATCTGTGACGTCGTCGAGCAGGTCGGGCAAGAGGTCGCCAAGACACTCGGGCTGGAAGCCAGCTTTTACAAAGTCAACGTGGCGGACCGCCAAGCCGTTCAAGCCTGGGTGGACGACGTTGCGGCCAGGTACGGCCGGATTGATGTGTTGGTGAACAACGCCGGCGTCCTGCGCGATGGCACACTCGTCAGAGTCCAGGAAGGCAAGCTGGTCAAGCAAATGCCCGAAGCCGATTTCGACCTGGTGATCGGCATCAACCTGAAAGGCGTGTTCAACTGCACGCAGGCGGTCGCGCCCTATATGATCCGTCAGGGTAGCGGCGTGATCCTCAATGCCACGTCCATCGTCGGGCTGGATGGCAACTTTGGTCAGACGAACTATGTGGCGAGCAAGGCCGGCGTGATCGGCATGACCAAAGTCTGGGCGCGCGAGTTGGGCCGCTACAACATTCGCGTCAACGCCGTGGCGCCTGGTTTTACGGCCACCGAGATGGTCAAGGCCATGCCCGATAAAGTCTTGGAGGGTATGAAGGCGCGCACGCCGTTGGGCCGCATGGGCGAGCCGCGCGACATTGCCAATGCCTATCTCTTTCTCGCATCCGATGAGGCCAGCTTTATCTCCGGCGTGACGCTGCGTGTTGATGGAGGCATTGTCGTCGGGACGTGATAGGCGCAATGAGGGGAGTTGGTGGACGGATTGGGTCAAGTGGCTGGGAGAACTGCCAAGTGACAAGTGCACACCGCCGACGATGGGCGACGCGGACTATATGCCGCTGATCGAGGCGCCGGGCGCCTACGCCCTGCAAGAATAAAGGATCAGATCCAATGGATCCAAAAGAACTCTACAAACAAAGACTGCGCTCTATCCCAGAAGCCGTGTCGCTGGTGCAATCACACCAGACCATCGCCGTGGCGTTGGCCGGCTCCGAGCCGCCAGGGCTGTTGAGCGAACTGGGCAACCACAAGGATCGCCTGGAAGGTGTGACGACGTGGGTCGGTCTACCGCTGCGCCCCTATGATTTCGTCCTCAAGCCAGAGATGGCGGGGCACTTTTTCGTAGAGAACTGGTTCTATGGCGCGCCCGACCGCCAGGTACATCCCCAGGGCCGTATCACCTACATCCCCAACAACCTCCACCAAGCGGCCAAGGTCAGGCTGGAAGCTGCCGGAAACAAGCTGGACATTTTTTGGGGCACCGCCACTCTGCCCGACGCGCGCGGATACATGTCTCTTTCGCTCGGACTGGTGTACGAAAAGTTTTTGATCGAAGCCGCCGACGTGGTCATGCTCGAGGTCAACGGAAATCTGCCCTGGACGCTGGGCGATACTCAGATTCACATCTCGGAAGTGGATTACGTGGTCGAGAATCACGTCCCCCCCTTCGAGTTACCCATCGCGCCGCCCGAAGATTGGGAAAGGGCCATTGGGGGGTACATCGCCGAACTGGTCGAAGACGGCGCCACGATCCAACTTGGCATCGGCGGCATCCCCAACGCCATCACGGCTTTCTTGATGGAGCGTCGCGATCTGGGCGTGCATACCGAGATGTTTACCAACGGCATGGCCGACCTCTACGAAGCGGGCGTGATCACTGGCCGGCGCAAGACGCTGTGGAAAGGCAAGATGGTCGGCGCCTTTGCGCTGGGCGCCCAAAAACTGTACGATTTTGTGCACGACAATCTGGCCGTCGAATTCCAGCAAGGCAAAGTCACGAATAACCCCTACATCATCGGGCAGAACTATAAAATGGTGAGTGTCAACACTGCGCTCCAGGCTGATCTCTACGGCCAGGTTTGCTCGCAAAGCATTGGGCCGCGCCACTATAGCGGCACCGGCGGCCAGCTCGATACTCATCGTGGCGCGCAGCTTTCGCCTGGCGGGCGCGGCATCATCGCGCTGCGCTCGACGGCCAAGGGCGGAACCGTCTCTACTATCGCGCCGACGCTGGCCGAGGGCGCTCAGATCACGGTGGCGAGCCAGGATATTGACACGGTGGTGACCGAGTACGGCGTGGCGCAACTCAAGGGCCGACCCGTCAAGGAGCGCGTGGAGGCGCTGGTCAGGATCGCGCATCCTGACTTTCGCGCCTGGTTGTGCGACGAGGCTGCGCGGCTGCAAATTGTGCCACACCTGGTGTGGCCTGGCTTTCGGGTCACCCGGCCTGTTCTCCGGGCGACTGCGCCGGGTGTGACGACCGACGCGATCAAGCTGGGCACGTTTTGCGATCTCTCTGGACCCAACGCGACCGTGGGCATGGCCGCGCTGCGCGGGTATTCGGCTTACTATAAGCATGTCAACCGCTGGGGAGGTGTGCACGGGCGCAAGATCGAGCTGATCGTCGAGGACGACGGTTTCGACCCCGACCGCACCAGACTGGCTGTCGAAAAGCTGATCTCGCAGGATCAGGTGTTCGCCATCGTCAGCCCGCTGGGCACGATCACCAACCTGGCCGTGATGGATTACCTGATCGAACAACACATACCCGTCATCTCTCCTCACAGCGGCGTCTCGCTGTGGTCTGCTCCGCTCAAGCGCACCTACTTTGCGCTTCAGCCTTCGTATCGCATCGAAGGGAAACTGTTGGCGCAATACGCGCTGGACGAACTCACGCCCAAGCGCGTCGCCATTTTCGCCGTGGACGATCAGTTTGGCCGGGAAGGCTCGACGGCGTTTGTGGAAAAACTCGCTGCTGCGGGGATGCAGCCAGCCGTGACGGTCATGCACTCGGCCAGGGAAAGCGCCCCAGACAAGTGGGTGGCGGCGCTCGCCGCCTGCCAGCCTGACCTGGTGCTGCTCTACACCTACGTCAAACCGGCGGCGGATCTCTTGCGCGCGGCTCATGCGGCGGACTTGCGCCCAGCGTGGCTGGGCAGTTATGCCATCTCCGGGCCGGACCTGTTCCGACTCGCCGGCGTGGAGGCGACACATGGCGTGCGAGCGACCAGCTACCCGGCTGGGCCGCGCGATCATCGCGGCGAGACGCTTTTCTTCCGTTTGATGGCGCGCGACGCAGAGCGCGCCGACGAGACACCCGGCACGCACAGTCGCATCGGATACGCGGCGGCGCAACTGGTTGTCGAGGGATTAAAGCGCGCCGGGCCGGACCTGACGCGCGATGGCTTTATCGCCGCGCTCGAAAGCCTGAAGGATTGGACGGGCGGGTTGTTGCCGCCCATCAGCTATAGCGCCACCGATCATTACGGGCTGACGGCGCTCGAGTTGACGCGCGCGATCAACGGCAAGTGGATGGTGGTGCGCGGAGTGCTGCAACTCAAGGGGTAGTGGTTGGTGAAAAGTGGACAGTGGATAGTGGTTAATAGTCAATCTCGCTAACCACTACCGATTGGAGACGGATATGCACGCTGCCGATTTGTTGAGCAAACGAGCACACCTGACGCCCGACCGTGAAGCGTTGGTGGAACTGGCGACGGGCCGTCGTTACACCTATGCTGAGCTGAACGCGCGGGCGAATCGCCTGGCAAATCTCTTGCGGGAACGGCTGGGCATCCAGCCGGGAGAGCGCGTGTCGGTTTTGGCCCACAACAGCATTGCTTACATTGATCTGTTCTACGGCTTGGCCAAGATCGGCGCTATTTTTGCTCCACTCAACTGGCGACTTACCGCGCGCGAACTGACGTACATTGTGAACAATTGCGAGCCGACCGTCGTGATCTGTGGGCCTGAGTTCGTGAGCCTGCTGAACGAGATGCGTCCCCAACTGAACATCGCGCACTATGTGAGCCTGGAAGGCGCTCAGATAAAAGGCGCGCGGTGCTACGAAGACGAAACGGCCCGCGCGTCGGACGCCGAGCCGGAACGTCCGCCTCTGGATGACGAGACGCCTTATTGTATTCTGTACACTTCGGGCACCACCGGCCAGCCCAAAGGTGCGGTACTCCTGCATCGGCAAATTCTGTGGAACTGTATCAACACTGTCGTCAGTTGGGGACTGACCGAACATGATATCTCGCCGGTGCTGACGCCGCTGTTTCATGCCGGTGGACTTTTTGCTTTCCTCACGCCACTGTTGTATGTCGGCGGGCGCATCGTCCTTGCGCGCACGTTCGATGCCGAAACGTCGCTCAAGACGATCGTCGAGGAAAAGTGTACGGTTATCCTCGGCGTGCCAACACTTTTCCAACTGTGGTACAACACGCCTTACTTTGCCCAGGCCGATTTCAGCCACGTCCGCTTTTGGATCAGCGGCGGCGCGTCCATCCCGGTGCCACTCATGCAAGCGTGGCTCAAGGCGAAAGGCGGCGTTTTCCGCCAGGGCTATGGTCTTACTGAAGTCGGCCCGAACTGCTTTAGCATGACCGATGAAGAATCGGTCGCCAAGCGGGGGGCGCTCGGCAAACCTATCTTTCATAGTCAGATGCGATTGGTTGATCCCGGAACCGGTGAGGATATGCCTGTCGGTCAGCCAGGCGAATTGCTGATCTCGGGGCCGCACGTGTGCGCCGGCTACTGGCGCAACCCCAAGGCAACCGCCGAGTCGCTGCGTGATGGCTGGTTCCACACCGGCGATATGGCGCGCACGGACGAAGATGGATTCTACACCATCGTCGGACGCTTCAAGGACATGATCAAGAGTGGCGGCGAAAATATCTATGCGGCTGAGGTGGAAACTGTCTTTCGCGATCACCCGGCGGTCGCCGACGCCGCGCTCATCGGTCAGCCAGACGAAAAGTGGGGTGAAGTCGGTTTGATGATCGTGGTGCTCAAGCCCGGCCAAACCACCACACAGGATGAGTTGAAGGCTTTTTGCCAGGGGCGGCTCGCCAAGTTCAAGATTCCAAAACAGGTCGTGTTTGCTGACACACTGCCTTATTCGCCGTATGGCAAGGTGGAAAAAGCCAAACTCAGGCAACAGTATATCGGGTAGCGATGGGAAGGAGAGCAATATGCCTAAAGCACATGCCAACGGAATAGACATCTATTACGAAATCCACGGAACCGGCGACCCGCTGGTGCTGATTGCGGGACTGAGCTACAACCAGTGGATGTGGCACAAGATGATTCCCAGTTTGGCCGAGCACTTTCAGGTCATCGCTTTCGACAATCGAGGTGTGGGCGAGACCGATAAACCCGAAGGGCCATACACCGCGCAAATGTTGGCCGCCGATACAGCCGGCCTGCTTGAGGCGCTCGGCATCCGCAGCGCGGCTGTCATGGGCCACTCGATGGGCGGATTTGTGGCGCAGGCGTTGGTGCTCGACCGGCCTGACCTGGTGAGTAAGCTCATCCTGTCTGCCACCAATTTTGGCGGGCCACGGCAGGTCCCGGTCACGCAAGAGGCGATGGCCGTGCTCACCGATGTCAAGAGTGATCCCATCGAACGGCTCAAGCGCGGCATCCTGATCTGTTGCGCCCCAGGTTTTGGCGAGCGGCAGCCTGAAATCGTGCAAGAGTGGCTGGCATACCGCGCGGCCCATCGCATTCTGCTCGCTCCCTATCAGGCGCAGATGGCGATTGGCATGGCGCTGATGTCGGAACAAGCCGCATTCGAGCACAAGCTCAAGCATGTTCAGGCGCCGACGCTGATCCTGTTTGGCGAACACGATAAAGTCGTGCCGCCCGGCAATGCCGAATTGCTGGCGCGCCAGATTCCCAACAGCACTATCGTGATATTGCCCAACGTCGGGCATTTTTACCCATTCGAGGCGCCAGAGGCAGCCGTGGCAGCAATTGCAAAGTTCCTCAAAAGCTAGGAGGAGCGATATGACCACTTCTCTGGACGGATTGATCGCCGCGCATTGGGACACGTTGGTGGACAGCATTGCCAAAGACGCGATCTGCCAGATTCCATCATACCACCAGGCGCCGATACGGGTGACGTTGGAGCGGGTCGGGCGGTGGTTACAGACCTGTGCAGATAGCATCCGCGAAAATGATCCGCATTTGCTCGAACGGTACCTGACAGGCGTTGGCGAGGAGCGAAAGGAGCAAGGCTACGCCATCCACGAATTGCACGCCATCGTCTCGATCACGGAACAGCATTTGCGCGACCTGATTGATCGCTCCTATGCTGACCCGGTTGAACGCAGCGCGCAAAAGTCGTTACTGGATGCAGTGCTCGCCGGAGCGCGCATGGTTCTGAGTGTGACCTTTCTCCTCAGCATGGCAGACAAGAGGTCGTAGCAGCCGGAGGGGGACATGGCAGAGGCGTTACGGTGCACTCCCGACAAGACCGGTTTCGTTCGAGTAGAAGAAGGAACCCGGCGAATCTACTGGGAGTATTTTGGAAAAGGGGAAAGAGAAGTGGTCGTTCTCCTGAACGGCCTGGCAATGCTGACCACGGCATGGCATCGCAGCGTGCCCCATCTCCTTCCCGACCATGACGTGTTGCTCTATGACTATTTTGGGCAGGGCCAATCGTCTCAAGAAGACGAGCCGTATTACATTCCCAAGTTTGGCGAATACCTCATCCGGATCATGGACGAGCTGCGTATCGAAAGAATTCACCCTGTGGGCGTCTCGTATGGCGGCTTTATCGCGGCAGATTTGGGCCGGCTCTATCAAGACCGCCTTCACACCTTGACCCTGTCCGGCATTCTCCTGACACGGGAAATGGCCTTTCAGTTCTATCAAGACCTGTCGCTGATGTTTTATCGAAAGCCGGAGCCTGCTTTTGAAATCTATACTTTTTACTTGTACGAGAAAACATTTGGCGAGAATTTTCTCAGGCAAATCTATGGCCCCACGATGGAGAAAATGCAAAGCAGGTTTCACGAGCTATACCACGACAAAAAGTATTGCCTGGTTCGATTGACCGAAGCTCAGAATCCCTTTTTCGAAAACATTGATAAGGACCCGAACGCTTACCGGAACATCCAGACGCCGACCCTGATCCTGACCGGCGCGCACGATCGCGCCATTCCGCCCTGGCAGCAAGTCAAGCTTCTGGGCATCCTGCCCAACAGCCGACAGATTCTCATTCCAGAGTGCGGGCACATGACGTATATGGAAAGGCCTGATATCTTTTGGCCCACTATCAAGAGCTTTTTCGCGGCGAAATCCATTGCCCTTTAGAGGCAAACGACGACTCGATTCGGGCAGATCGTCAGCACAGGATGCTCTACACCCTCATCGCGCGCCTGCCTGCCACTCACTAACCACTGTGAAGGGAGTGAACCATGTACATCGGAGACTATCTGGGACGACGTGAAGTCTATTCGCCTGACAGGCTGGCGATCATTGACGTGAGCAAAAAACCGGAATGGCGATTGACCTACCGCCAGTTCAACGAGCGCGCCAAACGCTTTGCCAACTGGTTGCATGGCGTGGCTGGCATTCGCAAGGGCGACCGCGTGGCGATCCTCGCTCGCGACGGTATCGAGCACCTGGACTGCTTTTACGCCTGCGGCAAGCTCGGCGCGATCCACACCGCCCTGAACTGGCGGCTGCATTGGCGTGAGCTAGTCGGCATCATCGAGAACACGCAACCGCAGGTCTTGCTCTATTCCGACGACTTTGAGGCAAGCGTGGCCGAAGTGGAAAACGCTATACGCCACAAGCCATACGCCATACACCACTATTTACATATCGAAGGTGACGGCATCCCCGGCAGTCTGCATTTTGAGAGCACGCTGCAACAGTCGCCGGCGACACCGATCACTTGCGAGACGCTGGAAGCAGAGGATATCGCCTGCCTCCTCTTTACCGGCGGCACGACCGGTTTGCCCAAAGCAGCTCAAATCTCTCACCGGCAGATTTGCTGGAACGTTCTCAACACCGTCATCCACGACCTGACGCACAACGACATTTACCTCTGCGTCTATCCGTTGTTCCATGCCGGCGGATTGTTCGCTTACATGTCGTCCCAGGTCATCTTTGGCAACACCAGCGTCCTGACGCGGCAATTTGACCCAGCGCAGGTGTTGGACCTCATCGAGCGTGAGCGCGTGACCGTCTTTGCCGCTGTGCCGACCATGTACCAGATGCTGACCCAGGCCTCCAATTGGAAGACCGCCGACTTGAGCAGCCTGCGCTTTTGCACCAGCGGCGGAGCGCCGTTGCCGGTGCCGCTCGTCGAGCAGTACACACGCGAAAAAGGCATCCGCTTCAAACAGGGCTTTGGCATGACCGAGTTCGGGCCTGGCCTGTTTGCCTTGGCTCCTGAGGATGCGATCCGCAAGGCGGGCAGTATTGGCCGCCCCAACTTTTTCGTGGACGTCCGCGTGGTGGACGACGACAACCAGCCGCTCGGCCCGAACCAGGTGGGCGAGTTGGTGCTCAAAGGCCCGAGCGCTTGTTCGGGCTACTTTGATGACCCCGAAGCGTCCAAGGCCGTCATGGATCAAGAGGGCTGGTTCCACACGGGCGACATGGTTCGCTACGATCAAGACTGGTACTTTACCGTTGTAGACCGCAAGAAGGACATGTTTATCTCCGGCGGCGAGAACGTCTACCCGGTCGAGATCGAAAAAGTGTTATACCAGCACCCCGCTGTTCACATGTGCGCTGTGGTTGGAATGCCTGACCCCAAATGGGGCGAGGTCGGGCTGGCGTGTGTTGTCCTCAAGCCCGGCGCGACGGCTACCGCCGAGGAACTGATGAGCCACATGCAGAACAACCTGGCTCGCTACAAGGTGCCCAAGCGGGTCGAGCTTTTGGACGCATTGCCGCTGTCTGGCATGGGCAAGATTCTCAAGCGAGAGTTACGGGAAAAGTTCACCCAATGACGAGTTCCAAATTCAGAAAGGAGCACAACCATGAGCACCATTCCAACCTTACCCGGCATCACATCCAAGCTGATTGACACGCCGCGAATCAAAATCCACGCGCTCTTGAGCGGCCCGGAGAGCGGCACGCCCGTGCTGTTCATTCACGGCAACGCCTCGTCGGCCACCTACTGGGAAGAGATCATGCTCAAACTTCCCGGCGAGTTTCGGGGCGTCGCCATTGACCTGCGCGGCTATGGCGACACGGAAGACAAACTGGTTGACGCCACGCGCGGCTGCGGCGATTGGGTGGACGACATCCTCGGTTTCACCCAGGCGATAGGCGTGAACAAGTACCACGTCGTCGGCCACTCGCTCGGCGGCGTGGTCGTGTTCAACCTGATTCCGGCAGCCAGCGCGAAAATTCTGTCTGCCACTCTCGTCAACCCCGGCTCACCCTATGGCTTTGGCGGGTCAAAGGGTGTGGACGGCAAGCCGTGCTACGACGACTGCGCTGGATCGGGTGGCGGCATAGTCAACCCCGAGTTCGCCCGGCTGATGGGCGAAAAGGATCGCGACAGCGACAACCCGCAGGCCTCGCCGCGTGTCGTGATGAATAGCTTTTATTGGAAGCCGCCCTTCAAGCCCGCGCGCGAAGAAGACTTGCTCTCGTCGCTGCTTTCGGAAAAGATCGGCCCGGACAAATATCCAGGCGACATGACACCTTCGACCCACTGGCCCAATGTCGCGCCCGGCAAGTGGGGGCCGCTCAACGCCGTCTCGCCCAAGTACGTCGGCGATAGCGTCAAGCGATTCATCGCCACGTCGCCCAAGCCGCCCATCTTGTGGGTGCGCGGCTCGGACGATCAGATTGTCTCGGATACATCGTTCTTTGACTTTGGCCACCTGGGCAAACTCGGATTCGTGCCCGGCTGGCCTGGCGAAGAGGTGTATCCGCCTCAGCCAATGGTGGGCCAGGCGCGCGCCGTGCTGGACAAGTACAAGGCGGAAGGCGGCGCGTATTGGGAAAAGGTCAT
>CAYHAR010000095.1:13363-14803 GCA_964354595.1 uncultured Anaerolineae bacterium | reverse complement strand
CCCTAGACTCTCCGCCTATCTCGCGGTATAATGGCGCGCAAGTATTGGAGGAATTGGAATGTCACTGCTTACCGCTGTAATCGCGTTCTTTCTGATCCTGGGGCCGCTGGTGTTCTTTCACGAGCTGGGCCACTTTGCGCTCGCCAAGCTCGCGCGTATCCGCGTGATCGAGTTCGGCTTTGGCTATCCGCCGCGCCTGTGGAAATTCTGGCAGAGCGCGGGGCGCATCACCATCGCCGGAATCCAAATTGCCATCCCCAAGAATTTCAAAGCGCCCTTGCCCAAAGAAGAAGCAGAGCGATTGTTCAAAAAGCCGGCCTCGAAAGACAAATCCGCCGGCTTTGGGCGTCTCGACGACCTGGTGCCGCTGCCGACCGACGTGATGGACGTGATGGACGCGGAGCGTGGCCGGTACGTGCAAGCCACGGTTGCTTTGCAGCCGGATGGAAGCCGCGTTCTGCAAAACATCAAGCTGCTCGACCCGGCAAGCGCGAGTGTGGAAAGCGCGGTGACCTCGACACTGGCCCGAGGCGAGGTCACGGATTACGTCCCCGGCACGCAATACTCGCTCAACTGGCTGCCGGTGGGCGGCTTTACGCGGATGCTGGGCGAAGAAGACCCGACCGCGCCGGATAGCTTTGCCGCCGCGCCCAAGCGCTGGCGCAGCGCCGTATTGTTGGCCGGGCCGGGGTTCAACCTGATGCTGGCGTGCGTCATTTTCATCCTCATGTTCGTGGCCGGCGTCCCCGAACCAAGAGGCCCCGTATTTATCTCCTACGTCCAGCCGGGCACGCCAGCGGAGAAATATGGACTCCAGCCCAATGACGTGATCGTGTCTATTAACGGGCAGGAGGCCAAGAATACTGCCAACGTCAGCCAGATGATCCGAGAACGCCAGGGCCAGGAACTGGTGCTCTCGATCCAGCGCGATGCACGAATAGTGGAAGTTCGCGCCACTCCCCGGCGGGCGGGGGAGTACAATACCAATGTTGAAGGCCCACTAGGAATTGGCATTGGCATGACGGGCACTGTGACCTATGACTTGCGCTATTATCCTCTCTCGGAAGCTGTGCCGCTTGGCGTCCAGGCGACGGTGGGCAGCATTGGCGTGACGATTCTCGCGCCCGTGGCGATCATCCGTGGGCTGATCCCACTAAACATGGCGCGCCCCATCGGCCCGGTCGGCATCGCGCAGCTTGCCGGCGCAGAGGCTGAAGCCAGCCTCCGCCTGGGCGGGTTCTACCCGATGTTGGAGCTGGCCGGACTCTTGAGCGTCGCCCTCGGATTGACCAACCTGCTGCCGCTGCCCGCGCTCGACGGCGGGCGCTTGCTGTTCATCCTCGTCGAAGCGATTCGCCGCAGGCGGGTGGACCCCAAGAAGGAAACCGCCGTGCACCTCATCGGCCTGGCGTTCCTGCTGATGCTGATGCTGGTCATCAC
>CAYHAR010000095.1:0-13263 GCA_964354595.1 uncultured Anaerolineae bacterium | reverse complement strand
CCGCCGTGCACCTCATCGGCCTGGCGTTCCTGCTGATGCTGATGCTGGTCATCACACTGCAAGACATCCTGAATCCGCTTTCCATTCCTAAATCGTTCTGATGGTCATGGTCTGGCTCAGACAAGCTGAAACCCAACAGGATGCGCAGGATAGATAGGATAATTCTCCATATCCTGTCCATCCTGTGCATCCTGTGAAAATCCTTGCCAAAAGATTCGCTAGTTGTGCGATGAAAAAGAAGCGCGAGATTCCAACCGTTGAATTGTTGATCAAGCACCTGGCCGACGAGTCGGTGCCGCTTTCGATTGCCAGGCTGTATGCGCTCTCTAATCTGGAACGAAACGACCTGGCGCGCCTGGAGGCGGCCTGGCTCCAGTTGCCCGACGAGCGACGGCGCGCCGCCATGCGCCACCTGGTAGACATTGCCGAAACCAACTTTGAAGTGAACTTCGACCCGGTGTTCCGGCTGGGCCTGGGCGATCCAGATGCCATCGTGCGCGAGGCGGCGATAGACGGGCTGTGGGAAAAAGATGACCTCAAGCTGATTGCGCCGCTGGTCGCTCTGCTGCAGCGCGACCCCGCCGAAAACGTCCGGGCGATGGCCGCCAGCGTGTTGGGCCACTATGTGTACCTCGACGAGATTGAAGAAATCCCGCGCGCCCAGGTCGCGCCCGCGCTGCGGGCGTTGCGCGCCATCGTCGCCGCGCCGGACGAGCCGCTCGAGGTGCGACGCCGCGCCGTCGAGGCCCTCTCGTTTTCCAGCGCCGACGACGTGCCCGGCCTCATCCGCGCGGCGTATGCTTCGCCGGACGAAAGAATGCGCCTCAGCGCCGTGTTCGCCATGGGCAGCAGCGCCGACGATCAGTGGATCGAGACCGTCATCGCCGAGCTGGATAGTCCATCGCCGGCCATGCGCTACGAAGCCGCCCGCGCCGCCGGTGAATTGGAAGCGCGCAACGCCGTCCCCGCGCTCGCGCAGATGCTCGACGACCCTGACCGCGAAGCGCAAGAGATGGCGATTTGGGCCTTGGGGCAAATCGGCGGCGAGCACGCCCAAAAGCTGTTGAGCGAGCTGGCCGATGGCGACGACGCCGAGCTGGTCGAGGCCGCCGTGGACGCGCTGGAAGAGATGGTGGGGATGCACGGCGGCGACCGCGACATGCCACTGTTTCTCTTTGACCCTAATGCCGATGAGGACGACGAGTGACGCTGCTGCTGTCCATTTTCGCCGACGACATTCTGCCGATTCTGCTGGTCGCCTCTGTCGGATTTTTGCTGGCCCGTTACCTGCGCGTGGATGTCAAGGCGCTTTCGCGCGTGACGCTCTATGCGCTCACGCCGTGCCTGGCGTTCAACATTCTCGTCACGTCCAAGATCAGCGCCGCCGAGCTGGGGCGCATGGCGCTGCTTGCCGTGTGCACCGTGTTGGGCATCGGCCTGATCACCTGGCTGGTCACGCTGCCGCTCCGGCTCGACCGGGCGATGGCAAGCGCGTGCCTGATCGTGGTGATGTTTGCCAACGGCGGCAATTACGGGCTGCCGCTCACGCTGTTTGCGTTCGGCCAAGAGGCGCTGGCCTATGCCACCGTCTACTTTGTCACCAGCGTCGCCATGACGTACACCATCGGCATCTTTTTGGCCTCCAGTGGACAGCGCAGTCTTTCCGACGCATTGACCAGCGTGTTCAAAATGCCTGTGGTGTACGCGGTGGCAATCGCTCTGGTGGTGATCCTCACCGGGACCACATTGCCCTTGCCGGTGATGCGCCCAATTCAATTGCTCAGCAACGCCGCCATCCCGGCCATGCTGCTCATCCTGGGGATGCAGTTGGAGCGTGCCGTGAAACCGGAGCGGCCCTGGCTGGTGGGCCTGGCGACCGCGCTGAGGCTGGTCGTTTCGATGGCGTTGGGGTTTGCGCTGGCGCCGATTTTGGGATTGAGCGGCGTGGCTCGTCAGGCCGGTGTGCTCCAGGCCGCCATGCCGACCGCCGTCATCACGACCATCCTGGCGCTGGAATACAAGCTGGATTCGTCCTTTGTCACGGGCGTGGTGTTTTTGTCCACGCTCCTCAGCCCGTTCACGTTGGCGTTGCTGATCGCATTTCTCAACTAAGTCGCAGGTCGCATGGCAAGTTGCACCACGGTTGACGTTGGACGCAGCTCTATGACGACAATACGTATTGCACTTTTCTGCTCGATCTTGTTGCTGCTACTGCCGCCCGGCGCTGCTCACGCGGAAGGTATCACCGTGACCGGCGTCGGGACCGAATACTTTTTCGCCCAGCGGATAACGTTTCGCGTCAGCGCGCGCAGCGACGCGGACATTAAATCGGCGACGGTCGTGTTTCGCGCGGGCAGCGGGCCGGAGCGCCGGGGCGTAGCCACTTTTGCGCCGGGCAAGACGATTGAGGCCACCTTCGTCCAGCCGCTCACCGGCGGCGTGTTGCCGCCCTTTAGCACCGTCATGTTCTGGTGGGAGTTGAGCGACGCCGCCGGTCGCAAGGCGACCACGCCGCCCCAGGCCGTCGAGTACCTGGACAATCGCTTCACCTGGCAACAGGTCGCCGAGAGCAACGTGCGCGTGCGCTACTATGCCGGCGATACGGCGTATGCTCGCGCGGCATTGAGCGCAGCGCAGACGGCGCTGGCGCGTGTGAACCAGGAGCTTCAAGCGCCGGTGCCTCCGCGCGTCGAGATCTATCTTTACGCCACGCTCGACGACTTGCAGAGCGCGCTGATGCTGACCGGCCGAGATTGGCAGGGCGGCCAGGCGCGGCCCGACCTGGGCGTTGTGCTCCTCGCCATTCCGCCGGGGCAGGCAGCGCTCGCGCAAATGAAGCGCGATATTCCGCACGAGCTGACTCACCTGCTGGTGTTTCAGGCCACCGGCGCAGGCTATGCGCGCGTCCCGCGCTGGCTGGACGAGGGATTGGCTTCGGCCAACGAAGAGTTGGCGCAACCGGCGTATCAACTGGCGCTCGAATCGGCCTTCCGCGAGGGGAGGCTCATTCCGCTGGAAACCCTGTGCGCGCCATTTTCCGCCGACGCCGCCGAAGCGCAACTGGCGTATGCCCAAAGCCAGAGCGTCGTCCAACTCATCCGCAACCGTCACCCGGATGGGATTCGCAAATTGCTGGGCGCATACACGGGCGGCGCAACCTGCAACGGCGGCGTGGAACAAGCGTTAGGCTACACGTTGGGCGCGCTCGACCTGACGTGGCGCGCATCGCTCGGGCCGCAGGGGGCATGGCTGGCGCTGGTCAACTCGGTCGGCGCGTGGGTGTTGCTGGCGGTCGTCGTGTCGGTTGCCTTGCTGCCGTTGGCGTTTGCCAGGCGCAAGCCGCAGGTCACAGGTCGCAGGTAGATGGACGACCAAGCTTTTCATCAAGAGTTGAATCGCGGCGCGCGATTGCTGGCGCAGGGAAACCCCGATCAAGCGCGGGCGATCTTGGAGTGTTTGCGCCAGTTGCGCCCCGACCATTCCGCCGTTGCCATCAACTTGGGCGGCGCGTACATCTTGGGCGGCCAGTTCAAGCGAGCTGTGCCGATCCTCGAATCGCTCGCGGAGCGTGAGCCGGACAATGCGATGGTGTGGACGAACCTGGGTGCGGCTTACCTGGGCAATCCCGTCCTCGCCACGACCGAGGAACAAGACAAGGCCATCGCCACGTTCGAGCGCGCGCTGGAATGCGACCCGGCCGCTCCGCAGGTGGCTTACAACATCGGCCTGATTTACCGCGACCGGGGCGACCGCGACCGCGCGATCCACTGGTTCACTCGCGCGCTGCAAGCCAACCCGCTCGATTCCGACGCGCGCCACATTCTCGAACGACTGCGCCAAGCAGCCTCTAGTCCTTAGCAGACAAGGAGCCATTCATGTCTGAAATCAAACCCATCGTCGTCTTTGACTTGGAAACACAAAACTCGTTCGACGACGTCGGCGGCTATCGCAACACGCGCGCGCTCAGAATGTCTATCGGCGTGACGTGGAGCAGCGCCGACCAGGCTTTTCATCGCTACACCGAAGCGGAGACGCCGGCGCTCATTCAGGAACTCGAGTCGGCGGCGCTCGTCGTCGGTTTCAACCTGCTGAACTTTGATTACGAGGTGCTGGCGGCCTATACCGATGCGCCGTTGCGCAATCTGCCGACGGTGGACATGCTCGACCACATTCACCGCAAGCTTGGCTTTCGCGTCAAGCTGGACGACCTCGCTCGCGCCACGCTCAACGCCCAAAAAAGCGGCCACGGGTTGGATGCCATCCGCTGGTGGCGCGAGGGCCAGATCGAAAAGCTCTTTGCGTATTGCGAGCAAGACGTGGACGTGACGCGCCGGCTGTACGAGTTCGGCAAAAAGAATCGGTACGTGCAGTTCTATGACAAACGCTACAAGCTGCAACAAGTGTCAGTGAATTGGTGAGGGACAATGACTCGCATCGTATTCATGGGCAGCCCCGAGTTTGCCGTGCCGACGCTGGCGATGCTGACGCAAAGCTACCCGGTCGTCGGCGTGCTCACGCAGCCGGATAAACCCGCCGGGCGTGGACAGCGTCTCACCGCCCAGCCCGTCAAGCAGTGGGCGGAGCAACACGGACTGGTGGTCTTGCAACCACGCACGTTGCGCGACGCCGCAGTGCAGACGCAACTGGCCGGGCTAAAGCCGGACCTGATCGTCGTCGCGGCGTTCGGGTTGCTCCTGCCCAAGCCCGTGCTCGACCTGCCGCCGCGCGGCTGCGTCAACGTCCACGCGTCGCTGCTGCCCAAGTATCGCGGCGCAGCGCCCATCTCTGCCGCGATTCTGGGCGGCGAATCCGAGACCGGCGTTACGCTGATGCAGATGGACGAGGGCACGGACACCGGGCTGATACTCTTGCAAGCCGGCCTGCCGATTCGCCCGGATGATACGACGGGCACACTCACAACGCGCCTGGCCGCGCTCGGCGCGCAGATGCTATCCGAAACACTGCCGCGATGGCTCGCCGGGCAAATCACGCCGCAGCCGCAAGACCATTCGCGCGCGACGCTCGCGCCCAAGCTCGACAAAGTGGACGGGCGATTGGACTGGTCGCGGCCTGCAATCGAACTGGATCGGCGCGTGCGCGCATTTTCGCCCTGGCCGGGGACGTTTACAAAGTGGAACGACAAGCTCTTGCGAATTCTGACGGTGCAGGTAACAGGTCGCCCCCTCGAGAAAGCGCAGGGGCAGGGCACGCCGGGGCTGGTAGTGAAGGATGCAAAAGACATCGGCGTGGTGACGGGCGATGGCATCCTGCGCCTGGTCGAGGTGCAACTGGAAGGCAAGCGCGCGATGAGCGCGTCAGATTTTGCGCGCGGCCAGCCGGCGTTCATCGGCAGCGTGCTGGGAGGCGGCTGAGATGCGTATCGTCGTCGTTGGCGCAGGCGCGATCGGCGGATTTGTGGGAGGCAAGCTGGCCGCCTCGGGTCACGACGTCGTCCTGGTGGGCCGACCGCCTCTCGTGGAAGCCGTGCGCGCACGCGGGCTTCGCGTCGTCGAGCCGTGGGGCGCGACGGCGGTACACCCAAAGGCCGTGACCGACATCGCGGAGGCATTCGATAGCACACTGCCCGCTGACCTGGTCTTGTTTTGCGTCAAGACCTACGACACCCAGGCAGCGATTGACGAGCTACGCCCCGTGGCCTCTCAATTCCGCTTCATCCTCTCGCTTCAGAACGGCGTAAGCAGTGAGGACATTCTGGCGCAGACATTCGGCGCGCAAAAGGTCATCGCCGGAACGATCACACATCCGGTCGTCGCGCCAGAGCCGGGCGTAGTGCGCTCAGAAAAAAAGACGGGCGGTGTGGGAGTCGCGCTGGTAGAAGGTCAAGACGCTGCGTCGTGGGCCGACCTGTTCATCAAAACCGGCCTCGTCGCACGCGCCTATGCCGACCATCGCGCCATGAAATGGTCCAAGCTGCTGCTCAACCTCATCGGCAACGCGACCTCGGCGATATTGAACATGAACACAGTGGGCGTGTTCGCTGATCGTCGCCTGGTGTGGCTGGAAGTGATGCAATTGCGTGAGACAGTGGCAGTGATGGACAGGCTCAAGATTCGACCCGTGCCATTGCCGGGCTATCCCGTGCCGCTGCTGGTCATGGCGCTGCGTTTTTTGCCGGTCGCGCTGTTGGGTCTCGTCATGCAGCCTCTCGTCGTGCGCGGGCGCGCGGAAAAGCTGCCGTCGCTTTTGCTCGAGCTGAACCGCAAGAGCGGCCAGTCCGAAGTGGACGAGCTGAATGGCGCAGTGGCGAGGATCGGCGCAAGCGTCAGCGTGGCGACGCCGGTGAATGCCACGCTCACCGCCACGCTCAACCTGCTCACCCAACTGCCCGCGCAGCGCGAAGCGTGGAGCGAAAACGTCGGGCGGTTGCTGCTCGTCGTCCGCGCGGCGCGGAACGAATGGCCCGCCCGATCTCACGCCAAGTAGGCCCGGCTCTGCAATTCCCCACCAGCGCGAGTCGCCATCCAGCCTGACGTGACATCTTTCCCGCTTTCCTGGTGACATTTGAGACTGAGGGATTTAATAGACCCTGAGTATTATATTTGCATAGGTTAACCTGCCATGCTGCGGCGGCAAGCCCGCCGTTCAACTCGAAGCATCACCGATCCCGAAAGGAGTTCCCCGATGCGACTATACGTGGATAACGCCAAATGTTCCGGGTGTCGGGCGTGCCTGGTGGCCTGCTCGCTCAACCTGTTCGAGGAAAACAATCCCAAAAAAGCCGCGCTCCGGCTGATTCCCCACTTTCCCGCGCCGGGCGTGTTCGAGATGAAGGTCTGCACACAATGCGGCAAGTGCGCCGACGAGTGCCCGACCGGAGCCATCAAGAAAAACGACCGGGGCGCGTACTATGTGGATTTTTCCGAGTGCACCTTGTGCGAGGCGTGCGTGCCGGTTTGCCCGGAAGACGTAATGTTCGTCCGTGCCGAGCTGGCGGACGCGGCCTGGAAGTGCGACCTGTGCGGCGATTGCGTCAGCGTGTGCGGTATGAGCGCGCTGCGGATCGCCGACGAAGCAGCAGCAGCGTGAGGAGGCAGCGATGAACGGCTATGGTGGAAACATTCTGCGTGTGAATCTGACAACCGGCAAGACTATTAAAGAGCCGACGCCGCCCGAGTTGGCGCGCGATTTTATTGGCGGGCGCGGCTTTGGCGCGTACTTGTTGTTCAAAGAAGTGCCCCAGGGCGCTGACCCGCTCGGCCCGGAAAACAAGCTCATCATCTCTAGCGGCCCACTGGCGGGATTGATGATCCCCGGCGCGGGCAAGTGCGACTTTACCTGCAAGTCGCCGCTGACCGGCGGGTATGCCAGCTCGTCGCTGGGCGGAATGTTCACGGCGGAATTAAAGTACGCGGGGATTGACAGCATCATCCTGGAAGGCATCAGCCCCAAGCCGGTGTACCTGTTCATTGACGACGACAAGATCGAGCTGCGCGACGCCGCGTCGCTGTGGGGCAAGGGCACGATTGGCGTCGAAAAAGAATTGAAAGAAAAACTGGGCGAGGAATTTCAGATCGCCGTCATCGGCCCCGGCGGCGAAAACGGCGTCTCGTATGCGTGCATCAATCACGACTATGGGCGCGAGGCCGGGCGCGGCGGCGTGGGCACGGTGATGGGCGTCAAGAAGGTCAAAGCGATTGCGGTGCACGGAACCCAATCCATTCCAGTGGCCGATGTAGAGGGCTATCGCAAAGCGGGCATGGCGCTGTTCAAGGTGTGCAAAGAGGCCGACGGATTAAAGCCCTGGCAAGATTACGGCACGACTATCGTCGTAAGCTGGTGCGACGAAGTCGGCGCGCTGCCCACGCGCAACTTTTCGGCCGGGTCGTTCGAAGGCGGCAAGACGCTGTATGGCCCGGTCATGCGCGAGCAAATCGTCATCACGGACAAGGGCTGCTTTGGGTGCCCTTCGCCGTGCGGCAAATATAGCCGGATGAAGCGGTACAACACCAACGTCGAAGGGCCAGAATACGAGACGATTGGGATGCTCGGCTCCAACCTCGGCATCCCGGACATTCAGGACGTGGCGCAGGCCAACCTGCTGTGCGATGACCTGGGTGTTGATACCATCAGCACCGGCGCGTGCATCAGTTGGGCGATGGAGTGCTACGAAAAAGGCATCTTGACTATGCAAGACACCGACGGGCTTGAATTGAAATTCGGCAACGTCGAGGCGGTGTTCAAGCTGATTGAAAAAATCGCCAAGCGCGAAGGCTTGGGCGCATTGCTCGCTAAAGGCGTCAAGAAAGCCTCCAAGAAGACTGGCCGGGGCAGCGAAAAATTCGCCATCCAGGTCAAAGGCATGGAGCAATCGGCGTATGCCACGCACAACGCGACGGCGATGCTCTTGGCTTATATGACCTGTGACGTGGGCGCGCACCACAACCGCGCGTGGGCCATCACCTACGACTTGCAGGTGGGCCGCGATTTGGTCAAGCCGGAAAAAGTGGCGCGCGTCATCTGGCTGCAAAATTTCCGCCCGATGTTTGACGTGCTCGGCGCGTGCCGCTTGCAGTGGGTCGAGCTGGGCATTGACCGCGACTTGTACGTGCCGGCGCTGGAGGCGATCACGGGCGTGCGTCGCACCTGGGAGGACTTGGAAAAGGTCGGCGAGCGCATCTGGAATTTGACGCGCCTGTATTGGGCGCGCGAAAACGCCGGCTTTGGCCGCGAGTGGGACCAGCCCGCCCCGCGCTTTTATCTAGAGCCGCCCAAGACCGGCGTCACCGCAGGGCAGATTACAAAGTACGAAGACGCGCAAAAACTGCTCGATATGTATTACGAGCAGCGCGGTTGGACGCCGGCCGGGTTGCCCACGCCCGAGACGCTGTCTCGATTAGGACTGGCGTCTCTGGTCGCCTAGTACCGCCAGGGTAACCGTTCAGTGGGGTACCTATTTTTTACCACAAAGGCTCAAAGGCACCAAGGATACCAAGTATTACTTCTGGCCCTAGCCCCTGGGCAATCCCAGGGGCAATGCCCAAACCCCTGTAAAACTTGGTGTCTTGGTGGTTAGAATAGCTGACCAACTGAACGCTTACCCGCCAGGTTTCCCCGAGTTTCTGTGATACTCGGGGTACCTCGGGGAACTGGGGGGAACTGACGAGTCTCGATATGCCGGTATACATCAAGCTGACGGGCGCGCTCAAGAATTACACGGGCGGCCAGGCCGAGGTGACCGTGCAAGCCGGGCGCACGGTGCGCGAGGCGATCACTGCATTGGGCATCCCGCCGGAAATCGTCGCGCTCGTGCTGGTCAACGACGCGCCACGGCCCAAGGACTATGTCCTGCAAGAGGGCGATGCGGTCAGGCTGGTGATGGTGGTGGGTGGCGGGAGTGATCACAAGTTCAAAGAGAGGAAACTATGAAAGTATTGGCGGTCAAACGAGAATTGTGTAATGGCTGCGGCGAGTGCGAAAAGATTTGCGCCATGACCTTTTACAAGGTCCCCGACCGGGCCAGGTCGGCCATTCGGGTGGCCGAGGTCTCGGAGGGCAAGTACGACGTGGCGTTTTGCGATCAGTGCGGCGAGTGCATCGCGGTCTGCCCGCCCGAGGCGCTCTATCGCGCCAAGAACGGGATCGTCCGATTGCGGGAAAAAGACTGCGTGGGCTGCCTGGCCTGCGTCGGCTTTTGCCCGACGCTGGTGATGTACACCGTCCCGGACGACACTATCCCGTTCAAGTGCATCGCCTGCGCCAAGTGCGTGGACGTGTGCCCGACCGGCGCGCTGTACATGGTCGAAGTGGACGCGCCCGCCCCGGTGACGGAAATGACTCGCTCGATTCGCGCCAAGACAGGGGAGGTGTCCCATGGCCATTGATGTTCAAAAGATGAAGGCAATGCGCGCCGCCCACAAGGTGCTGGCGGAATATACCTACACGCCGTCCGAGGTCGTCAAGGGGTACGCGGGTCAAACGCTCTATATCAACCTGGACGACAACACCATCAAGGCCAAGCCGGTCACCGAGCAGATGAAGGAAATCTTTATCGGCGGTCGCGGCTTTGGCCTGTGGCATTTGTGGAACGCCGTCACTCCGCAAACGAAATGGGATAGCCCCGAAAACGAAATCATCATCTCCCCTGGCCCGTTGAGTGGGACGACCAACTTTCCCGGCTCGGGCAAGTCGCTCGTCGTCACCATCTCGCCGACGACCGGCTCGGTGGTGGATAGCAACGTGGGCGGCTACTTTGGGCCGCTGCTAAAATTCGCCGGATGGGACGCCATCGAGATTCAGGGCAAAGCCAAAAAGGACGTGATCGTTTTCATTGACGGCAACCAGGGCCGCATCACCATCGAAGAAGCGCCGGGCGCTTCGATTGATAGCTACCCGGTCGGCGAAGAAGCCGTAGCGATGTTTGCCGATAATGACGCGGAAAAGCGCGATGTGTCCAGCGTCAGCGCGGGCACGGGCGCGGATCACTCGCTGTTTGGCTGCCTCAACTTTAGCTGGTACGACACGCGCCGCCAGCGCGTCCGGCTCAAGCAGGCTGGGCGCGGCGGCATCGGCACGGTCTTGCGCAACAAAAAGATAAAGGCGCTCGTCGTCAAAAAGTCGGACGTCAATTCCGACTCTAACCATCCCGACGACCGCAATCGCGTGAGCAAGGTCGGCGTCAAGATGCACCGCGAGCTGCACGACTATGATCACGTCCAGTGCCACATGCGCACCGTCGGCACGGCGCACCTGGTCGAGATCATGGACGCCACCGACCTGCTGCCCACGCTCAACTACAAGTACGGCTCGCATCCCGATGCCAAGCCGCTCTTTTCCGACTATTACCTGCAAGCCTTTACTCAAAGCACAGCGGATGGCTGCTGGCTGGGCTGCACGATGGCCTGCTCCAAAGGCATTGACGGCTTCCAGCTGCGCACCGGCCCTTACAAGGGGCAGATCGTCACGGTGGACGGCCCCGAGTACGAGACGATTGCCGGGTGCGGCTCCAACATGGGCGTCTTTGATCCGCTGTGGGTCAGCGAGTACAACTATTATTGCGACACGTATGGCCTGGACACGATCAGCTTTGGCACGGGGATGGCCTTTGTCATGGAGTGCTACGAAGCAGGCATCTTGAACAAGCAGATCACCGGCGGGCTGGAATTGAAATTCGGCAACGCCGAGGCCGCCGCCGAGTTGCTCCATCAGACCGCCCGGGGCGAAGGCTTTGGGCGCGTCTTTGGTCAGGGCATCCGCCGGATGAAGAAAATCTTTGCGGAAGAATACGGCGGCGATCCCCAGTTCCTTCAAGACATTGGCATGGAAGCCAAGGGCATGGAGTATTCCGAGTACATCACCAAAGAATCGCTGGCGATGCAGGGCGGCTATGGCCTGACGCTCAAAGGGCCGCAGCACGACGAAGCCTGGCTCATCTTTATGGACATGGTCAAGAACCAGATCCCGACCTTTGAGGACAAGGCCGAGGCGTTGCACTATTTTCCGATGTGGCGCACCTGGTTCGGCCTCAACGGCCTGTGCAAAGTGATCTGGAACGACGTCGAGCCGGCCGACAACCGGCTGACCTCGGCGCCGGCCAAGGTGCCAGAGCACGTCGAGAACTATGTTCACTTTTTCGCCGGAGTGACCGGGCGCGAGGTCAAGCCGGAAGACTTGGTTTTCATGTCGGAGAAGGTCTATAACTTTCAGCGCGTGTTCAACCTCAAGATGGGCTACGGCCGGCGAGAGCACGACGCCATCCCGTATCGCTCCGTCGGGCCGGTGACGAAGGAAGAGTACGAGTCGCGCGCCGAGCGCTACGACAAGCAGTTGCGCGATAAAGTGGGTTACGATCCCACCGGCAAGACGACCGAGGAAAAGATGGCCGCGCTGCGCGCCTTCCGCGAGGCGCAATATCAGCAACTGGCCGACGCCGTTTACAAGCGGCGCGGCTGGACCCAGGATGGCGTCCCGACGATTCAAAAGCTCAAGGAGCTGGGGATTGACTTTCCCGACGTGGTGGAGGTCGTCCGGCCGTACCAGAACGGGAACAAGTAAGTCGAGATTAGGCCGGGCAGGTCCCGGAGACCTGCGAGGGCGGGTCAGCACAAGAAAAGCGGATGAACGGGTGATGCTCGTTCATCCGCTTTTTCGTTGGGCAAGAGATAAAGTCGAGCGGGACGCTTTGCGCACGCACGGCCCGAAGGGTGGAACGGCGGTGGCGCGACCCCGCCGGGGGGTGACCGTCCCGCCGACCGTGACTTGCGGTCACACATTACTTGAGCCAGTTCTCTAGAGCAAGCCCCTTGATGCGCTCAAAGTGATCTTTATTGTTGGTCACAAGCGCCAAACCATACACTAACGCCGATGCTGCTATCAAAATATCGCCATCACCAATCAATGCGCCACGTTGATACAACTCGGCGTAAATTTCAGCAGCGCGCGTTATCACTTCGTCTGTGAGCGCCAATATCTGATTCACGGCGCAAAAGCGTTCAAAAACCGCTAGTTGCGTTGTCGCATTTTTGGCTTTCAATCCCCGCAGCACTTCGTAGCGCGTGATGAGGGAGAAGGTAAACTGCTCATGCGCCGCCAAGTACGCTTGGGCGCGTGTCAATGCGGCATGATGGCCGAAAGCGTGTCAGTATCCAGAAGCATAGGGGGCAATGTCATGAAAGCACCCGGCCACCGAAAAAGTCTTGCCGATTGAGAATGATCTGCTCGATCTCGTTAACCTGGCTTTCTGTCAAACCATCGTACACCCGAGTGGCTAAAGCCAAAACCCCAGAGAGTGGTTCAGGTGTCTCCACTGTCAACCGAACTTGTTGCCCTTCAGCAATAGGCAGGTTGAACATTGTGAGAGGACGGAATATGCCTTTCTCGAAGACTGCCGTTAGTGTTTGTGTCATCACGGGTTCCTCCTTTCGAGTTCTCGTGGCGCTCTGACACTGCCATTATTCCATTACAATTTTACCACACCCTCGATGAAGCACAACGCCATTCGCGCCTTGTCCCGCGATCCCCGACTCGCGTCGGTGACAGCGCAGGCAAGTGTGGCACTTGCGACGAAGAGCCGTGTGAAGGGACGCTTTGCGCACGCACGGCCCGAAGGGGATGAGTGGCGGGGCGGCGGGCGACTGTCGCCCCGACCATAACTTGGGCGCATTCACGATTCTTTGGCTGATACAGTACCGCGATGTAGCGAAAGGTCAAGAACATATTTTGCTGTCCTCGGCTTGTTGCTAATCCCGCCATAGTAGACAAGGTTGACGTTGTATACCATTGGCCCAGACAACTTGTATTTTGGGA
>CAYHAR010000094.1:11795-14843 GCA_964354595.1 uncultured Anaerolineae bacterium | reverse complement strand
ACTCTATCCCCCAGATATAGGCGTTGCACCAGGAGTTGACTCGATGAAATGTCCATACTGCGGTGAATCCGAAAGTCGAGTATTGGACACAGCTCACGAGGCGCAGGCGGGAGGCATCCGCCGCCGTCGTGAATGTCTCAAATGCGGCAAGCGCTTTTCCACGGTCGAGCGGGTGGTCTCGACGGCGACGGTGGTGGTGAAGCGCGATGGACGGCGCGAGTCGTTCGACCGCCAAAAGTTGCTCACGGGCCTCCGGGTGGCGTGCGCCAAGCGGCCCATCCCCAGCGAATCGCTGGAGGGGTTGGTGGATCGCATCGAGGCGCGCATCCAGTCTGCCGGCAAGACCGAGGTGCCGGCCAAGATGATCGGCGACATGGTCATTGCGGGCTTGAAGGAGTTGGATCAGGTCGCGTACATCCGGTACGCGATGGTGTATTTGGGGCTGGCGGATGTGGAGGCCGTGCGGCGAGAGATTGATCGAATTCTAGAGCGATAGTTGACCGTCCCTCGGGTACAAATGTTGGTTTGCGTATTTGAGGGACGGTTGTGTTTGTAGCGCCCCCGTGCGCGCGTGGAATGACTGCCCTTTACTTTTTGGAGGAGATGTGATGTCGGACGCGATTCGAACTGTTATCAGCCAAACGGCTCACGAATCCGTTTCCCTTTCCGATAATGCGCACACCGTTCTCGCCAAGCGGTATCTTCGCAAAGGGCCAGATGGCAAGCCGATCGAGACGCCGGACGAAATGTTTCGCCGCGTGGCGCGCGCCATCGCCCAGCCCGAAAGCGACTATGGCGACGTGGCGGCGACGGAAGAGGCGTTCTATCGCTTGTTGAGCGGCTTGCGCGTTTTCCCCAACTCGCCCACGTTCACAGGCGCGGGAACGCCGCTGGGCCAGTTGGCTGCGTGCTTTGTCCTTCCGATTTCGGATGACATGGGGCGGCGCGGCGATGGCATCTTTCAGACGCTGCGCGATGCCGCGCTCATCCAGCAGACCGGCGGGGGCAACGGGTTTTCATTCTCGCGCCTGCGGCCTCGCGGCGCTTTCGTGGCGTCGTCGGGCGGGCAGGCCACCGGGCCGGTCGGCTTTTTGCGCGTGTACGACAAAGCGTTTGGCGAGATCGCCCAGGGCGGCTCGCGGCGCGGAGCCAATATGGCCGTGCTGCGCGTGGATCACCCCGACATCATGGATTTTATTCGCTGCAAGACGAGCGAAGACCAGATCACCAACTTTAACATCTCGGTGGGCATCACGGACGAATTCATGCGCGCGGTCCAGGAGGACCGTGACTTGGAGTTGGTTGCGCCGCACGATGGCAAGGTGTGGAAGGTGGTCCGCGCGCGGGACGTGTTCGGTGAGATCGTCAAGCACGCGCATCACAACGGCGAGCCGGGCGTGCTGTTCCTGGACACGGCCAATCGAACAAACCCCGTTCCGCATCTGTATGAACTGGAGGCAACAAACCCGTGTGGTGAGCAATATTTAGGATCATACGAAAACTGCTGCCTGGGCTCCATCAACCTGGCTCGACATGTCACGCCGGAAGACGCCGTAGACTGGCGCAAGCTGGAAGAGTCTGTCGTGCTTTCGACGCGTTTTCTCGACAATGTGGTGACAGTCAACCAGTACGTGCCGTCGGTGCCGCAGTTGAAGGAAGCGGCTCTGCGCGCGCGGCGCATCGGCCTGGGCATCATGGGCCTGGGCGACCTGATGTATCACCAGGGGATTCGCTACGGCAGCGAGGAATCGCTCGAGTTCGCCGGGCAGGTGATCGAGTTTGTTCGTTACCACGCGATCAAGACCAGCGTCAGCCTGGCGCGCGAGCGCGGGCCGTTCCCGGCGATTGAGGGCAGCATTTACGATCCCCGGCATCTCAAATGGCAGCCGCCCACGCCGCTGTCGCCCTACTCGCGCGACTGGGGCCGCCCACGACTAGATTGGAACAGCGTTGTCGAAGAGATCAAAAAGCACGGCATCCGCAACGCCGCGCAGACGACCATCGCTCCGACCGGAACGATTGCTACCGTCGCCGGGTGCGAAGCTTATGGCTGCGAGCCAGTGTTTGCGCTGGCCTACATCCGCCACGTCAACGACAACGGCCACGACCTCGAGCTGACCTATGCCAGCCCGCTGTTCGAGCGTGCGCTGGTCAAAGCAGGACTGGGGCAAGAGGCTCGCCAAAAGATTTACGAGCAGGTGATGCTGAAAGGCTCGTGCCAGGACGTGGCCGAGGTGCCGGAATCTATCCGCCATACGTTTGTCGTTTCGCAGGATATTACGTTCGAAGAGCACGTGCGGATGCAGGCCGCGCTCCAACGCTTTGTGGACAACTCGATCTCCAAGACGACCAACCTGCCGGCCACGGCCACAGCGGACGATGTGGCGCGGGCGTACTTTATGGCGTGGGAGTTGGGCTGCAAGGGCTTGACCATCTACGTGACCGGCTCGCGCGAAAAGGTGGTGCTGGAAACACAAGCGACCCGGCAAGCCAAAGAGCAGAAAGAAGCCGTCTTGCCCGCCAAAAAGCCGCGCCCCAAAGCGCTGCAGGGCAAGACGTATCGGATGGGCACGCCGTTGGGCACGATGTTTGTCACCATCAACGAGAACGGCGGCGGCGAGCCGTTCGAAGTGTTCATGCACACCAGCAAGGCGGGCAGCGAGACGTATGCTGTGTCGGAGGCGATGGGCCGCCTCATTTCGTTCATTTTGCGGTTGTCCTCGCCGGTCCCGCCGACCGAGCGGCTGATCGAGATCGTTGACCAGCTCAGCGGCATTGGCGGCGGGCGGCCACTCGGCTTTGGCCCCAACCGCGTCCTCTCGCTGCCGGACGGCGTGGCGCACGTCTTGGCCGAGTACCTGGGGCAGCGCGTATCGCCGGGGGAGCGCATGGATCGCGCCCCGGAAGCCGGGGGCAAGCAATTGGCGTTCAAGCTGGGCGATCTGTGCCCAGACTGCGGGCAGGCTTCGCTGATCCAGGAAGAAGGCTGCCGCAAGTGTTACTCGTGCGGCTACAGCGAGTGCTAGGCCATAGGATCAGAGTAACCTG
>CAYHAR010000094.1:8970-11695 GCA_964354595.1 uncultured Anaerolineae bacterium | reverse complement strand
AAGTGTTACTCGTGCGGCTACAGCGAGTGCTAGGCCATAGGATCAGAGTAACCTGCAGGACAAGATGGCATCTTGCCCTACATTGCCCTACATTTTGGTTCTGGACATTTTGCGCGAAATCCGTTATAATGTGCCCTGGTCATATCGGACGGACTGAGAAGCCCCCGCTCTCAGTCCTTGTCTTACTAATCAGTGGGGAGCGCCTCGGGCGTTTTTTTTTCCAAACCTCGTTCAGCCAGGGGAACATTGAGGGAAAGCATGAGTGCGACTGAACAACCAATCTACGTTACCCGCGACGGCCTCAGGAAACTTGAGGACGAGCTAGAATATTTGCGCACCGTCAAGCGCGCCCAAGTCGCTCAACGGCTGCACGACGCCATGGGCGAGGGCGACATTGACGAGAACGCCGAGTACGACGACGCCAAAAACGAGCAGTCGTTCGTCGAAGGCCGCATTCTCACTCTGGAGACGATGATTAGGAACGCGGTCATCATCCAGGAGGGCAAGCACCGTGACCAGGTGGTGTTGGGCAGCACGGTGACGATTGTCGAGGAGGGCGGCGAGCCGGAGACGTATCACCTCGTCGGCTCGGCAGAGGCCGATCCGCGCCAGGGCCGCATCTCGAATCAAAGCCCGCTGGGCCGCGCGCTGCTGGGCAAGCGCGTAGGCGATACGGTCACGGTGAGCGCGCCGGCGGGCGTGTTGTCCTTTCAGATTATTGCCATTCGCTAGCGCCAAGAGTTCATCCGCCCGGTCCATGCGCGAACCGTAGTGAGGCGCATGGGCCTTTTTTGTAATATCTGACCTCTGAGGCGTTGGCGCAAAACCTGAGGTCAAGGGAGAAAATCTATGCAACCCCAAGACGATCTCGAACGTGAGCGACTGACCAAGCTGCAGCGGCTGATCGAGTCCGGAGCCGATCCGTACCCGGCGCGCGTCAAGCGCACGCACACGACGGCCCAGGCCATCGCCGCGTTCGAGGCGGTCGAAAAGAACGGCGGCGAGGTGGAGGCGTCTGTCACCGGGCGGCTGCGAAGCTTTCGCGCCATGGGCAAGTCAGCGTTCGGACACATTGAAGATGGCTCGGGCCGCTTGCAATTCTACTGGCGCGTCAACGATGTGGGTGAAGCATCGTATCAAACGCTCTTGCGCGATGTGGACCTGGGCGATTTCCTCGAAGCACAAGGGAGCATGTTCCGCACCAAGACGGGCGAGGTCAGCCTGCACGTCAAGACGTGGCGTGTGATTACCAAGTCCATCCAGCCGCTCCCAATGGCAAAAGAGCAAGTCGTGGACGGGCAGGTGGTGCGCTTTAGTGAGTTTGCCGATACCGAGCGGCGCTACCGCGAGCGATATGCTGACCTGGCGGTTCACCCCGAAGTGCGTGAGGTGTTCATCACGCGCGCCAAGACTGTTTCCGCGCTGCGATGCTTTCTCGATGGGCAAGGCTTTCTCGAAGTCGAGACGCCCATCTTGCAACCGATTTACGGTGGCGCGGCGGCTCGACCGTTCGTCACGCACCACAACCAATTGCATCAAGACTTGTATTTGCGTATCAGCTTTGAGCTGTATCTCAAGCGGTTGCTCGTCGGCGGATACGAGCGCGTGTACGAGATCGGGCGCGATTTTCGCAACGAGGGCGTCAGCTACAAGCACCATCCCGAATTTACGCAACTTGAGTTTTACGCGGCTTACTTGGACTATAACGACGTGATGAGGCTGACGGAAGAGATGGTGGCCTTTGCCGCGCGCGAGGTGCTGGGCAAGACCAAGATCACGTTCAAGGGTAACGAGATCGAGTTGGCTCCGCCCTGGCGGCGCGTGACGCTGCGCGACGCCATCCGCCAGTACAGCGAGATTGATTACATGGAGCATCGTGACGCGGCGAGCCTCCGCCAGGCGATTCTCGCCATTGGAGGCCACGCGCCGGAAAACGCGACGTGGGGCAAACTGGTGGACGGATTGCTGGGCGATTACGTGGAACCGAAACTCATCCAGCCGGCGTTCGTGACCGATTACCCGCGCGAGATTTCGCCGCTGGCCAAGCGCAAGCCGCAAGACCCGATGCACGTCGAGCGGTTCGAGTTTTTCATCGGCGGCATCGAGATGGGCAACGCCTTTAGCGAGCTGAACGACCCACTCGACCAAGAGGCGCGCTTTGTCGAGATGGCACAACTCTACCAGGCCGACGACGAAGAAGCGCATCCGATGGACGAGGATTATCTGAACGCGATGAAATACGGAATGCCGCCCAACGGCGGGTTTGGGATGGGCGTGGACCGGCTGGCGATGCTGTTCACGGATCGAGACACGATTCGCGAGGTGGTGTTGTTTCCGCACCTGCGTAGCCGCGAGTAGGTGGGAGCAGAAACCCGTTTTCCGCCTAGGGCGAGAAAACGGGTTTTTGCTTTTGGGGTATAATCGCCCGCGACCCATGGGCAGGAGAGACGATGGTCACGCCGCAGTGGTTGGCCACCAGCTACATGCTTCACATGATCGCCACCGTCGTATGGATCGGCGGGATCGTGTTCATGGCGCTGGTGGTGACGCCGGCCCTGAAAGATCAGCCGGAGAGCGCCCGAGTGTTTGCGGCGATCCGGCGGCGCTTTGGCCCGCTGGCCGGCCTCAGCCTGATCGTGTTGATCGTTACCGGCATGGTGCAACTCACTTCGAGCACGCACTATGTCGGCTTTTTGAATTTTGCCAACACGTGGGCCAAAGCGAT
>CAYHAR010000094.1:0-8870 GCA_964354595.1 uncultured Anaerolineae bacterium | reverse complement strand
CGAGCACGCACTATGTCGGCTTTTTGAATTTTGCCAACACGTGGGCCAAAGCGATCCTGCTCAAGCACATGGCCGTCGGCGGCATGATCGCCACCGCGTTGTACATGACCCAGGTGCTTCAGCCGGACATTCACCGGACGGCCATGCTGCTTTCGGCGGGCAAGGCCAAGCCCGAAGAGATGGAAGCCTTGACCCGTCGCCAGGCGCGGGCAGCGCAAATCAACATGGTGTTGGCGATTGTCGTGTTGTTGCTCACGGCGATTGCGCGGGCGCAGTAGGGATGCCCTGCCGTAGAGACGCCCCGCCGGGGCGTCTACCGGTGCGATGCGATGATTGCGATTGACGGCTCGTTCGGCGAGGGCGGCGGGCAGGTGCTGCGCACAAGCCTGGCGCTGGCGGCCATCGCCGGGCGACCGTTGCGCCTTTACAACATTCGCGCGGCGCGGCCCAAGCCGGGCTTGCAAGCGCAACACCTGACTTCGGTGCGCGCGGCGGCGGCGATTTGCGGCGCGGAATTGCAGGGCGATGCGCTTGGCTCGCAGTCGCTCGTGTTCAGGCCGACGCATCCGCCGCAAGCGGGCGAGTATGCTTTTGACGTGACCGAAGCGCGCCGCGGAGCGGGCGGCAGCGCCGGGGCGACGACGCTCATTTTGCAAACGGCGCTTTTGCCGCTGGCGAGGGCCAGCGGCGAATCGCACCTGACGATTCGCGGCGGGACGCACGCGCCGTTCAGCCCGCCATTCCCGTACATCCAGCACGTCTACCTGCCCACGCTTTGGCGCATGGGGATTCGCGCCCACATCGAGTTGCGGCGATACGGCTGGTATCCGGCGGGCGGCGGCGAGGTCACAGCCAAGATTCAGCCGACCAAGCAGATTGCGCCAATCACGCTGACGGAGCGCGGGGCGCTGCGCAGAGTGTGGGGCGTCGCCGCGGTGTCCAACTTGCCTTCGCACATTGCGCAGCGGATGGCGAGCCGCGCGGCGAACGTGTTGAAGGACGCGGGTATCAAGAGCCACGTGGAGGCGGCGCACGTCGAGGCGACCGGACCGGGCGCCGGCATTTTTCTCTTTGCCGAGTATGAGCACAGCATCGCCGGATTCACGGCCTATGGGCGCAAGGGATTGCCGTCTGAGCAAGTCGCCGAATCGGCGTGCCGTGATTTCCTGGCGCATCACAAAAGCAATGCCGCCGCAGATTTGCACCTGGCCGACCAACTCGTGTTGCTTGCTGTGCTCGCTGTCGGCCAATCGCGCTGGACGACGTGCTGCGTCACACAGCACTTGCTCACCAACGTCTGGGTCGTCCGCCAGTTTCTCGACGTGCAAATTACTATCACCGGGTCTGAAGGCGAGCCGGGTGAAATTGCCATCAGCGGTCGGCCGTCGGCGACCAGTGACTTGTCGCTAATTACTGATCACTGATCACTGATCACTATGTTTGACATCGTGTTCCTGGGCACCTCTGCTTCTGCGCCATCGGTGCGGCGCGGGCTGTCGGCCCAGATGGTGATGTATCATCAATACCGCTTCCTGGTGGATTGCGGCGAAGGCACGCAGCGGCAGCTCCTCAAGAGCGGGCTGGGATTCAAGCGGCTGGATAAAATTCTGCTCACGCACGGCCACCTGGATCACATCCTGGGCCTGGCCGGGCTGCTCAGCACGTTCATGCGGTGGGAGACCATCGAGCAGATGGACATTTACGGTGGCCGCGCCACGCTAGAGCGCGTGCAGGATTTGTTGTTCAAGGTCGTGCTGCGCGGGGCCAGGCCGCCGATGGCGCTCAGGTTTATCGAGATCAAGCCGGGCCGCGTGATGCAGGATCAGCATTTTGAGCTTTTCGCGTTTCCGGTCACGCATCGAGGCGCCTCTGGCTGCTTTGGCTTTGTGTTCCGCGAAAAGCCCCATCGCCCGTTTTTGGACGACCGGGCGGAGGCGTTGGGCGTGCCGCGCGGGCCAGAGCGCAAGCAACTGGTCGCCGGGCAAAGCGTCACGCTTTCCGATGGCCGCGTGATTGCGCCCGACGACGTGCTCGGCCCGGTGGAGCAGGGGGCCAGCCTGGCTATGGTGGGCGATGCAGGCCGGATTGACGACCTGGTGGAAGCCGTGCGCGGCGCGGATGCGCTGGTGATCGAAGCGACGTATCTGAACCAAGAAGCCGAGATGGCGCAGCAATACGGCCACTTGACGGCCACGCAGTCGGCGACGTTGGCGCAGCAGGCGAATGTGCGCCAATTGATCCTGACGCACGTCAGTCGCCGCTACCACGAAAAAGACATTCTGGCCGAAGCGCAGGCCATCTTTCCGGCGACGATGGTCGCGCGTGATTTGTACCGTTACATTGTGCGGCGAGATCAGACGGTGCTGGCCGAAAAGCCTGAAGAGGCAGCCGCATCCAGCGAGGAGGAGTTTAATGTCAGCGCGTAAGGCGAGTGTGTTGGAATTGGCGACGGCAGCGTATGACCTGGAGGCCAGCGTGACGCGCGGGCATTTGCACCGGTCGACCGAGGGCAAGTGGACGGTGTCGGGAGCGGATGTGGAGGCCTGGCTGGCACAGTACGAGGGGCAGGAGATCGTGCTCATCGCAGCCTCACTGGACGACAAGCGCGAGGTGCAGCCGCGCACTTGTCCGCAGTGTGGGCGCGAATACGTCGGAGCGTATTGCCCACACTGTCACGGGGCGCGCATGAGACTGCGGGGACGATGAGATACGGGTTAGCGGAATAAACGGATCGGAAATCGAACGGGGGCTGAATGAATTGTTCAGCCCCCGTGCCGTTTGTAGCTTGACTGCGGTCTACGGTCGAGACTCAGATTTCGCCTACTGGCTTGTCGAGTGGCGATGCAGGCAGAGTTTCCTCGGACGGCGCGGGCGGCTCGCTGGACGGAGTCGAATCCGGCGCTGGCGTCGGCGCGACCGAGGCGAATTGTGGCGGCTCTGGCGTGGGCGCTTTGCTGGGCGTGATTGGCGCGGGCGGTGTGTAGCTCGATGAATAGTCCCGCGAGCCAAAGCGTGTCAGCAAAACCGCGCCCAATCCGAGCGGTGCGAGCACCGCAAAGAACAGCCAGCCCAATCCGCAGAATGGCTCCAGTCCCATCCACAAGAGCGTGATGATCGCTGTGCCGATCGCTGCGGATGCCGCCGGCGTTGGATAGCGCGCGCCCAACGCTTTGAGCAGCCGGTCAGCGACGAGTTGACCGAGCGCGATCCAGCCCATCAGCCCGGCGATAGCCAGCATCAGCCAGGCGACGCTGATGAAACCGAGACCGAACAAGCCGATGCAGACCAAGGTCAACACTCCTGAGATGAGCGCCAGCGGCACAGTGAGGATGGCGGACGTTACTATTGTCAACAGGCCGACGACCCAACTTGTACCGGCGGCGTGGGTGAGGGTGTGACCTACACGCTCTATTGGCTCGCGCCACAGCGCGACGACGAGCGCGGCTAGCAGCGCCAGCACAAGGGTCGTGCCCAAGACGCGCAACGTGTGCCGGAGCAAACCAAAGAATCCCCACGTGCTGGTTTCCCACCAGTCCATGCGTGGCGGGCGCGGCACGACCGGCGGCAGGGGCGGAATCTCGACGCCGCTCGCATCGCCGCCGCGAACTTGGGCGCCTTCATCCTGGCGGAACGTCCCGCCGACGCGCACGACTTGTCCATCCACTTTAGCCGACGAGCGCAGATGCGTCGAGCCGCCGACCGCAACCACGTCCCCCTGCACGCGCCCGGCGATGTCAGCCTCGCCGCCGATCACGACGACGTTGCCATCCACGCGGCTATTGGCTTCCAGCTTGGCGTCGCCGCCAAAGACCACCAAGTCGCCGCCAAGCCGCTCGCCAGAGCGCAGCGTGTACGATCCGCCAAAGACGACTTTGCCTTCTCCATCGCCGATCTCTATGCGCGGCAGAGCCTCGGCGGTCGGCGCAACTGTCGGCTGAGCGGTGAGCGTAGGCAACGGCGTGTACGTGGGCTGCGGCGTAAAGGTCGCCTGTGGCGTATAAGTGGGGAGCGGCGTGTACGTCGCCAGAGGCGTAAAGGTCGGAACCGGCGTCGTCGTTGCTGTTGCCGTCGCCGTGGGCGCAAGCTCCGGCTCGGCTGCCATCGCGGGCATCGCCACGAGCGTTGCTAGAACCAGAACCATCAACGCAAACCAAGTTTTCTTCATCACAAATCCTCCCAGTTCATGCCAGTTGTGGCACAAGATTTTTTCCGAGGCCGCCGATTGCCGACTCTGGCCAAAGCCGGAGACCGCAGATGATCAATTGCGGTCGGCGGACTGTTGTCTGTCGTTTAAAAAACCAGCACCGGCAGCGTCATCGTGTTTTGTCGCCCGGACACTGCGCGCATCACTGTGGCCCAGGCTGCCACGACGACGACCAGCATCAGAACGTAGCCGGCCAAGATCGGCCCGGCAGAAGGTGAGAGCGCGCCGATGATTGATTGACCGGCCTCATTCAGCGCGCGCAGCGTCACGAGCCACCGCGCCGCCAGCGAGATCGAGTAACCTAATTGAGTTGGCGCGCCTGCAACCAGGCTGCCCAACAACAAGGGCGCGCCTTGCACTAGAGTGCGAATGCCTTCCCACACAGCCAAAAGCATGGGCACGGCGAGAAGCGCAATGGCGGCTGCTCCGGTGGCAAACGCACCGATTCCGGCGAACACTCGTCGGGGCGCTGTGCGTCGAGCTGGCTGGCGCGCCAGTCTCCCCGCAAACCGCGCTGCAAATCCGGGCGCGGGCGCGACCTGAGCCGCGCTGGCCAAAACGCGATCCACTTGCTGAAATGCGGCCCATCGCGCGCGGCATTCCTCGCACGTCGCCAGGTGAGCCGTCAAATCCGCTCGCTCCCGCGCGTTCAATCGCCCATCCAACATCAACGACATTCGTTCGCCGTAATCGTGCGCCATCGTCTCACCTCATCCACTCGTTTGAAACTGCCCAACTTGATTCGCCAGCATCGCCCGCGCGCGGAACAGCTTGGACTTGACGGCGCTGACGGTGCTATGTGTCGCTTCCGCAATCTCTTCGTAAGATAACTCGTGCCAGTAGCGCAGCACGACCGGCAGCCGATAATCCGGCGGGAGCGTTGCCAGCATCTTGCGCACGGTCGTCTCTTGTTCGTTTTGAAGCATCGTGTCCTCAGGGCCAGGCGCGTCGCTGGTCAACATTTCGGCGGGCGCTTCTTCGTCCTCAATCGAAAGCCAGGTCAGCCGCCTGCGCCGCAGAACATCAATGCAATGGTGCGACGCAATCGAAAGCAGCCACGAGCTAAACTTGCGCCCCGGTTGATACGTTCCGAGCTGCGTATATACGCGCAGGAACGTCTCCTGGGCAGCCTCTTCGGCTTCATCAGCGTTGCCCAGCATTCGATAGGCTAGATTGTAGACAGGTCTTTGATACGCCTCGACCAGGCGGGTGAACGCAGCTGCATTGCCGCGTCTGGCTGCCGTGATGTCGGCGGGTTCATTGTCGTACAAGAGTGCGCACTCCCGGCCCATTGCAGGCCGCTTTCATCAATTATTACGGATTATAGCTCAAAAAGTTGCAAACCTCATTCCGGGGGCGCGGGCGGGAGAGACAAAAAAAGCCCGGCACGGGGCCGGGCGGAGAACAGCCGTCGAGGTCATTGCAGCTTGCGCAGCACGAGCACGACTTTGCCTTGAATCTCGACGTTGCTGGGGTCAGCGTAGATCGGCTGCATCGTCGGGTTGGCCGGTTGCAATCGGATGCGCCGCTTGCCTTTGCTCTTTTCATTGTAGAAACGCTTGAGCGTGGTCTCTTCCTTGTCCTTGAGCCAGACGGCCACCATCTCGCCATTGCGGGCCTCTTTCTGATGTTTCATCACGACAATATCGCCATCGTGGACCAACGCATCCACCATCGAGTTGCCGCGCACCTGGAGCGCGTACAAGCCCTCCTGCTCGCGGATAATGTCTCGCGTCAGCTTGACGACCTGGTCGCCCATCGGCGAAAAGTTGCTGCTGGGGATGGGGATTGGCTCGCCCGCGGCGATGACGCCCAGCAGCGGAACCTGAAAGATGTCCGGGCCATCGCCCACAAAAGCGACATTCGGCCTGACGAATTGCCGCCCTTCTGCGTCTTTGAGCAAGCGAATGCCACGCGAGATTTCTTTATCGCGCGCAATGTACCCCTGGCGTTCGAGCGCGTTGAGGTTATACGCCACGACCGAGGTGGACGAGATGCCACCGCCACCCAAGATTTCGCGGACGCTGGGCGGGTAGGGGTGCTGGTGAACATAGTCCGCGATGAATTCGATCATCTTGCGCTGCTTGTCCGAGAGAGCCATAATCTGCCTCCTGATTTCCCAAATTCCCAACCGATTTCCCAAGTCTGGCTATATTATATGCGAACATGCGTTCTGTGTCAAGAGGCAAAAAAAGCCCCCGGTGTCCGAGACGCCGGGAGCCGCATGGGCGCTATCACGCGAACAAGTCAGTCTCCTGCGGCGGCTTGCCGTTGACCGGCGGCTGCGCGCGGGTGAACGTCTCTGCGCCCATCACTCGGCGGCGAACCGGTCCCGGCAGCCAGTTGAACACCCCGCCCGGCCCAGCCTGGCTCTTGTGACATGTGCTGGCTTTTTGCTTGACCTCCAGAAAGCGGCTGACGTCAATCCGCGTTGTGACCTGTTGCTCCCACGAGGCGATCTCGGCCAGGTTGATGTCTTGGTTGCGCCCGAACTTCTCAGGATCGCGTCCCAACAGCCGCATGGCGGTCACGACGAATTTGAGGAATCCCTTGGGGAACGCGGTATAGTAAAGCTTTTGCGGCGCAAAAGGTTCAAGCCCCTGCGCGATTTGCTCCGGGTACTGCGCCGGGTCGCCAGCGAGGTCAAATGCTTTCTTGGCGGCATAGTGGATAGAGACGTGATCCGGGTGACCATAGCCGCCGCACGGGTCGGACGTGACGACGACTTCCGGGCGCAGCGTGCGGATGGTCGCGACGATCTTGCCGACGAGAACGTCGTGGTCGGCTTGCACGAGCGCATCGGGGTGACGATTGTCTTCCGAGCCGGGCATCCCGCTATCGCGGTAGCCCAGCCAATGCACCCCGGTCAGGCCCAAGATTTTCACCGCTGCTTCCAGCTCCGACCAGCGCAGGTCGCCCGTGGTAGCAAAACCTTGCAACAGTTCTGCGTCCACGGTGCCCACCTCGCCGCGTGTGGCGCAGGCATAGTGAACGTCCACACCCTCGGCGGCGTAGCGGGCCAGTGTCCCGCCGGGGCCAAAGGTTTCGTCGTCGGGATGCGCCAAGACGGCCAACAGCACCTTGTAGCTCTGAGCATCTTTGAGCCAGGACGATTGCACGCCAGGAATGTCAATCATGGTGTTCCTTCCAGTATCGCCGCAAATTCGGCCAAAATCATCGCCGTTGCGCCCCAGACTTTGTGCGAGCCAAACTGGTAGAATGGGATCCGCCAGATGCCTCCGCGAATCTCCCAATCTTCTTGGCGCGCGGCGGCCGGGTCGAGCAACGCCGCCAGCGGCGCTTTAATCAACTCGGCCACTTCGATTGCCTCTAATCGGAAATTGGGTCGGCGTGCCACGTAGCCCACAAACGGCTGCACGCAGAAATTGCTCGGCGGGACATACAGCGACGTGAGCTTGCCGAGCGCCTCGACGGCGTTCGCTTCCACGCCGATTTCCTCTTGCGTTTCACGCAGCGCGGTTTGTAAAAGTGATTCGCCGTTTTCCCGCGAGCCGCCCGGCAGGCTGATTTGCCCTTTGTGAAACTCGACGTGATCCGGTCGCCGGGTGAGTGGAAAGCACAACTGCCCGTCCTGCGGATAGAGCAAAACGAGCACCCCGGCTTGTTTGCAATCTGCCGGGGGATTCAGGGCTGTCTCAACCTGTTCACGCCGGTAGGGCGGGGCCATGCGCGCTTGCGCGCTCAGCCCGGGCAGCGGACGTTCCAGCGCCTGCCTCACGTCATCAACCGTCATGTTTACTCCGACTGTGCGACTTGGACTAGCAGCCTGTCGGAGAGGCGTAGTTTAAGCCCCTTGTGGGCGTTGTGGTGACGGGCACAAGGCCCTACACTTCGCGTACGGGGTTCTCCGACAGACTGCTACACGACTAACTTGTACCCGACTCCCCACACGGTCTCGATCTCGACGTTGCTGCCCGTGAGCTTGTCGCGCAAGTGCGCCACGTGAACGTCCACCGTCCGCGTCTGCCCGGCAAAGTCATAGCCCCAGGCCAGCTCGAGCAGTTTATCACGCGACAGCACCAGGCCGCGATTTTCCGCCAGCGCCATCAGCAGGTCGAATTCTTTGGTGCGAAGCTCCACCGGCTTGCCTGCGACCGTCACCTCGCGGCGAGCCGGGTCCACGACGAGGTCGCCGAGCGCGATGGGCTTGGCGCCCGAAGGCTCGTGTCCGGCGCGGCGCAAAATCGCCTTGACGCGCGCCACCAGCTCGCGCGGGTTGAACGGCTTGGTGAGGTAATCGTCCGCGCCCAGCTCCAGCCCCACGATCTTGTCCACGTCGTCGTCGCGCGCGGTGAGCATGATGATGGGCACGTCCGAGTTGGCCCGCACGCGGCGGCAGACCTCCCAGCCATCCACGCCCGGCAACATCAAATCGAGCACGACGAGCGCCGGTTGGAGCGATTGAATTTTTTCCAGCGCGGTTTTGCCGTCGAAAGCCGCTTCGACTTTAAAGCCTTCCTGCTCCAGGTACATCCGCGCCAGGTCTACAATGTTGCGCTCGTCGTCAACGAGTAAAATCGTTTCTTTGGGCATAGCGCCACTTATTTGATCAACGCGACGGCATCAATCTCCACGAGCGCGCCGAGGGGCAGCTTGGCCGCCTGGACGGTCGTGCGCGCGGGCGGGTTTTTATCGGGCGGAAAGA
>CAYHAR010000093.1:0-15036 GCA_964354595.1 uncultured Anaerolineae bacterium | reverse complement strand
CATTGGCAGTGAAATCTCCCTATCCGGAAAGGTCTATGCTACGATTTCTTCGCTGCGCGCTCACGCAGGCGGCCAAGAGCCTGCTACACCGGCGGTGCGGGGCATTGATTTCTACAACGCCCAGTCTGTCGCCACTTGCGAGGCGCTCACCTACGAGCAGACCGTCAAGGAATGGGAGCTATCGCGCGAGCAGTTCAAAGCGGCTATCCTGGAGATGCCGCCAGAGAAATTCCAGGAACCGCTGCTCTTCCCCTGGGGGCGGACTGGCACGATTGCGCAGGTCGTTGCGATCTTTGCCAGCCACGAAGAGGAACATGCCGAGGAAATTGGCGCGCTCTTAAAAGCAAGGACCGGAGGAGACTAGCATGTTTGATAAAGTCACAGTACCAGCAGACGGCAAGAAAATCGAAATACGAGACGGCCAGCTCGTCGCGCCGGATAACCCCATCCTCGGCATCATGTGGGGCGACGGCATCGGGCCGGATATTACCCGCGCCTCGCTGCGCATCTGGGATGCGGCGGTGCAAAAAGCTTATGGAGGTAACCGCAAGGTCGCGTGGATGCGACTGTATGCGGGCGAGGAAGCGATGGCGATGTACAACGACCCTCTGCCGCCCGACACACTCAAGGCATGTCAAGAGTTCATTGTGGCGATCAAAGGCCCGTTGACCACGCCGGTCGGCGGCGGATTCCGCAGCCTCAACGTCAGCCTGAGGCAGTTGCTTGACCTCTACGCTTGCGTCCGCCCGGTCAAATGGTATCCAGGCATCCCCAGCCCGTTGCGCGAACCGCACAAGGTGGACATTGTCATCTTTCGAGAAAACACCGAAGACGTCTACATGGGCATCGAGTGGGCGAGCGGCAGCCAGGAGGCCGTCAAGGCCATCCGCTTGCTCAACGAGAACCTGGGAACCAAGATCAGTGAGGCGGCCGGCATCGGCATCAAGCCGATCACCGAGTTCGGCACCAAGCGGCTTGTGCGCAAGGCTATCCGCTACGCGCTCGAGAATGGCCGCAAGAGCGTGGCGTTCATGCACAAGGGCAACATTCAAAAGTACACCGAAGGCGCGTTCATGAAGTGGGGCTATGAGCTGGCGAAACAAGAGTTTGGCGACGTCACCGTCACCGAACAAGAACTCGGTCAGGGCCAACAGGCCGACGGCAGGCTTCGCGTCGTCATCAAGGATCGCATCGCCGACATCATGTTCCAGCAGATGCTCCTGCGCCCGGACGAGTTCGACGTGATCGCTGCGCCGAACCTGAACGGCGATTACCTCAGCGACGCGGTGGCGGCAGAAGTGGGCGGCGTGGGCATCGCGCCCGGCGCAAACATCGCCGACTTTGTGGCCGTGTTCGAAGCGACGCATGGCACTGCGCCCAAGTACGCCAACCTGGACAAGGTGAACCCCGGCAGCCTGTTGCTTTCAGGCGTGATGATGCTAGAATATATTGGCTGGAAGGAAGCGGCCAAGGCGATTGTGGATGCCTACGTCAAGACTGTCGGCCAAAAGATCGTCACGTATGATTTTGCCCGGCTGATGGACGGCGCAAAAGAGGTCAAGACGAGCGAATTCGCCAGCGCGGTGATTGCGAATCTGTAAGGAAACGTGCAATGGACGACGAAAAGCGCGTGAATGAGCCAACAGCAACCTACACGGCGTTGACTGAGCAAATCGTGAGCCGGCCAGTCATACTGGAGCGCGCCGGCAAACCAGTGCTCGTGCTGGTGCCCTATGACGAGTACCGACGCCTGCAACGCATCGAGATGGACGCTAGAGCGCGTCAACAGGTCTCGGCTCAAACAGCTACTCGACCCAAGCGCAACACCTTGGAAAAAGCTTGGGGTCTTTTAGCCACAGAGCGGCCTGCACCATCTGATGCTGAGGTCGAACAGTGGCTGCGTGGGCATCGCACGGAGAAATACGGCTGATGCGCGTTTTGTTTGATACTAACGTGGTGTTAGATGTACTGCTCCGGCGCGAGCCTTGGGCGAAGGAGGCTGCCGCCGTCTGGCAGGCTAACGACGAGGGGCGCATCGTCGGCTATATCCTGGCCTCGGCGCTTACGGATGTTTTCTACATTGCTTGTCGGCATAAGGGACTGGAAGCTGCGCGCGTGGCGATACATACCTGCCTCGAAGCATTTGAAATCTGTGCTGTTGATCGTCAAACCCTGGAACAAGCAGACGCGTTGCCCGGAGACGATTTCGAAGACAACTTTGATCGCCGGAGCCAGTATCGCGGGTCTCGACGCGATTGTGACCCGCAACAAGGCAGATTTTAAAGCCGCGACAATCCCTGTCTTGGCGCCGGCGGAATTGTTGGCGCAGCTCGGCTGAAGGTCGGACGGCCATTCTGCTGTGCCAGTCCGCAATCGGGAGGAGGAGAACCGCATGTCAATCAACAACCTCGGCCTGACGCTGGAACAGAGTGTCAAGTATCAGGGCCGCTGGGGGCAGTGGGCGTGGATTTTCCACCGCCTGAGCGGCCTGGGTATCTTGGCGTTTCTGACGATTCACATTGCAGATACCTCGTTCGTTTACTTTTACCCGCCGCTCTACCAAGAAGCCCTCAAGCTCTACAAGTCCGTTCCCTTTGGCATCGGCGAAATCTTTTTAGCCGGCGCATTGTTATATCACGCTTTCAACGGGCTGCGCGTGGCGCTGGTGGATTTCAAGCCGGAGCTGACCCGGTACCAACGCCAGTTGTGGATCGGCGTGTGGGTCTTGTTCCTTGTCACTTTTATTCCAACGGCGTACATCATGGGACGCGGCGTTTTGCGCGCGGCCGGCATCCACTTTTAGGAGGCGGCAATGACGACGACCACTCTTTCCGATCAGGTGACGATTCGCAAGGTCAAGCCGCGCTCGCGCCCGTTTGAAAGCTATGCCTGGTTCTTTATGCGGCTTTCGGGCGTCAGCCTGATTTTGCTGGCCGTGGGGCACATGGTCATGCAGCACATCACGCACGACGTCCACGATTTGACCCTGGATTGGATCCTCGGCAGCCGTTGGGGATTCACCTGGATTCGCGTGTGGGATTTGGCCTTGCTGAGCCTGGCGTTCATTCACGGGCTGAACGGCTTGCGCGCCGTCGTCCAGGATTACATTCACAACGCCACGGCGCTCAAGCTGGTCAGGTTGCTGATCATCGCCGTCGGCCTGATCGTTTTGTTGATGGGCGCAGTGGCGATCATCTTTGTGCCGGCGCCGGGCAGGTAGGTGCAGTCATGGCAGAATTCATTCACACGTTTGATGCCGTCGTCGTCGGCGCGGGCGGCGCGGGATTGATGGCCGCGTTACAGGCCAGCCGCCACGTCAAGACGGCGGTGCTTTCCAAGCTGTATCCCACGCGCTCGCACACCGGCACGGCGCAGGGCGGCGTGGCTGCGCCGCTGGGCAACATGGAAGAAGACCGATGGGAATGGTACGCCTACGACACGATCAAGGGCGGCGACTATTTGGTGGATCAGGACGCGGCAGAAATCTTGTGCCGTGAGGCAGCGGACGCGGTGATCGAGCTGGAGCACATGGGGCTGCCGTTCGACCGCACGCCGGAGGGCCGCATCGAGCAGCGGCGATTCGGCGGGCACACGCGCAACTTTGGCCAAGGCCCCGTCATGCGCTCGTGCAAGGCCGCCGACCGCACCGGTCACATGATTTTGCAGACGCTCTATCAGCAGTGCATCCGCCAGCAGGTGACGTTCTTTGACGAGTACCACGCGCTCGACGCGCTCATTGTGGATGGCACGGTGCGCGGCGTCGTTGCGATCAACGTCAACGACGGCTCGCTGCACGTCTTTCACAGCAAGGCCGTGCTGTTCGCCACGGGCGGGTCGGGCCGCATGTGGAAGATCACGTCGAACGCGCACTCGCTCACCGGCGACGGCATGAGCCTCGTCTACCGGCGCGGCGTGCCGCTGGAGGACATGGAATTCTTCCAGTTCCATCCGACCGGCATCTACAAGATGGGCATTCTGCTTTCCGAAGCCGCGCGTGGCGAAGGCGGCGTGTTCATCAACGATAAAGGCGAGCGGTTCATGGAGCGTTACGCGCCGACGATGAAAGACCTGGCCAGCCGTGACGTGTGCAGCCGCTGCATCTACCTGGAAGTGCGCGAAGGGCGCGGCATCGGCGGCAAGGATTACGTGTACCTCGACATCCGCCCGGAGACGATCAACAAGTACAAGAGCGCGCCCGGCGGCAAGACGGTGACGGCGGAGCAATTGGAGCACGCGCTGCCCGACATTATCGAGATGATGCGCGTCTATATGGGCGTCGAGCCGATGAAGGAGGGCGTGCCGATTCAGCCGACGGCGCATTACGCGATGGGCGGCATTCCGACGAACGTCAACGCCGAGGTGGTCATTGACGAAAAGAACAAGGTGTTGCCGGGGCTGTATGCAGCGGGCGAAGTCGCGTGTGTCTCCGTGCATGGCGCGAACCGATTGGGAACCAACAGCCTGGTTGATCTGATTGTGTTCGGTCGGCGCGGCGGCAAGGCGATGGCCGAGTATGCCAAGCAGGCTGACTGGCTGCCCTTGCCGCGTGATCCGGCGGCGTATGTGCGCGAGGAAATCGCACGGTTGCGTGAAAGCAAAGGCGGCGAAAAACCCGCGCGCTTGCGCGACGAGATGCAGCAGGCGATGATGGACAACGTCGGCGTGTTCCGCACCGGGCCGATGATTCAAGACGCGCTGACGCAAGTGCGCGAACTCAAAGAATGCTACAAGAATGTCGCCATTGAAGATCGCAGCCAACGCTTCAACACCGACTTGTTCGAAGCGTGGGAGCTTGGCTCGCTGCTCGACCTGGCCGAAGCGACGGCAGTTTCGGCGTTAGCCCGCGAGGAAAGCCGGGGCGCACACTATCGCGAAGATTTCTCCAAGCGCGACGACGTCAACTGGCTCAAGCACTCGCTCGTCACGCGCCAGGACGATGGCAGTCTTGCGCTGAGCTACAAACCTGTCGTCATCACGCAATGGCAACCGAAGGAACGGAAATACTAGTGATCAGTAAGTCAGACCTTATGGAGGGTCAACATGGAGACAACGATCACAATTCAGGGCAAGACATATCGAGTGACCCGCGAAGATATATTGCAAGCAGCAAAGAGTCAGTCACCTGAAAGGATCAAGACCTACTATGTCGAATTAAATGGCAAACGTTACCCCGTGAAACAACTTCTTCGCATCGCAACGGGCACTACCAAGTTCTTCCACTCATCGAGTGCTCGCAGCGTTTTAACCAAGCTGCACTTTGACGTTAAGGCGTTGTGAAGGAGGAATGGATGCGAGTTCATCTTAAGATTCAGCGGTTTAATCCCGAAAAAGACAAGAAACCGTATATGGGTGAGTACGATTTAGAGTTGGAGCCAACGGATCGCGTGCTCGACGCGCTCAATGCGGTCAAGTGGTATCAGGACGGGACGCTGGCGTATCGGCGCTCGTGCGCGCACGGCATCTGCGGCAGCGACGCGATGCGGATCAATGGGCGCAACCGGCTGGCGTGCAAGGTACTCATCCAAGATGTCGCGCCCGTCATCGTCATTCAGCCTCTTTTGGGATTGCCCGTCATCAAAGACTTGATTGTGGATATGGAAGGATTCTTTGCCAAGAATCGCAAGGTGATGCCGTACCTGGTCAATGACGATCCGCTGCCCGCCGACGGGCGCGAGCGGTTGCAGAGCGTCGCCGACCGCGCGCGCTTTGACGACACGACCCAGTGCATCCTGTGTGCGGCATGCACCACGTCGTGCCCGTCGTTTTGGGCGAATGGGGAATACATCGGCCCGGCGGCCATCGTCCAGGCGCACCGGTTCATCTTTGACTCGCGCGACCAACTGACCGAGGAACGACTGAACGTCTTGAACGATGCGATGGGCGTGTGGCGCTGTCGCACGGCGTTCAACTGCGTGGAGGCCTGCCCGCGCGAAATCAACATCACCAAGGCCATCGCTGAAGTGAAAAACGCGCTGGTGACAGGGCGGGTCTAGATTTTGGAACCGCAAAGACGCGAAGAACGCAAAGTAGAAAAGACCCCTTGGCGTCTTGGCGGCGAGAAAACATCATGGTTGTTCGTATCGTTTCGCTCAAATGCAAGCCGGAAGGCGTGGACGCCTTCCGGCTTTTGCTGCGCCAGGCGTTCTCCCGTGTGCGGAATGTCCCCGGCTGCCTCTCGCTGCAAATCGTCGGCGACATGGCCGACCCGGCGAGCTATTACACCATCAGCGCGTGGCGCGACGTGGATGCGCTGGAGGCGTATCGCGCCGGGCCGCTGTTTGCCGAAGTCTGGCCGCGCGTCAAAGCGTTTCTGCGCGAGCCGGCCTGGGCCAGCACGTGTCAAGACATAGAAGCGCCGGCAGAGACAAGGTCACGTTTCACATGACAAGAATCGCCGGGCGCGCGATCGTCTGGCGGTTGACCGTCACGTTCAGCGTGGGCCAATTCGGAATGGCCGTGAGCACCTCGTTCGTCTCTTTGCCCACCAGGATAGTGTCTTCTGACTTGGTCCCGGTGATAGAGGGATTCCACGCATAGGCTTGTCCTACAGAAACGACATCGGTCGAGGCGGGATTCCCCAGGTATTCGCGCGGCTCGTAACCGGCGGGGCCGCCCTGGTGATGCAAGCGCCACTCGTCGGGGAAGCCTGTTTCGGCGTAGACTGCCGTCGCGCGTTGAAAGACCTGGCCGAGCGTCTGGCCCGGTCGAGTGCAGGCGACAAAGGTCGCGTCCACTCGCGCGGTGGCTTCGGCTTTGCGGCGGAGGTCATCGGGCAGGCGACCAAAGTGGACGAGCCGCGTGATGGAGCACACCAGACCCCACTTGCGTCCGCACAAGACGAGCATGGCGTAGCGTTCGAGCTTTTTGTCGGTCGGCAACGGATGTCGAAATGAATAGACGCGCGCATCCGTCGCCACAAGATTGACGATGGCTTGCGCGCCCAGGCTCTCGGTCTGGCGGGCCAGGAAGCTGGCGATTTGATATTCGGTCTGGCCGGGCCGGATGACGTGGATGGCGTTGTTCATCGCTTCGGCGCACAGGCGGCCCAATGTCCTGAATCGTTCTCCTTCTTCGGGCGTCAATCGCGCGCGCAGGCGTGCGACATCGGCGGCCAAGTCCATCGCGCCGGGATAGGCCCCATCCACGCCCAGTTTTAGCCCTAGAGTCAATGGAGCGATGGCTTGATTGGCCCCGTGCCACGGCGCGATACGAAAATCCCATCCCTGCGCCGCCAGATGCTCTTCTTGCTCCAGGCGCGGCGCTTCAATGTTGTTCGTGATCAGATAGCGATCTGAGCGCGTGATGAGCAGCGACGACGCGCCGGTCGTCGTCGCCGTGTTCACATACGACGCCGCGCCGCACGTGGCCCAGGCAAAGCTGCTCACGCGCTGCAACAAAAGCGCGTCGAGCTGGCGCTCGTCCAACAGAGCTTGGATGCAGTTCATTTTCAGATCGAATTCGGACATTTGCGTTAGCTCCCAAGTATCCTCACGGAAGCGCGCCCGGCGTGGACGGGTACCGGTCTCGAAAATCGGCGGCGCAATCGTCCGTGTCGCGATTAGCCGGCGAGCGCTCCAGTGAATGGTCGCTCCAAATCTCATTGGAGTAAGGCAGCGTGCCCGGATAACTGGCATCGCCCCACACGACCGCGTCTACCAATCGGCCGGCAGCATCGAGCAAGATCACGTGATCGCCCCGGTTGCCCAATGCCAGGCCAAACCCATCCCACGTAGGAACAATCGTGTTCATGTTCGGCACAGTCAGATCGTCGAGAGCCGGGTCAACCACGAATTCAAAATTTGGCTTAAAGGTCACGCTGACGGCTTGCTGCGCGACGACGATCACGCCACCCGGCTGCAAGAGTGTGCCGCCCGGGAACAGATAGCGCCCGCTGCCATATTCGTTATCCGACGCCGCATCGCCCAGGCTCCAATCGGAGATGTCTATCGCGCTGCCGGTTGGATTATACAACTCTATCCATTCTTTGCCTGTGTCTATACTGCCATACGGATCGTACAACACTTCGCTGATCACCACATGATCGGCCGCTCGATAGTTCCGCATGACCACCGGCAAAAAGAGCGGCCCGGCAAGATTCCAGTCGGCCTGAAAGACGCACGCCAGTTCAGTATACAGGTTTTGCGATTCCACCTGCACGGCTATCTCGCGGTTGATCTTGCTGGATTGCTCGCTGCCGTTGATGCTGCCGACGTGCGAGTATGATTTGCCTTTGTTATTGAGCTTGACCAGCACGATCTTGCTGTGAATCCCGTACCGGGTGGGACTGCCCATGCGCGCTTGCAGGTCAAGCCCTTCTTGTCGTGCGACCTCGTTCACGGTGGTGGTGGTAGTAATATTCTTGCTCAGGTCAACATACTCCTGGTCAAACATTCCGCTGTTGAGGAGTATGCGCACTTGCGCTCCACGCCGCGCAGCGTCCACGTAAGCCCTCAGGCGCAGGTTGGGCGCGGTGATGTCGTCACCCCAGTTCGGATACTCGTACATCTGCTCGACGTACACCGCGTCGCCTGGGCCAGCCTGCGCCAGCCGACCCAGCAGCGCGTCGGATTGGCGCAGCGCAGCTTCGGGCGCGGTGAATAGCTCAAAGAATGTCGCGTCGGTCAAGACGCGCGGTGTGGGGAAAAGCACGGTGCTCGTCGTGCCGCCGCTGGTGGTAATGGGCACGACCTCCGTAATGGGCATCACAAAGCCAAATGTGCCCCACCGCGCAATGTCGGCGTGATGCGCCGGGTCGCAGTCACGCTCGAAAATCTCCCCGGCGCGCTCGGCCAGCTCTGGCGATTCGATGTACAGCAGATAGCCGCGCGAGCCATGCGTGCCATCGGCTTTGTCGTCGTCGGGCATTCCGCCGCCGCTCATGTTTTGCGTCGAGACGATCAGGCGCTCGCGATCAATGATGATGAACTTGGCGTGGATGAGACTATAGCGATCATGGATGTCAAAATCAGAGTTGTTGTGCATGAACCAGCACTGGCCGCGCGCCGCCTCGATTTCTTGGCAAGCCCATCGTTCCTGGTCTTCTACCCCCTCGCCTTCCAGCAACACCGTCACACTGACACTGCTCGCTTTTTGAACGATCTCGGTGATGACGCCATAGTTCTTGAGTTCGTAGGCTTCAATCTCAATGCTGCGCTGCGCCGAGCGGAGGGCGTCGCGCACCACGTCGAAAGCGTTATCCGGCGCGACACCTAAGGTGATTGTGGCAGGCTCAGTCGTCGTGAACGGGTGGAAAAACAAGTCCATGTCCCAGCCGGGATACATGGCGCGGCGGCCAGTGGCAGGATCAGACAAGTCTTGCGCCCAATCGGCTGCCGTGTTGGTATCGCCCGGCAGTCCGGTGATCTCGTCCATCTTGCGATAGAATATCTGACCCGCTTGAGCAAAAGAGTTCGTGGGTGTGTAGGGCTGGACAGTGGCGCTCTCCCAACCAGTCCCCGAAACGGTGGCCGAACCGTACGACATGCGGTCTTGCAGTATGCCCGCGGCATTGAACAGTTTTACATCCCCGCCGTCGTTCGTCAAGCCCGGCCATGTTCCGATCGTGGGCAACACAGCCCCGGCGGTGACGACGGCCATGTCCGGCAGATTGCCGAAGGAGGTATAGAACGAGGTAGCGTTCTTGGCTGCCCAGGCTCTCTGGCCTGGCGCGAGATTGATGGCAGGCAGCGTCACACCATCCGCGTTGCCCTCCGTCAATCGCCAGTTCAAGAGCGACACGGTTTCTGTCCCCGCGTTGGTCAACTGCACGGCCTCGTCGTTCACGCCGTCGTAACCATAGTCGTGCACAGCGCTGATGAGCACATGCTTTGGGGAAGAATTGAGCGTGGCTGAGTTGAGTTGCTTGGGTGTGCCGTTGATCGGGTCGCCGTTGGCATCTAGCCCATTGCGGGTCACGCCATCGTTGGTGGCCCAATTGGTGTCTGTGTCAACGAGGGTCGAGTTAATGCGCTCCATGCTTCTGTAGCTAGGACTGGCTGTTCCCGCGGGCCATGTGCTGCCATCACCATTTGCCGTGTCAATCATGGCGCCTGTGTCATCGCGGAGAACCAAGTAATCAGGAGTCGTATTGGGCAAGCCATTGATAAAAAACTGGTCGGCAGGAATATCACTGATCGTGTTGTCGTCACTGCGCTCAAGCAAGTAATACCCATTCGCTGGAATGACACCGTTCAATATCACGCTGATGCCAGTGGTGTTGGTCAATGTCCATCCGTTCAAAGTGATGGGAACTGACGTGTTATTCTTGAGTTCGATCCACTCATCTGTAGCATAGGCTTGGGTGCCCATCCACGCGACTTCGTTGACAACGACATCGCGAGGTGAGGCCGCCGGACGCAAAGCGGGCGAACTGACGACAGGCGGAGCGTGTTGAAGAAACGCGAGAAGGACAGACAGCCACAATGCGGAAAGCGCAACGACGGCGAACAATCGTGACTTGATCACGCACCTCGCTTTCATGGGAACAACTGCCCAGCGCCTTCCAGCGCGAGAGAACCGCGTGAGCTTTTTATACTTCTGTTTCTTGCGTCTCTGCCACCAGGTCGGCCTGACGCAATGTCTCGACCGGGCGCGGCTTTTCGCGGATTCGCCCGGCCACGTAAGCCACCACGAGCGCGATGGCCGGCAGCGCAATCACGCCGGCGAGATACGGCATCGCCGGCAAACGCGGCGCTTGCGAAAAGCGATCCAGGTTGAACAGCGTCAGCGCGCAGGCTGTCCAGACGGTGAGAAAGTTGGGGATCGCGTCGCCGCTGCGGATGAGGTTCAAGCCGGGCGTGCGCACGCGCGTGAGCGGCCACACCAAGTTGCTGCCCATCGCGCCAAGCTGATCTTCGATCACGTGAACTGCGTAACCCAACGCCGCGACGACTCCTGCCAGCCAGCCCCACAGCAGCCCGGCGATCACTCCCACACCCAGGGCCATCGTCAGACTGTGCGACCAGGCGCGATGCCACGGCAGGAACGAGATCGAGACCGCGTCGCCTCTGCGCTCCAAGCGAAACGACGGGCCGCTGAAAATATCTATCTTCACTTCGGCGTCGTAGGTGTAATCCATCGGCGCACAAGTCTTGGCTCGCGCTTCGCGCCCAGAGGGTGCGCCCACGGGAGATTGGGAGATGGTGACGACCGGGCCGATGCGGATGACGACCTCGTTGCTCGACGTATCAAAGCGAACCGCGTATTGCTGCCAGGCGTCCGCGCCCAGCTTGACCGTGTGCAGTTGCAGCGTGCGCGGTTTGCCCGTCTCGAACGCCGCATCAATCGCCGCGGCGATCCGGCCGGCGATGGCTTGCGCGTCCGGCTGCGGGCCGGGGTCAATCGCGTCGTCGGGCTGTTCTAAAAATCGCCAGAATTTAAAGTCGAGCGTATCGGGCAAGAGCGCGCACGCGCCGGCCAGCGCCAGCAGCCACGCGCCTTGCGCCGATTGCTGCACGGCAGCCGGAATGAACGATGCCGCCGCGATGCCGGAAAGAAAGTGCGCGATGCCTTTCATGCGGTTCTCCCTTGCTCAATATCCCATGGCCGCGCCTTCGCCGCGCGGGTCGGATCCGCCGGTAAACCGAGATGGCTTGCCGTCGGCGTCATATTCAATCGTCAGCCCGTGAGCATTGCCGAGCTTTTCGCCCACGCGAATATTGTGCCCCATCGCAGCCAGCTCTTGCCGGACGGACTGGGAGATTTCGTCTTCGACCGCGATCACGTCCGGCTCGATGAAACTGATGCGCGCAGCGGCGATGGCCTGTTGAACATCCATTTGAAAGTAGAGCATATTCAGCAGCATTTGCGGCACCGTTTGCCCAATCGTGTGGCCGCCGGGAGTGCCGATGGCGACCCAGGGCTTGCCCTCGCGCATGATGAGCGTGGGACAATCGCCGGAAAGCTTGTGGCGGCCCGGGAAGGCATCCATCGGATTTCCTTTGGGCTCGAACGTGCAATATTCGAGCGAGTTGTTGAGCCAGATGCCGGTTCCTTCCGGCATGACCTTGCTGCCGAAAAAGCCGCCAACGGTTTGAGTGGCCGAGACGACGTTCCCCCACCGGTCCGCCGCGACGAGATGCGTGGTATGACCGCCTGGCCCAAAAGCTCGTGGCGGTTCAAACGGCCTGGCGCGTTGAAGGTCTATCTGGGCGACCTGATCCTCCCAATATTTTTCAGATAGCAGCATTTCCAGCGGCGGCGGGCTGATTTCCGGATCGCCCGCGTAGCGGAGGCGCACCCAAAAGCCGTGCTTGGTGACCTCGGCGTAGCGATGCAGATAAGCGGCTGTGTTGTGCCCCAACGATTCCAAGTCGAACCGGCTCATCATCCCCACGCGAACCAGCATGTCGAACGAGTTGGCCGGAGGCGAGGCCGTGACGATGGTATAGCCTCGACAGTCAATGCTGATCGGCTTACACCATTCGGCGCGATCCTGGCGCAAGTCGCCCAGCGACAAAAAGCCGCCCGATTCTCGCATGGCGGCGTCAATCGCCTGGCCCAGCTCGCCTTCATAAAACACCTTGACTCCCTGCTCGGCGATCAGCGTGAGAGAGTTTGCCAGGTCTTGTTGAATCAACCGTTCGCCTGCTTGTAGCGGCTCGCCGTTGCGTCCATAGATGCGCCTGGCGTGCTCGGGAAAGGACGCAAACTCGGACTGGATATACCGGGCCGTCATCTCGCTGATGACGAATCCCTCGTCGGCGGCCAGAATCGCCGCGTCGAACAGTCGTCGCCACGATGGCCTTCGGCAATCGAGCCGGCCGTATTTTTTGGACATGGCGGCCCAGGCGTTGAGGTTGCCCGGCGTCGAGACCGCTTTAGCGCCTCGCCGGTTTTCCAGATAGCCGGGCGTTGGAGGGCGAAAGGCATCCGAGTTCACGGCAGCGGGAATCCGGCCGCTGCTATTGAGAAACCACGCCTCGCCGGCTTGCGCATCGTAAAGCAGAATCGTCCCGTATCCGCCGAGGCTGGACATCATCGGCTCGACGACGCCCAGCGTGGCGGCCGTTGCCACCGCCGCGTCGAATGCGTTGCCTCCGGTCGCCAGGATGTCCAGCCCGGCCTGCGTGGCCAGCGGATGGGCCGAGCTGACCATGCCCGATGCGCCGAAAGCTGGACGGGTTGGTGTGTTCCTGCTTGTCATCTTTGCTTTCCTTCTAAGTGTTCAGAAAAACATCCGTGGTAGGGGCAGGCCTTGTGCCTGCCCTGGGCGACCACAAGGGTCGCCCCTACCCCGAAACATTATCTGAATGGTCTATAGCTCGCCTTGAACCTGGGCGCAAACTACATTGACGAGGCCGGCCCACGCAGAGGCTCGCTCGTTGACCTGGTCGGCGTCGTAAATGTCGCCTCCACGCGCAAATTGTAGCATATCTTGCCAAACGCCGAGCGATTCGCTATTCACGCGAGCGGCAACCGCTTTCAGTCTACTTGCCTCGTCCGCGTCGGACTCGCGCTCAAAGTGTCGCCGCAGCAAGAAAGCGAACCAGGCTTGCGACAGCAGGTCTTGTGTTGGATTGAAAACCAAGCGACTCAACCGCCGCAGCAGCTCGGCGCGCGGGTCGCCGATGATGTAAGGCAGCGGCCACGGATCGCCTTGGCCTCTGCCTTCGGATTTGAGTCGGTCAGCCAACGGCGTGCCCGGATAGACCTCGACCTCGTGAAAGCTCAAAGAGGTCAGAACGTGCGGCATCACGCTATGCAAAAAAGCAAGGTCGGCCTGGATGGTTTCGAGTGTGCTCCACGGATGAAAGAGCAAGCTGCGGAAATCGGCTACGATGCCCAACTCGTCCAGAATCGCCAGCGCCTCGGCGTTGCGTTGCGCCGTGACGCCCTTGCCCAGCCGGTCGAGCGTTTCCTGGCAGCCGGACTCGACGCCGACGTAGACCCGCAAGAGGCCCATCTCCTTCAACCGGCGGAACAGCGCTCCCTCTACGTCGTCGGCCCGGCATTTGATGGTAAAGGCGATGCGCAGCTTGCGCCGCTCAAGCTCACGCCCCAATTCATCCACTCGTTTCTCTCGCGCGCGGCCCGGCGGAAGGAATTGCTCGTCGTCGAAAAGAAACAGTCGCGTTCCACGCTGATATAAAGCTTCGATCTCGTCCACAAAGTTAGAGATGCTGCGCAGCCTGTACGGCGCGCCCATCGCTCGATAGAACGCGCAGGGCAGGCAGAACGCGCAAGCGTGATAGCAGCCCCGGCTGGCCTCGACCGTGGCGAACCCATAGCCCACGTATTCTGACACGTCATCGTGCAATGGGAAGGGCGCATCGTCGAGACTCGCCAGAGGTCTCGGCGCAGGGTTGACCCCCAGGACGGGGGAACGGTAAGCCAGGCCCGGCGCCGTAGGGGCAACCCTTGTGGTTGCCCGCTCTGGGGCAGGCACAAGGCCTGCCCCTACACAAAGATTGGAGGCCAACTGCGCCACGCTCGCTTCGGCTTCGCCGCGCAGAACGGAATCAAGCGCGGGACAGGCCCCCAACAATTCGGCGGAGGCAAAGGTGGGCAGCGGGCCGACCATCGTCACGTGAGCGCGCACGCCAGATTCGCGCAGGGCCGTGACGAGCGCCAGATGCTCAGACACCCGGTCAGCAAAGAGGATGGAAAAGACGATCAGGCGCGGCTGCGCGCGTTGAGCCAGTGCGACGACTGCGCCGATGTCTTGATCAAAGTGAGCCAGTTGCGCGCGCAAGCCCGCGCGTTGCAGCACTGCCGCGAGTGTACGAGCCGGTAAATGCTGCTGGCTCTGGTCTTCAATCAGCAAAACGTCAATGCTTGAATGAGGCGCCGCCGGCATAGTCATCACTGCAGTTGACAAGTCGTGCGTTGCTAGTTTGGACCAGGGTAGGGTTGACCTTCGCCGAGCACCTGGTGGATACGCGGCATCCACTCGCTGATCGGAATGCTCTGCGGGCATTTGTCCTCACACTCGTCGCAATCCAGACATGCACTAGCCCGCTCGTTTTCGGGCAGCCACACGGTGTAAGACTCGCGCGCGGCGCCCGGTTTGTCGTATATCTTGCCTCCGTTATAGAT
>CAYHAR010000092.1:0-15102 GCA_964354595.1 uncultured Anaerolineae bacterium | reverse complement strand
CGGCGGTGAAAACAAAATCGCCGGCCTTGATGCCTTGCGAGTACGGGCCGATGGCTTTGGGGGCCTTGTCGGTGGAAACCACGTCGCGGGTTGGGACCGGATAGGCCTCGGCGCGACCGAGTTGGAATGGACTAGACATGAAAACCTCCTGGAAGAATAATCGTCACCTTAAAGTTGTGATGGATTAAATGTTAATGGCTTGCTTTTCCAGCCAGTCGGCGGGTGTCATGGTTGGCACGACCATTGTGCAGATCATCGCCGCATCTCTGTCAGTGTCTCTACGGCGCTCTTGGTGCTATTCCAGTCCTGGCTGACTCGACGCGCTAGAGCATCCCATCGCGCCTCCCAGTCAGGAATCGAGTCGGCGGTAGATGATGCGGGCCTGAGCGAGACCAGGTGAGCCAACGGGTTTCCCTCAGGGCTGATGAGTGTGATCGTTTCACCCAAACGTAGCCGTCCGAGCAAGCTTTGGAGATCACGTTCGACTGTTTCAATCGGCACAGACACAGACATGGCACACTTCCACCGACCGAGCATAGCAACTCTCGAAATCAGGATACACTCATTGTACGTAACTACTCAGCCGTCGTGTCATTGCGAGCGATTTTTGCGAAGCAATCTCCTGGCACTGAACGCGGGGATTGCTTCGTCGGCAAAAAACGCCTCCTCGCAATGACAAGCTGAGTAGTTACCATTGTACCGACAAATTGGCAAGTCAACAAGTCAGCAGTGTGCACGCAAGAGTTGTCAGGAGTGCCATTCTGAGAGCGAAGCGCCCGAAGAATCTCGGCTTGGAGATGCTTCGGCCCGCTACGCGGGCCTCAGCATGACAACCTTTGCGTGCACACAGTCAGCAATGCAGGGTTGGACTCACAAACTTTGTAACTGCTCAGCCTGGATTGGCAAATCCAGGCCACAAGCAGCTCAAGCCGCCAGGTTTTGCGCGCGGAACTGCCGGATTTGTCAATCCGGCAGGAGCGGCTGAGCAGTTACCAAACTTTGCACTAGTCGCACGACTTCTGCGACGATCACCTCAAAGAATCGCTGCATCAGTTCGTCCGGCGCTTGATACGGTCCGCCAAAGCTGCCATCGCCCAACCGGGCGCGCACCTCGGCGGCCGGCGCGTAGGACGGTGGGTCCACAATGGGCTTGTCACCTGCTGGCGCCTGGCTCACCCGCGTGAACGGGAAATTCTCTGACCAGTTGGCGTGCGCGGGCGGCAGCTTGTTTTCGGCGTAAAACTGTGTGGCGGCTGGCCCTTTCCACCAATTGTGAATGAGGAGGCGCAGCCCCGGCAGCTTGTTGACCAGCTCGCGCAGCGCGGCCTCCATGCAACAGTTCCCGCCGTGGCCGTTGAGCACGAGCACGCGCTTGAATCCCTGGCGATGCAGGTCGGTGACGATTTCACACACGACGCGGTTGAACGTCTCCACGCTCAGGCTGATCGTCCCAGGATACGCGCCAAAGTACGACGACACGCCAAAGCTGACTGGCGGCGCGACGAGCACATTCTCTCGCTCCGCAGCCGCTGTGGCAAACGCCATCGGCTCGCGGACGTCGGTGAGCAGGCTGAGGTAGCCGTGTTGCTCGCACGAGCCGGTGACCAGGATGATGCGGTCGTCGTGCTTGAGATATTCCTCCACGTCCATCCAGTTCAAGTCCTCCAATAACATCACGTTCTCCATGGGGACGGATGACCAAAGACGGAAGACGAATCCGTCGTCAGTCGTCCGTCACTCGTCTTTTGTCTGGCCTGCTTCTCGCTCCAACAAGATCGTCACCGGCCCGTCGTTCTGAATCTCGACGAGCATGTGCGCGCGAAAGACGCCCGTCTGCACCGGGACGCCTTTTGCCTCCAGCAGCTCGGTAAAGCGACGGATGAGCGGCTCGGCGACTTGCGGCGGCGCAGCCGCGACGTAGCTGGGGCGGCGGCCTTGGCGCGCGTCGGCATACAGCGTGAACTGACTGACGACGAGCGCACTCCCGCCCACATCCAGCACCGACCGGTTGAGCTTGCCCGCGTCGTCGTCAAAGATGCGCAGCGTGGCGATCTTGTTCGCCAGCCACTGCGCCTCGGCTTCCGTATCGCCCACGCGCACGCCGACCAGGATCGCCAGTCCGTGCTGGATCGCGCCGACAACACGACCCTCGACAGTCACTGAAGCCTGTTTTACTCGTTGGACGACAGCTCGCATGAAAACGCCTCCTGGAAGGATGATTATACTAATCACTAGGTTGGTGTCAATGCCAAATGCCAAGCCGGTTTCCGTGGACTGGCCGTTTTCAGTGATCAGTTGATGCAGTGAGATTTCTCTGCACGCCACGCAGGGCACGTGTGCGTGCTGCGAGCAGCAGACATCTTTCGAATTGTGCCGAGTTGGGAAATGTGGGCTATAATAAGGGAGGCCCTACAGTGATCGCAGCATCTGGGGCGCGGCCAGCGCGGTCACGGTGGACGGTGTTCTCGGTTGAGCATAGAAGGCCGCTTGTGCACTCGCGCTATAGTAAGCGGTGCGTTTGTACGAGTTGACAACAAGGAGCGCCGGGTGAACCCTACCCCGCAAGGCTATTCCGATATCATAGGCCAAAGACTTGGACTGCCCGGCCATTTTGAGGAGCCTGTCCTGATTGAGGCCGTCCGCCCACTCGGCTCCGGTTTTGAATTACGTGTGCGCCGCGCCAACGGACACTTGGAAGAAACTGTCCTTTCTGAAGCAGAGTACCATGCCTTGGCAGAAGCTTCTGCGACTCCTAACACCGACACCGCTCCCGCTGACGCCGAGCACCTGCGCCTGCTGGTCGAATCGGCGCGGATTCGGCTGGCCTACGCCTACGACCGACAATTTGCGGTCAGCCTCTCCGGCATTCGCACCTTCCCTCATCAGATTGAGGCCGTCTATCTGAAAATGCTGCCACAGCCGCGCCTGCGCTTTCTCCTGGCCGATGACCCCGGCGCGGGCAAGACGATCATGGCAGGGCTTTTGCTCAAAGAGATGAAACTCCGGCAGGCGATTGAGCGCGTCTTGATCATTGTTCCCGCTCCTCTCACTATCCAGTGGCAAGATGAACTCTTGCACTTTTTTGGTGAGACATTCCAGATCATCTCTTCTGGCAACGATCAGCAACAATTGATCAATCTCTGGCAGCGCGAGTCGCAGGTCATCACGTCACTCGATTATGCCAAACAAGAAGACGTCCGCGAGCGTATCTGGCAGCAGCGCTGGGACTTCTTAATCTTGGATGAAGCGCACAAGTGCTCGGCCTACACCAAACGGGCCAGCGGACGCTCACCCGAAGCCGAAAAGACCAAGCGTTACCAACTTGCCGAACGCTTGACGGCTGAGCCTGATCGTCACGTGTTGTTTCTGACGGCCACCCCTCATCACGGCGACGATGACCGCTTTGGTCATTTCCTGCGGCTGCTCGACCCTGACTTGTTCCCTGAGCCACACCGCCTGGGCGACCAGGCGCAGACCATTCGCCGCGACATCCTGCGACTGGGGCCGGAATGTCCGTGGGCCTTGCGGCGATTGAAAGAAGACTTGCGCGATATGAACGGGCGGCGGCTCTTTCCTGACCGGCACGTGCAGACCGTTGGCTTTCGCCTGAACGCGGAAGAGTATGGACTGTACAAAGCCGTCACCGCGTACATCAACGAATTCTTGCCTCAAGCCGGCGGGCGACAGAAACAGAGCGTTGCGTTGACACGCACGGTCTTGCAGCGGCGACTCGCTAGCTCGACACATGCGATTCATGAATCACTCAAACGGCGGCTGGAAAAGCAACGCAAGCTCATGGAAGAGCTTGAATCACTCCCATCCAACCAGCGTGCCCATTACCTTGACCGCCTGCGCGGGCGGTTGAGCGACGACGAAATTGACGAAGACGACCTGGACGATGCTACGCGCGACCGCTTGACCGACGAATTCACAGCGGCGGCCGAGCTTGACCAACTGCGCGCCGAAGTAGTCGCGCTCAAGGATCTGGTGGAGCAAGCACAGCGGGTGCGTGAACACGCCGTGGATAGCAAACTGAACACGCTGCGTGATTGTCTAAAGCGAGCCGAGTTCGCGGAACTCCAAGACGGGCGCGGCAAGCTATTGATCTTTACCGAGCACCGCGATACTTTGAACCATTTGCGAGAACACCTGTCACGTTGGGGTTATTCTACGACAGAGATTCACGGCGGGATGAATCCGCATGAGCGCAAGACCGCACAAGACGACTTTCGCTATAGCAAGCAAGTCTGCATCGCAACCGAAGCAGCCGGCGAAGGCATCAACCTGCAATTCTGTCACCTGATGATCAACTATGACCTGCCGTGGAATCCGACGCGCCTGGAACAACGCCTGGGCCGCATCCACCGCATCGGCCAGGAACGCGACGTATACGCTTACAACTTTGTCGCAGAACAATCAGAAGATGGACAGCCCATCATCGAAGGCCGTATCTTGAAGCGCCTGCTTGACAAGCTCGATGCGATGCGCGACGCGCTCGGCCGAAATCGCGTCTTTGACGTGGTGGGCGAGGTGCTCTCGATCAACGAAATAAATTTGCCCGAGATGCTGCGCGAGGCAGCGTATGACCCGCGTCGGCTCGATGAATATCTCGATCAGATTGATCGGATTGACCCTGAGCGACTGAAAAGCTACGAAGAAGCAACCGGGATTGCGCTGGCCCGTGAACACATTGACCTGGAATGGTTCAAACAGTTCCAGAGTCGCAATTTCGAAATTGAAGAGCGGCGGTTGATGCCTGAATACGTCGCGCGCGAATTCCTGGCCGCAGCGGAATTGGCAGGTCTCAAGGTGGAAACGCGCGCCGATGGGTTCTATCGAGTCGAACATGTGCCACAGGATTTGCGCTCAGAGCGTCTGGAAGCGGTGCGGCGCCTGGGCAAGCCTGAAGCAGCCTACCTCAAGCTCACTTTTCAGAAACAGGCGTTGGAAACCGACCAGGGGCAAAATGCGCGACTGATAGGCCCTGGGCATGCGTTGTACGCCGTGGTAGATGAAAAACTCAACGCGCGTTTGGCTGACATGCAAGGCGCGACCGGCGTGTTTCTCGACTCGAATGCCAACACGCCCTATCTCGTTCACTTTATCGAGATGGAAATTCGAGGCGAGCCGTCGTCCACCCCTTCGAACCCTACACTGCATGCCGAATTGATCGCGGTGCGCGAAGAAAGAACGTGGAGAGTAGAGCGTGGAGAGTGGAGCGATGAGCCGCCCCGATTTTCCATTCTGCCTTCTGATGTATTACATGACCTTGCGCTTCACGCTGCGCCACCAGACCGAGTGCCCAAGATAGACCCGCGGGGCGCGCTCGATTTCGTCAAAGTGACTTTTCAACTCGAACAGCGCTTCCGCATCCAGGAAGAGCGCAAGCAATATGCCAGGGTCGTCCGTGATTATCTGACTCTATCCTTTGAAGCACGGATTCGAGCCTCGGAGAACCGAGTCATGGCGCTCAAGGCGCGCGAAGTGGCCGGCGAGACTGCCGTTGCGTTAGCCCGTCAGCAGGCCGAGGACGATTTACGTGATCTCAATCGCACCCGTAAAGAGCGGCTGGCGGGCCTGGAGCGGCTGACGATTGCCCGCAGTGGGCCGGTGCGCCACCTTGCTACTGCGCTCGTTCTGCCGCCTGGGACGGAGAGCGTAGAGCGTCGAGCGTGGAGCGAAGATGTAGAGACAAAGCGGGAAACTGAACTGGCGGCGATGCAGGTGGTGAAGGAATATGAGAAAGCACGAAATTGGGAACCCATTGACGTGAGCGACCTGCACGACCGCTGCGGGTTTGACATTCGCAGTCTTGGCCCGGCCGATCCCGCAACTGGACAGCGACCCGTGCGCCGCATTGAGGTCAAGGGACGCAAGCGGGGCGAGCCGGTGCGGTTGACAACAAACGAATGGCTCAAGGCGCGACAACTGGCTGATTCATATTATCTCTATGTCGTCTGGGATCCCAAGACAGCCGGAGCAGCACCGCTCATCGTTCAAGACCCTGGTCACCGGCTGGAACACGCGGCGCGCGAGGTGCGGGCGCTCAGCCACATAGAGATACCGGCTGAGGCGATTGACAAGTACCCATCCCAATAGCGCAAAGAAAAAAGGCAGAGATGGTTCCCCTGGGGGTTCCATCAAAGCCTCCGAGGATTATCGTAATAGGAATCGGCTGGATTGTCAAGGACATGTGGGTCATGAAATTGTCGAGGAATATATGGCTCAAGAGGCTGTTGTAGATTCTGCCGATGAGCTTGTGGCCGAGTTGAATGCGCTGGGCCTTCACTTTGTGACAGGCGGAGAAGCCATCACGCCCGCGCGGTCATTGCAGCCCGCCGAATTGTTTGCTGCGCTGGCGCAACAGTCTGACGCGCGTCTGCGGCTGGCGATCGTCGCTCTATTGCTCTATCGGCCAGAGCTTGCCCCGGCTGTGCCCGATGCGTTGACCTGGCTGCGTGAGCCGGCCCAGATGACGCTCAAGTTGTTTTACACAGCAGCAGTGTTGTTGCAGCAGGCATACGCAGATCGTTTGCGCCGCCTGTTGGGACAATACGACTCGCTGCCTGATTTTTTCTCGGAAGAGTTGGGAGTGCCTGTGACTGACAGCCCGTTGGCTCGCTTGAGACGATTGGCCGAATGCCATCGCGCCTTGAGTGGCCTGGCAGCCAACTGGCTAGGCACCTACGAGCACGCCGCCGAACGGCTATTCAAACGCATGGAGCGTGAAGCACAATGGGCAACATAGCGACGACTGAGATTCTGGATTTTCTAAAACGGCTGGGCGAACGGTACCCGCGACCCGCTGCGCTCTTTCTGATGGGCGGCAGTGCGTTGTGTCTGTTGGGCAACCCGCGCCGCACCCTGGACATTGACTATATCGCCGAAGCGCCGCCTGCCGAAGCCAACGAGTTGCACGCGGCAATCGAAACGCTTGCCTCAGAGATGAAGCTAGAAATCGAGGCCGTTCCGCTTGGCGAGTTCATCCCGCTGCCAGATGACGTCAGCGCGCGCCATCGGCTGGTAGGACAGTTTGGCAAGTTGACGGTGTATGTGTACGACCCCTACAGCATTGCCCTCAGCAAAGTCGCACGCGGCTTTGAGACGGACTTGCAGGATGTGTTGTTCCTGCTTCGCCAGAATGTGATTGCGCTTGGCGAGCTCAAGCGGTTTGTAGAGGCCGTGTTGCCTCGCGCGCGGGATTTTGATATTGCCCCAGATGAATTGCGCTTACACATGGCCGAAGTCCAACGCCTGTATCAGAGTCAGTGAATGATGAAAAGCGACGACCGCCGTCTTATCGAAGACTATCTCCCCATCGAAGCCATCTCGGCCGAAGCGCGCCGCGAAAAGTCCATTCGCAAAGGCCACATCAGCACGCTGCACCTGTGGTGGGCGCGCCGGCCGCTTGTTGCCTGTCGCGCAGCCGTGTTCGGCGCACTCGTGCCCGCTGATGTGATCGTGCCAGAAGGCATGACCACGCCCGATTTTGTGGCCGAGCTTTGCACCTACCCTGGCCCCACGAGCCGCATCGAGCAAGCCCGCCAGTTGATCCTGCAAGCCCACGCCGACCGGCTGACTGCCGAACGCGGCGAAAAAGTGACCGTGCAGGACATCGAGGCCGGACGCGCGCCGCGCCCCAAGGTGCTAGACATGTTCGCGGGCGGCGGAGCGATCCCGCTGGAAGCGCTGCGATTGGGCTGCGAAGCCTACGCGCTTGACCTGAACCCCGTCGCGCATCTGATCGAGCTGTGTACACTGGTCTATCCGCAAAAGTATGGACAACCTGATCCGGCGGCGAAAGGCTCGGCCAAAGACGGCACATGGGCTGGACTGGCCGCTGAAGTCGAGCACTGGGGCAAGTGGGTGTTGGAACGCGTGAAGAACGAGATCGGTGATCTTTACCCGCCGATTTATGCGCAGCCTCGCCCTGAGCGAAGCCGAAGGGATGGAGAGCCAACCGAGGCAAGCGAAACAAAGCAGTTAGGATTGTCCATCTTTGATGCTCACCGCGCCCCGACCGATGCCCAGCGCCTGACGCCCGTCGCTTACCTGTGGACACGCACCGTGCGCTGCAAAAACCCGACCTGTGGCGCTACTGTCCCGCTAGCCCGACAGACCTGGCTGGCGAAAAAGTCGGACCGCTACGTGGCGCTTCAGCCTATGGCAGAGAGTGTGAACGCGAACACCGGAGCACATGGCGAAAAGAAGGTGCATTACCGTGTAGTGGAAGCGACCACTGTAGAGGGTCTGGGCTTTGACCCAGAAGCCGGCAGCAGGGGCGGGAATGTGGCGTGCCCGTTTTGTGGCACGGTGGCCGATACCGCGTATGTGAAAGCCGAAGGCAAAGCCGGACGCATTGGACGCCAGGCGATGGTGGTAGTCTGTACACAGCCTGGTAAGAGCGGCAAAATCTACCTGAGTGTGGACGACTTGCATCCTTCGTTCTTGCCCGATGAAGCAGTGATCAATGCGCGCATCGAAAAGTTATGCACTGAGACAGAACTGACGGTGCCGGATGAGCAAATCATTACCGATGCCAAAGGAAGTGGTTGGGTTATTCAATATGGATTAGAACGTTTTGGTAGTCTATTCGCCCCCCGCCAACTATTGGCTTTGCTTACTTTCGCTCAACAGATTCACGCAGCCTACGTTGGGCTGCAACAGCAGAGTTACGATAAAGAACGATCAAAGGCCATAATGTCGTATCTCGGGATTGCCTTGAATCGTCTAGCAGACTTTAATACTGTTCTCTGTGTTTGGAAAGAAACGGCAGGACACACTTTTGCTCGACAGGCATTACCAATGGTATGGGATTTTTCTGAAGTAAATCCATTTAGTGGGCAGACAGGTAGCTGGGCGACTCATCTTGATTACATTCTGGCGGTTGCAGAACAAAACGCTATTTCCGGGAAGCCTGCTATCTGTCAACGCGGTTCAGCCACTCAAGTTCCTTCTGAAGACAATAATTTTGATGCTGTTATCACTGATCCGCCCTACTACGACAATGTGGCTTATGCTGATCTTTCTGACTTTTTCTATGTGTGGCTCAAGCGGAGCATTGGATTTCTTCTACCAGAACATTTCTCGTCACATCTTACACCCAAGAAAAGCGAAGCTGTGGCCGATGCGACTCGTCACAAGGGTGACCGCCAACAAGCTGCCAGAGCTTATGAACAAATGATGGCTCAAGCATTTGCAGAAGCAGCGCGTATTCTCAAACCAAGCTCCCCGCTTGTCATTGTTTATGCGCACAAGACCACTCTGGGTTGGGCAACTTTGGTCGATGCCTTGCGCATTGCGGGCTTCACTGTAACCGAGGCATGGCCGTTTGCTACAGAGATGGAGGCACGAATCCGTGCAATAGACACTGCATCGCTCGCGTCGTCCATCTTTCTCGTCGCTCGTCGCCGAGAAGGCAATCCAATAGGCTCCTATGAAAGCAATGTGCAACCCGAGTTGGAAGCCATCGTCCGCGAGCGCGTCGAGACGCTGTGGAGCAAAGGCGTCACAGGCGCAGACCTGGTCATCGCGTGCGTAGGGGCAGGGCTGCGCGCGTTCACCCGCTTTGCCCGCGTCGAATACGCCAACGGCGAAGAGGTCAAGGCCGACCGGTTCCTGGGCGAAGTCGAAGGCGCCGTGCTGGAAACGCTGTTGGAAAAACTGTTTGGCCTGCCGCGCTCGGGCGTCTCGGTCGTGGACGCACCCACGCGCTTTTACGTCCTCTGGCGCTATGCCTATCGCGCGGCAGACATTGACGCGGGCGAGGCCATCATCTTTGCCTACCCGCAGGGCGTCGAACTGGACGGGCCGCGCAGCATCAGTCACGGGCCACGCGCGCTGGTTGAAAAAAGCAAGAGCAAATATCGCTTGCGCGATTTCACCGAGCGTGGCGACGACGACAAGCTTGGCCTGCCTTCAGCGGATGGCACACCCGCCCCATTGGTTGACGTGTTGCATCGCATCCTCTGGCTGATGGAGAATCGCATTACGGAATTGAGCAAGTTCCTCGACGAGGCGCGGCCTGACCTGGATCACCTGCGCGTCGTGGCGCAAACGCTGGCTGGTCAAGCATTGGCGGGGAATGGCTCCGGCGGCGGCAAGTCACTTGTGGTTGCGCACGGCGCCGAAGCGGCGGCGCTCCGCAAGCTGACGACAAACTGGCGAACGGTGATCGAGAGCAAGCGAGGAGATTTGATATAAGCCGTAGAGCGTGAAGCGTGGAGCGTATAGCGAAGCAGATCAGAGCGTCGCTCCCCGCTCCACGCCAAGAGGTGACACATGGACTATACAGAAAAGCTCTCGCAAATTGACCAACTGACCTTCAATAGCCATCACGCCCAATCAGTCATCGCGGCGGCCAGCTTGCTGGAAGAGATGCTGCGCCATCTCTACCAGCAGGTTCAACCGCGCCTCTCGCCGGCCGACCAGCAAGCGATTGCCGACAAAACTACCAAGATCGGCCAGGGCAAGGCCATTGCCGATTTGACGCTGGGACAACTGGTCGGGGTTTATCGGGAAGCGCAACTGTTTGATAAATTGGAAAAACACCTGGGCCATCCGTTTCCTCGCTTGCGGGCGGCAGATTTCAATAGCCTGCTTGAGATTCGCAACAAGGCCGTGCATGGGGCCGCCGACGTGCGCGACGATGACGCCCGCTGGATCGCTTCGCAATTGCGGGTTTGGGCGCGTGAGGCGGGACTGATCGCAGACAAGACTCTACCGGAAAAGCAAGGCGCAACAGCCGGTGCGCTTCGACCCTGGACGCAAGCGGTTCGGCTCAACTCGGATGTGGAATCAGGCAACACGTCCGTCGCCGCGTACGCTATTGACCTGGGCAGTGTGATTGCCGGCGTCAAGCCTGTTTCCAAGCTCTATAAAGAGGCCGAGCCTTTCTTCCAGGTCACGTATCCCACCACGGGCATGCGTCGCTTGATGGAAGAAGTGCTGGCGCGACTGGCGGGCAAGCCTGGGGATCGCGTCCTGCAACTGCGCTCGCCTTTTGGCGGCGGCAAGTCGCACTTGTTACTCGCGCTCTATCACGCCGTCAAGAATCGCAAGGCGCTGCTGGCCGCCTGGCCCGATGCCGCTGCCTTGCCCGACCCTGGTATTGTGCGCGTGGCCGAGTTCGACGGCGAAAAGTTTGACGTGCAGGGCAAAGAGGTCGCCAAAGGCATTCGCATCAAGACGATGTGGGGCTGGCTGGCCTGGCGATTGGGCGGCGAATCACTCTATCAACAAGTGGCCTATCACGACGAGCGCCGGATTGCGCCAGGCGGCGATGTGATTGCCAAATTGCTTGGCCATGATGAATCGTCCGAAGGCACACCGACGCTCATCCTGTTGGACGAGGTGCTCAAGTACTTTGAGCGGGCGCAGGCCGACACCGATGTCGTCGGCCACTCGACGCTCGGACGCTTGACACTGGATTTCATTCAATCGCTCAGTACCGAAGTCGCCAACAGCACGCACGCCGTGATGATCTATTCACTGCAAGCCAGCGCCCGCGAATCATTCGGCAACGTCGCCTTGCTGGACATGCTCGACCATCTCACTTCACGCGTGGACGCCAAGCGCGAGCCTATCGAGGGCGACGAAATCCTGCCCGTGTTGCAGTGTCGGTTACTGTCCCAAATCACCGATTCGGGTGCAGTGGACGAGGCTGCTGCCGCTTATGAGCGAACGGTCACGACGTTGCGCATGTCCCACGCTACCGATGCGGCCTCACGACGCGCGGCGGAAGATGAGGGGCTGGTTCTGCGCAAGCGATGGAAGTCGGCTTATCCGTTTCATCCTGCGTTAATTGACATTATGAGCCAGCGGTGGGCTTCGCTGCCCGACTTTCAACGCACGCGCGGCGCGCTGCGTTTTCTGGCCTCTTGCTTGCACGCGCTCAAGCGCGATGACAAAGCCGGCCCGCTGCTCGGCCCTGGCGATGTTCCCCTGCACGACGCAGACGTTCAAAACGCTTTCTTTACCGAAGTCGGCCAGCGCGAGCCGTTCAAGGCCGTCCTGTCTCACGATTTCACGGGCCCCCAGGCACGCGCCCGCCGGATTGACGAGCGGCTGGCGCGCGAATACCCGCATCTCAGTGGTGTCCATCCGGCCATGCGACTGGCGACGACCATCTTGATGTACTCTTTCGGCGGGGCGACCCGAGCCGGCGAATCTGAGGGCGAGGTCATCGGCATGGGCGTGACCGAAGCTGAGCTCTTGTCGTCTGTGATCGGCCCTGACCTGGACAGCATCACCGCGCAGGCCACGCTCAAAGAGTTGCGCGACCAGTGCCTGTATCTCCACTATGACGGCGCGCACTATGTCTTCAAGACGACGCCCAACGTAACCAAGCTACTGGAAGACGAGGCCGAAAACAACGTGCATCACCCCGAAGTGCGCCAGGCCATCAAAGAGAACCTGGAGAATCGTCTGGCCGGCCGCCTGTCTGCCATCGTATGGCCGGAGAAATCATCCGACATTCCACACAAAGAGCCTCGCTTTCTCCTGGCCTATCTCCCGTTGGAATTCGTGCAACTGGGCGATGCAGAACAAGAAAAGAAAGCGGTCGAATATCTGACCAAGTATGGGGACGACCTGCGCAAGTACCGGAATGGGCTGGGGTTGGCTGTCCCCGATGGCAGGCAAATCGAACCCTTGCGGCGGGCGGGCCGTTATCTCAAGGCTATCGAGCTTTTGCGCAGCAAGCGCAAGCAATTGAATTTGACCACCGAACAACTGGATCAGCTCAAGGAGCGTGAGAGCACCGAGAAAGCCATTCTGGAATCGGCGATGCGGGGCCTTTACACGACCGTCTATCTGCCGCAGATGGTGGGGGGAGCCGTCGCATTGGAGAAACTAGAGATCGGCGGGTGGCCTCTCGGCGCAGCGGGGCTCCACGAGCGGCTGATGGAACTGCTCACCCAGGCAGTCCGTCGAGTCTACGCTACCATTACGCCCTCCAAACTAATTGAGCTAATGCGATTGGGCGAGCCTACTGCTGAAGGGCAGTTGGCAATCCTGGGCATCACCACCGAGCAACTGCGCGACTCGTTCTACAGTGTCATTGGCTTTCCGCGACTTGAGGACGAAGCGGTGCTCCGGCGTGCCATCATTGTGGGTGTGAAGGATGGCATCTTTGGATTCGTCGGGCGGGCTGACCGTGTAGAACGAGATCGAGTTCGAGAAGGTTCGGGCTATTTTGTCGGACGCAGCCAGGCCATCATCAACAGAGACCTGCGCGAAGACGAAATTGACCTGAACGCAGGGTTTATCGTCCTTCCAGTTGCAATAGAAAGCGAGATGCCGCCTGTCACGGTCGGTGGTGCACCGACGCCCGGCCCGACTCAGCCGATTGTCACTCCTCCCACACCGACAGGAGTCCGCCCCACGCCACCGAGTCCGGGTGAGGCGCAGACCAGCATCCGGTATGCCATGGCGCTCAACCGCCAGCAAGTGTATGCCAGCTTCAAAGCCTTTGGCAATTTGGCCGAGAAAGCGGGGGCGATCAAGGTCACTGTCGAGGCGCAATCGCTGGCGGGCTTTGACGCCGTCTGGCTGCGCAATGCGGTGCTAGAGCCACTGGAAGAGGCGAATGTGAAACTCGAAAAACAAGATGAGGGGTAACACGCACTGGAGGTCGTTCAGTTCCGACCACCCGCTTCTAGGCAGGCGGCTTGCGGATCAACCTGACGCGCGCGATGCGCAACTTGTCCATCGCCTCCACGCGCAAGCGCGCGCTGCCCGCGTCCACCTCGTCGCCCACCTGCGCCACTCGACCGATCTGTCCCAGGATGTAGCCGGCAATCGTCTCATAGTTCGGATCCGCCAGGCGCAAGTCGAACGCTTCGTTCACGTCCTCGATAGGCATCAGCCCGTTGACGAGCGCCGAGCCATCCGGCAGCCGCTGGATGTCCGGCTCCTCCTGGTCGAATGCGTCGGCCACCTCGCCGACGATTTCCTCGAGCAGGTCGGCCAGCGTCACCAGCCCGGCAGTCCCTGCATATTCGTCCAACAAGATGGCGATGTGCTGCTTGCGCGCGCGAAAGCGCACCAGCAGCTCGTTGGCTCGAATCGTCTCGGGAACAAACAGCACCTCGCGCAAGAGGCTGCGCACGCTGGAGGGGGTCGAGCGTCCTTCCTGATGGACGACGCGCACCAGGTCTTTGGTGTGCAAAATGCCGACGATGTGATCCAGGTCATCTTCGTACACCGGGAACTTGGTCATCGCGTTGGTCGCAGCCATCTGGATGACCTGCTCGATGGGCGCGTCGGCGTCCACGCAGATCATTTCGGTGCGCGGCACCATCACCTGGCGCGCCAGCACGTCGCCGAAATCAAACACGGCGTGCAGCATGTCTTTTTCGCCATTTTCCAACACGCCACTCTGTTGGCTGGCATCCACCAATAGTTTAAGCTCTTCGACCGAATGGACGAGCTGATGACCGGCCGCCGGCTCAAAACCAATCGCGCGCAGCAGCGCGTTGCCCGTGCCATTGAGCGCCCAGATGACCGGCCGGAACAGTTGCTCGGTCAACAGAGTTGGCCCGGCGACGATCAACGCCGTCTCTTCAGGCCGCTGCAGCGCAATGGACTTGGGCATCAGCTCGCCGACGACGACGTGCAAGAATGTAATGACGCCGAAAGCAATCACTCCGGCGGCAGTGGCGTGACTGGCCGCGCTGCCCCAGCCTTGCGGCAGAAATCCGAACAGCGGCTCGATCAAATGTGCCAAAGCCGGCTCGCCGATCCAGCCCAGCCCCAGGCTGGCGATGGTGATGCCCAGTTGCGTGGCGGCGATAAAGCGGTCGGGTTCCTGGATGGCTTGCTGCACCGCGCGAGCCGTGAGGTTGCCGTGAGCCACCAGCTCTGCAATGCGCGTGCGCCGGACGCTGACCAGGCTGAACTCGGCGGCCACAAAAAAGCCGTTAACCAGCACCAACGCGGCCACGGCGCCTAATTTGAGCAATTCGAGCCAGGGGTTCATTTGTCGTCCTCTATTTCAAGACCGGCGTGTTCCGTATTTCGTGTCTCGTACACCATACGGAATACGCGATGCAGTTATTCCAGTTGGGCGAGCAATTGTTGCGCCTGGTTGGCCTTTTCGTC
>CAYHAR010000091.1:0-15244 GCA_964354595.1 uncultured Anaerolineae bacterium | reverse complement strand
GCTCGCGCTCCAGGTCGCCGCTATCCAGCACGCGCTCGGCCACGACCTGGTTCTCTCGAAAGACGTGGCTCTGCTTGAGCATCCCGTCCACGAGCGTCGTCTTGCCGTGGTCCACGTGCGCAATGATGGCGATGTTTCTCAAATCACTGCGAACTGTCATTCTGTTTCCACTTTCAATTTTCCACCCACAGGGCGGCTGTAGCCGAAAAACAACCTCGGCCAAACGAGGGCCGAGGTCAGGTGTTGCTCGGTCGTGCGGGTGAGATTATAACAGGGGGCGGCGATTCGAGCAAGGACATTCTGTTGCGCCGAGTCTATGCTGTCGCTTGCTCCGGCAAAGGTGGAACCTGTGGAGATAGCGATAGCCCCACAGACAGAAAATCACTCAGTGGCGGGGTGGTGACCACGGCCAACACGGCCTGCCAGATGTCCTCTGGCAAATTGCGCAGGCTCGCCAACGGCACATTGAGCGGCTTGTCTCGATAGTGTTGCATCATGTGCGCAAAGCTGACGAACGTCAAGCCGATAGCCCTGGGCGTTGTCCCTTTTGTTTCGTTCATTTTCGGTAAGACGCCCAAGAAGGCACTGGTGTGGCCCGGCTCCAGGCCGCACGATGGCGTCAGGGAGCCGGGCTTTTGGATATTTGCCCTGCGCGCCGGTCGCGCAGGCCAGGAAGAGGCCGTGCTGACTCTCTGTGGCGCGTCGCCTTCCGTAAAAGGCCGACATTCTGCCGGTGACAGTCATCGGGAGCAGCGAAACCCCACATTGTTGTTCCGATTCTCAGGGTTGTTCCTGTTCCGATTCGCAGTACGCACATTCTGAGCAGTATTGTTCCACGAGCCGCCCCGCAGTGTGTGGCCTCTCCCCCGGTCATCCCCCGCGCAAGGCGGAGGTTAGCCCGCTTTTTTGAGCCAGCCGCCCAAGAGCTTGCCGATCTCGACCATCTGCCGGGCGGCGTGTTCGTACTGGTCAAAGCTGATGAGCTCTAGATCGCGTGACAGGCGCAAGTACAGGCGCAGGCGATCCAGGTCCAGGTCAGCCCGCCGCAGCGTGGGCTTGGGGTCGCGCTCGCGCGCTGCCTGCATCAGCAACTCGTAAAACGCAAACGCGCTGTCTTCGACGCGCCGCGCCAGCCGGAAGCGCTGGTCTTTGGGATACTTGGTCACCAGCGGCACGAGCCATTGTAACAAGTCGTATGTTTTGGCAAAGATGGGCGACGCTGGACGTTCGATCATGCTCGACACTTGGGTTGTGTCCGCAGTTGCGCGAAGCGTGCGGACGAAGCGATGGGGTGTTTCAGCCGAATCTGGCTCAGCACGGCGCGGCGCAGGCCGTATGTGTCGCCGTGCGCGGCGTGCGCGACCCAGCCCATCACCGACGCCGTCACGCGGTCCGCTTCAATTTGGCCGTCGTTGTGCGCGCGGGCCAGCGCCAACAGACGCCGCCGGGTGACATGCCCTCTTTTGGACTTTAACCTGCGGTGATCGGGATAGACGATAAAGCCCAGAAATGTCACCCCTTCTTCAACAGGTCGGATGTGGGCCGATTCTTCGTGCAGCGTCAGGCGCAGGCCGGCAAGGAAATCTATCATGGCTGAGCGCAGCTCGTTCAAGCGCCCCTTGTCGTCGTCGAATGACAGGACATCGTCCACGTAGCGAAGGTAGCGGCGGCATTTCAGATCGCGTTTGACGTATTGATCGAAGGTGTTGAGGTACACGTTAGCCCAAAACTGGCTGGTCAGGTTGCCGATGGGCAAGCCGCGTGGGCGAACCGCCGTCCACAGGTCATCGCCGGGGAACCACTGCGTGTCGTACACCTCGTCCAGCACGCCCACGCCGGTTTCCAGGATGCGGTCGGCCAGCCCCAGCACCTGCTCGTCGCGGATGACACGCGCCAGCGCGTTGCGCAAAAGGGCATGATCAATGCTGGGGAAAAATTGCCGCACGTCGCAGGGCAGGACGTAACGGCTGGCGCGCAGAAATTGCGTGCTGCGGTCGAGCGCCTTGTGCGCGCCTTTGCCCACACGGTTGGCGTACGAGTCAAAGATAAAGCGCCGCTCAAAGTAAGGCTCGATGACCTGCACGAGCGCGTGGTGGACGACGCGGTCGCGGAACGGCGCGGCGCTGATCAGCCGCCGCTTGGATTCGGTGCGGTAAAAGCTGCGATACGGCCCGGGCCGGTACGCGCCGCTGCGCAGCTCGTCTTGGAGTTGGAACAGCTCTTGCTCCAGCCCGTACTCGAAGCGAACCACGTGCGGCAGGCTGCGCTTGCCCTTGCGCGCGGCGCGAAAGGCCCAGAAGAGATTTTCAAACGAGCAAAGTTCGTCGTATAGTTTGCCCATGCGGACCCTAAAAAATTTTGCCGCGACTGGGGGCAAGCCCCCAGACCCCCTTCTGTTCAGAAATCCAGAACCTCAGAAAATCAGAAATCAGAACCACGAGAGTTCAGCGGGAGCAGCGAAACCCCACACTGCTGACCCGATTCTCAGGGTCGTACCTGTACCGATTCGCAGTACGCACAATCTGAGCAGTATCGCCCCACGAGCCGCCCCGCAGTACGCGGTATTGTCCCGACGCTGGCCCGGTTGGATTTTTGGGTGGAGAACTGCCATAGTATTTTTCATCGTACCAGTCGGCCACCCATTCCCACACGTTGCCGGCCATGTCGAATGCGCCATACGGGCTGTTGCCTTTGGGCTTGCTGCCAACGACCCAGGCTGCGCTTCCTTTTCCACACCCGTTTCCACTGCCATCGTCCATCACAGCGTACTCACACGTTGCGGTCTGGTTGCCCCACGGGTAAATGCGTCCATCCGTTCCACGCGCGGCTTTTTCCCATTGCGCCTCGGTGGGCAATTGCCGCCCGGCCCATTCGCAATAGGTCCTGGCGTCGTTCCAATCTACGCCCACGACGGGCTGGTTGTCGCCGTTGAATTTGGAATCATCGGCATAAGACGACACTTTACACTTTGGGGCTTGCACACATTGCTTGTACTGCGCGTTGGTCACTTCGGTGCGGTCAATCCAAAAAGCGTCCAGGTCAACTTTGTGCTGCAGCTTTTCGTTGCTACTCGCATCCTTGTCGCTGTCGGCGCTGCCCATCAGGAACTCGCCGGCAGGGACGTAAACCATCGCCATGCCATCTTTTTCGGCGATACGCGTCGAGCCTGGTATCGGCGTGGGCCCCGGTGTATTGGTCGGCCGCGCGGCAATCACTGTTTGCGTGGCGCGAATCATATTGGCGGCCATATTGGCGGCGGTGTAACTCACCAGGCTCGCGATCACGATCAAGACCAGTATGGCTAGTACGCAACCCGTTGCACGCAGCGCCCACACGGGCAAGTGAGATTTTGTCCGGCGCATTGGCTGTGGCGTGTGGGCGGCAGGCGGCTCGGCAACAGGCTCTGGTTGTGAAGGGATTGCTTTCAAACGCGCCTGACGTTCGGCCTCTCGGGCGGCTTGCAAGCGTGCCATATGCTCCTGGCGTTCTCGTTCCAGTCGTTCGGCTTCCGCTTTCTCGGCAAGTTTCGCTTGCCGTTCGGTTTCTTCTTTGGCTTTACGTTGGGCCTCCTGAACGGCTTTTTCGCGCGCTGCCTTTTCTTGCGCTTCGCGCTCGCGTTCTATGCGTTCTCGTTCCCGCCGTTCCGCTTCGGCCTTCTCGGCGGCCAGCCGTAACTGGCGTTCCGCCTCAGCTTGCGCGGCCTGGCGGCGCGCTTGCATCTCGCATTCCAGTTGCTCGGCTTTTTCTCGCGCCGCCTTTTCTCGCGCTTCACGTTCGCGCTGCGCGCGCCGTTCCGGTTCCAGTTCATCCAGCAGCGCATTCAATCCACTCGCGTAACTGCTCCGAAATGAGATCTGCTGATACGCGCTCCACAACCCCGGCGCATTGCACAGCTCGACTTCTAAAGGAATGAACTTGATCTGCCCCTGACTCTCGAGCTGGATCGCCACATACGTTTCTTTGCGCACCCAGCGCGATTGAACTGCGTGCGGCGTCAAGACCAAGACCAGCACGCCACTCTCGTCCAGTCCACGGTCAATACCTTCTCCCCACATTTCACCCGGTCGAATGCTCTCCGGCGCAATCCACACGAGCCAACTGTTTTTTAAGTCGCCTGCCAGCCGGTGAGCAAACTCGGCGTCCTCGTGCGCGTGGCTGATAAACACTTGCTTCGGGTCGCGTTTGGGCTTTGTTTCAGATGGCGCCTCGACTCGCTGCGCTTGTGGAAAGCGTTTTTTGTATTGCTCTGGTCTAACCCTTTGAATCGCCGCAAGCAGGTTGGGCATGACCTCGCGGTGCTGGCAATATTCGAGCAGCGCCAGGATCTTTTGCTGCTTTGTCATGCCCGCTGTAAAGTTCTCTTTCACTTCGGGGAAGAAATCAAAGCACAGCGCCGTAAGCTCTTCGTCGCTAAAGGCTTCAGTCAGGAATTGGCGGATTTCGGCAGTGCCGGGCAGGTCGGGCATTGTTCGCCTCACACATCACGGTCCACGTTTCACGCGCTTCAAAGTATAACACATCACAACCTACTCGCCAAACGTTTGACAGTCTACCCAAAGCGCGGTATGCTTCGCCAATACCCAATACCCAATACCCAATCACCGAATGAAACTAAAGCACCTCGAACTCCAAGGCTACAAGACCTTCGCCAGCAAGGCAGAATTCGTATTCCCCACCGGCATCACGGCCATCGTCGGACCGAACGGCTCTGGAAAGAGCAACGTCGCGGACGCCGTGCGCTGGGTCTTGGGCGAGCAGACCTATAGTGTGCTGCGCGGCAAGCGCACCGAAGACATGATCTTTGCAGGCAGCGAGCAGCGTCCCCGCGCCGGCATGGCCGAAGCATTCCTCACGCTCGATAATTCCGACGGCTGGCTGCCGGTCGAGTTTGCCGAAGTCGTCGTCGGTCGCCGCGCCTATCGCTCCGGCGAAAACGAATACCTGCTCAACGGCAGCCGCGTGCGATTAAAGGACGTGATGGAGCTTCTCGGCGCGAGCGGGCTGGCCCGCCGCACCTACACCGTCATCGGCCAGGGGTTGGTTGACCAGGCGCTCAGCCTGCGGCCCGAAGAGCGGCGCACGCTGTTCGAAGAAGCCGCCGGCATCAGCCTGTATCAGAGCAAGCGCGACGAGGCGCTGCGCAAGCTCGACGACAGCCAGCGCAATTTGGAGCGCGTGCGCGACATTTTGGCCGAGATCGGCCCGCGCCTGCGGACGCTGCAGCGCCAGGCCGAGCGCAGCCAGCAATACGAGCGGCTCGCGGGCGAGCTGCGCGAATTGCAGCGGACGTGGTACGGCTTTCATTGGAGTCGCGCGCAAGAGACGCTGCGCGTTGCGCGTCAGGCCGCCGAGGCGCAGGCCAAGACGTTGGACGAACGACAATCAGAACTTGAATCGCTGGGCGGCCGGCTCGACGAGCTGCACGACGAGCAATCGGCGCTGCGCGCCAAACTCGTCGAATGGCAACGACAATCTGCCGCGCTTCATTCGCAGGCCGAAACGGTTCAACGCGAACTGGCCGTGATGACCGAGCGCGCGCGTCTGCTCAAGCAGCAACAGGCCGAACTAGTAGCCGAGACGCAACCGCTGCAAGCGCAACGCGCGGCTCAGGCCGAGCGCGTGACGCAGGCCGAAGCCGAGCTGGCCGCGCTCTCGCAACAACTTGCCGCGCGCCAGGCCCAAATCGCCGCCGCGCAAGAGGCGCTGGCCGCGCGCCAGGCGCAGCGCGAGGCGCTCGCCCAGACTCGACGCACCGCACAAGACAGCGCCTTTCAACTCGCTTCGGAGGCCAGCGACCGGCGCAATCGCCGCGTGCAGTTGGCCGAGCGCAAGTCGGAGCTTGAGCGCGAACAGGACGGTCACGCCGCTGAGCAGGCCAAGCTTTCAACGGAATTGGACGCGCAGCGACAGACCCTCGCCGAAATCGAATCCGACATTGCCGCACTCGTGGCGCAAGGCAACGCGCTCAAAGCGCAAGCCGACGCGCAAGCCGCCGAAATCGCCGCGTGCCAAAAGCGCCAGGCCGAGTTGGAGAATGAGTTAACCCCAGCCCGCGCCGCCGAAACCGAATTGCGCGCGCGCCACGAGGCGCTGGGACAACTGCGCGCGGACATGGTCGGCTTTGACGCGGGCGCGCGCGAGGTGTTGAACGCCCAGTTGCCCGGCGTGCGCGGCGCCCTCGCTTCGCTCATCCAGGTTAGCGCAGAATGGGAGCGAGCCGTCGAAGCCGCACTCGGCGCGGACGCGCAGGCCATCGTCGTGGACGATTGGTCTGTGGTGGAAGCCGTGTCCAAGCGCGGGCTGGGCCGCGCCACGCTGTTACCTCTTGCCCCGTTGCGCGATTTGGCGAGCCAGCGAGAGCGCGCGCGGCGAGAGCAGGCCGAGCAGCAACGCCGGCAGCGCACGCTGGCTCAAGAACGACAGATCAAACAGCGCGAGGTGCTCCAACAGCGGCAGCACGAGTGGCGCGAGCAAATCGAGCGGCGGCAGCGTGAATTGGACCAGGCGCGTCCCTGGTGGCGCAAGCTGGTTGACCAGCTTTTCAACCACGATTCGGCGCTGCTCACCGATTTCGCCGCCGGTCCCAAGCTAGATGACATTTTGCTTTCCGACCTAACCGGGGAACATTCCCCAGTTTCCACGAGTTCCCCCGAGTCCCTGCCTTTTGCGGCAAGCGTCGTCACGCGCGACGAAGCGATTCGCCCGGCCATCGAGGCGCTATTGGGCGACGTGCTGCTGGCCGATGACCTGGCGCAAGCGCAGCGATTACTGCCGCAACTGCCGCCCGGCGCGCGGATCGTGACTCGCGCAGGCGAGGTGGTGCGACATTCCGGCGCGGCGACTGTCGGCGGAGCCGATGCATCCGGCGCCGGGACGCTGGGCCTGTTGGCGCGCGAGCGCGAGTGGCGCGATCTTCCGGCGCAACTGGCCGCTGCGCAGCAGCGCGTCTCGAACATCGAAGCGGCGCGCGGGCGTGAAGCCGCGCGTCAGGCCGCGCTCGAGCGCGAGCGCGCGACGATTCTCTCAGGGCTGGACCAAGTGGCCCGCCGCGTCCGCTCCCGCTCGCAAGAGCGCGACGTGCTGGGCCGCGCGGCGGAGCGGCTCGACCAGCAAATCAAGTGGCAAGAGGCGCTCGTCAAGCAGACGCGGGCCGAGTTGGACGCGCTGGCAAATAAAGATACAGGGCTGGCCGCCGAGCTTTTATCGCTGGCGGCGCAGCAACAAACCGCCGAGCAAGACATTTTGTCTGCCGACGCGCAACTGGCCGCGCTGCCGCTCGAAGAGTTGGCCGCGCAAGTGACGCAACTGCAAACGGCGGCTGCGGTCACCGGTCAAGCCGCGCAGGGACAGCAGACCATCGTCCGCAACGAGCGCGGCACGCTTTCGCAGCTCGACGCGCAGATCGCCGCCCGCTCGGCGCGCGCCGGGCAACTGGGCCGCGAGTCCGCCGCGCTCGAATCACAACTCGAAGCGCAGCGCGCGGGCGCGGCCGAATCTTTCGGCAAGATTGCAGAACTGGACACACAACTGCAACCCGCGCAGGCGCAGCTCGCGCGATTAGAAGCCGAGCAGCAAATGATCGAAAGCCAGGAACGCGCGGCGCGCAGTCGCCTGCACGAGCTGGAATCGCGCCACAACGCCGCCATGCTCGAGGCCGGCCGGCGCGAGGACGAGGTCAACGCACTGCGCGCGCGGATTGACGAAGACCTGGGACTGGTGGAACTGGAAATGGGCGAGGCCACCGGGCCGGTTCCACTTCCACTGCGGCCCATCGTCGAGGAACTGCCCGCCGTGAGCGAACTGCCGGAAGGCATCGAGACAGAAATCCAGCGGCGCAAGGCGCAACTGCATCGCATCGGCCCCATCAGCCCCGAAGTGCAAGCCGAGTTCAAAGAGACGCAAGAGCGCCACGCCTTTCTCACCACACAGAACGCCGACTTGGAGCAAGCCATCGCCTCGCTCAACCAGGTCATCGCCGAGTTGGATGAACTGATGCGCAAGTCTTTTCTGGAAACGTTCGAGGCCATCGCCGCCGAGTTCAAGCAGACTTTTACGCGCATCTTTGGCGGCGGCTCGGCCAAGCTGGTGCTGGCCGACCCGGACAATCTCACGACGACCGGCATTGACATCAGCGCGCGACCACCCGGCAAGCGGCAGCAAGGACTGGCGCTGCTTTCCGGCGGCGAGCGCGCGTTGACCGCAGCGGCGCTGCTGTTCGCCATCCTCAAAGTGCGTCCAACGCCGTTCTGCTTCCTGGACGAAGTGGACGCGGCGCTGGACGAAGCCAACATTAGCCGCTTTCGCGACATGCTTAAAGAGCTTTCGGCTTCGACGCAATTCGTCGTCATCACTCACAATCGCGGCACTATCGAAGCCGCCGACACGATCTACGGCATCAGCATGGGCGGCGATAGCGCGAGCCGGGCATTGAGCCTCAAGCTGGAAGGGGAGACGGTTGCGGCGGCATAACTCTCTACTCTCCACTCTCTACTCTCTACTCTCCACGCTTCTCATTCTCTCATCCTGCGCGCCTGGCATTGATCCCACACCCATTCCGCGCGTCATCTTTCCGACCGACGACCGGCCCGCGACTGCGCGTCCCCCTACCCCGTCACCCAGCCCCACCTTCACACCGCGCCCCACGCCTATCGCCGATCCGCTGACGGAATACCGCGCATTGTGGGTGGATGGATTCAGCAATGGACTGAAAACGCCGGAGCAAATCACGCAACTCGTCCGCGATTGCCAATCCATCAGTTGCAATGTGTTGATCGTCCAAATGCGCATTCACGCCAACGCGCTGCACGCCCAATCGTCCGAGCCGCGCGTGGATTACATCGCGCCTGGGTTCGACCCACTGACGGACGTCATCAGCAAAGCGCACTCGGTCTCGCCGCCGATTGATGTCTACGCCTGGCTGAACGCTTTCCCGGTGTGGCCCGCCGATATTGACCCGCCGTCCTCGCCGCAGCACATTTTCAACACACACGGAATGCAAGCCACCGGCGCGGACAATTGGCTTGCGCTCAACGAGCAAGGCAACTCGAGCGGCACCGGATTGTATTATCTCGATCCTGGCAACCCGGATGCCGCGGCGCATGTCGTCAATCAAGTCGTGAGCGTGGTCAAGAATTACTCGGTGGACGGCGTGCACCTCGACTTTATCCGTTACGGCGGCATCCAGTGGGGCTATAATCCGACGAGCGTCGCGCGATTCAACGCGCGCTACAACAAGACCGGCACGCCTGCCTCCGACGACGCGCAGTGGTCGCAGTGGCGGCGCGACCAGGTGACCGCCGTCGTGCGGCGCATCTGGCTCGAATCCACCGCCATCAATCCGCGCATCAAAGTTTCTGCCGCGCTCATTCCCTGGGGCGATGGCCCGGACACTGACCTGGAATGGCAATACGCATCCGCGTATCGCACGGTCTTTCAAGATTGGCGCGCGTGGCTGCAAGAAGGCCTCCTCGACATCGGTTTCCCGATGAACTATTTTCCCGACTCGTCCCTGTCGGCCAACTTGGACCACTGGGTCGAGTTCGAGAAAACTCGACGCTACAATCGCCACGTCGTGATTGGCCTGGGCAATTACATGAACACGCTCGAAGAGTCGCTGTCCCAGATTCGACGTGCGCGCAGTCGCAACACATCCGGCGCGCGCGCCGATGGCGTTGCCATCTATGTCTACAACCAAACCGACAAGGATCGCCTGCCCTTTTCGCAATTTGTCGAGGCGACGACGCTAGGGTTGACGCTTTCGCCTGCAGTGCCCGTGTTCGCTCCGCGCGCGCCTCTCCCGCCCATGCCGTGGAAGTCTGCGCCCACGACCGGCCACTTGATGGGCTGGGTCACATCAGCCGGCAAACCTGCCGATGGCGCAACAGTGACGCTCACTGGCCCAGCCAAGCGAACGGCCACTGCTGACGGCAATGGCTTTTACGGCTTGATTGACTTGCTCCCCGGCAACTATCGCATCACGACCGGCAACGCCACCATGACCACGACCATTCGCGCCGGCGCCGTCGTCACTCTTAACCTCCAGTTGCCGTAGGCTCTCGCCCTTGCGAAGGTTTATTAGCACAGGTTTAGCAACGCTTGACAATTGGTTCGGCGGTGCTACAATCTTGTCACGCCAAGCGAGTGAGCCTGTGAAGGAGGACTTTTCATTCGCACTCTGCTCCCAAGGCAATCCTCCCGTCACGAGCCCATAATGCGCTGCCTCCCACGCCTCTGATAAGATAGAAGGCAATGTCAGGCGAACGTATCCTCGTCATTGACGACTCGCAACAGACCCGCGACTTTGTCGTCGAGTACGTCCTCACGCCGCATGGCTTTTGCGTCGAGGTGGCGCGCGACGGAGCCGAAGGTCTGCGCAAGGCGCTGGCGACTCCCGCGCCTGACCTCATCATCCTCGACCTGGAAATGCCCAAGATGACCGGCGTGCAGATGCTCGAGGCGCTGCGCGACAAGCGCCTGAGAATTCCTGCGATCCTGATGACGGTTCACGGCAGCGAGCAAATCGCCGTCCAGGTGTTTCGGCTGGGCGTGCGCGACTATGTCATCAAGCCGTTCGCCGTGGAAGAGATGCTCGCCGCCATTGAGCGCGCGCTGACCGAGGCGCGGCTGCGCCGCGAGCGTGACGCGCTGACGACCAAGCTCATCCAGACCAACCGGCAGCTCGAACTGCGCGTGCGCGACCTCAACGCCTTGCACGGCATAGGCCGCTCCGTGACGGCGTTGCTCGACCACGAAGGATTGTTGACGCGCGTGGTGGAGGCGGCTCTCTATATCACCGGCGCGGAAGAGGGCGCGCTCTTTTTGATTGACGAGGCCAAATGCCAGCTCCGCGAGCAGATTGTGCTGCACCGGAACAATGGTCACGGTCAACACAGCGCGGGTGAAAAGTCGCACCTCTACGCCCGGCAAGCCATCCGCACCGTCCAACCCGTCAGCACCGCGGCGACCGTGTACGTTCCACTCGTCGTCGGCGCCAAAGTGTTGGGCGCGCTCGGCGTCAACAACTACGCCACCGAACGTTACTTTTCCGACCACGACAAGCAGATGCTCCAGGCGCTCGGCGACTATGCTGCCATCGCCATTCAGAACGCGCGCCTGTTCAAAGACCTGGAGGCCTCCAAAGACCGCGAAAAGCAACAACTGCGCAACTTGTTCGAGCACTATGTTTCGCCGCGCGTGGTCGAGCGATTGATTTCCAGCCCACAATGCGCGGTGCTGGGCGGCACGCGCCAGACGATCACCGTGCTGTTCGCCGACATTCGCGGATTCAGCACGTTCGTCGAGCGGACCCAGCCCGAGCTGTTGGTGCAGGTGCTCAATCGTTACATGGCGGCCGCGGCGACCGCCGTTCTGGCGCAGGATGGCACGCTGGACAAGTTTATGGGCGATGGCGTGATGGCAATCTTTAATGCGCCCCTACCCCAACCCGACCACGCGCAGCAAGCGGCCAAGGCGGCGCTGGCGATTCAACAATCTGTGGCTAAAGTCCACCGAGAATTGCCAGAGCATCTCCACCTACAATTTGGCATCGGGGTCTGCTCTGGGCAGGCTGTGGTGGGCAACATTGGTACCGCACAGCTGATGAACTATACCGCCGTGGGCGACTGCGTCAACGTCGCCAAGCGACTGCAAGAGAACGCGCACGGCGGCCAGATTCTCCTCAACGCCAAAGCGTATGACCTCGTGCGGGGCCGCGTTCAGGCCAATTTCCTCGGCGTGATGGAACTCAAGGGCCGCGCCACTCCTGAACCTGTTTACGAGCTGGTAGGCCCGAGTATCTGAAGGATGAAAGGCTGCCAGCCGCCTAGAGTTGGTCAGCTCACGTAAGTGTGATACACTACTGGATGTCGGAAATCGCAAGTCAGAGGGTCACTTCCGACTTTCATCCGAATCCCCCGGAGGCCCGCCATGTCTTCCACTGTCATCGCGTGTCCAGCCTGCCAACGCCACCTGCCCGCCGGAAGCGAAGCTTGCCCCTATTGCGGCCAAGACCTGTGCCCAGACTGTGGAGCGGCTATCAGCTCGCAAGATACCGCCTGCCCGCGCTGCGGCGCGATGTGGCAACTCGTCTGCCCGGTGTGCGAGCACGAGGTCGGGCCGCACGACGCCATCTGCCGCGCTTGTGGCGCGTCACTGGCCGACACAACGCCCTGCCCGCATTGCGGCTCTCCGATGGACGCCGACCTGACGACGTGTCCACGCTGCGGCGGCGAGCGCTGCCCGAATTGCGACGCGGCGCTCACTCCCGACGATTGGCAGTGCCCCCAGTGCGGCGAAAAGTTTGTGCTCACCTGTCCCGACTGCGGAACGGAAGTGGACGCCGACGCGGAAAAATGCCCCAGCTGCGGCGCGAGTCTTTACGAATCGGAATTCACGCCCGCCGACGTGAGCGCCGGTGAGACGCCCTGCCCCCGGTGCGGCGCGGCGGTGCGCCGACAAGATGGCGTGTGCTGGCAGTGCAACGCGACGTTTTGCCCGCGCTGCACGGCCTTGACGAGCGAGGACGACGAGCAATGTCCCGGTTGCGGCCTGGCGCTCTATTTTGCCTGCCCCGATTGCGGCGAACGACTGCTGGCAGCTACCTCAGTGTGCCCCAGTTGCAACCGGCTGTTCGCGCAGAAATGCCCGTCGTGCGGATGCGAGGAAATCTGGGGCGCGCCGCTGACGTGCCCCAATTGCCACAACGCGCTGCCCGCCGAAAAGCAGCGCACGGTGCGGCCCACCTCCAATGTCCTGGCTGAGATGACCTTGCCGGCGCGGTCCAAGTGCCCTGAATGTGGCAAACGCTTCGACCCAGCGGCCGGCCCTTGCCCCAACTGCGGGCAGGTCGTGTGCCCCAACTGTCACGCTCGCCTGTTCGAAGACGAACTGAACTGTCCCCAATGCGGCGCTCAAGTCGCCATCTCTTGTCCCACGTGCAAGACTCGCCAATGGCTCGGCGTCGCAGAATGTCCCACATGCCACCAGTCTCTCTGCCCGCGGTGCGGCGCGGCTGTAGCCGAGGAGGCGACATCGTGCGAGATTTGCGGCGCGCAATTCACGCTGGCCTGCCCACGCTGTGATGCAGAGGTGGCCGCCGACACGAAAGCCTGCCCTGCTTGCGGGTTGGATCTTTCGGGCCGCTGCCCCCAATGCCAGGCTCAATTGCCCAGCGGCGCAGATGCCTGCCCCGCTTGCGGGCAATCGGTGTGCCCCGAATGTGGGTCAGCCGTAAAAGATGACGCGGTCGCCTGTCCCGTCTGCCAGGCGCAGTTCACGTTGAGTTGTCCGCGCTGTGGGGCAATCGTCGCCGCGAGCGATGCCACCTGTCCCAGTTGCGGCGAGTCGTTCGACTGATCAGAGACAAGTTCAAATAATGTTTCAGGGTAGGGGCGACCCTCGCGGTCGCCCTGGGCAGGGAGATCGAGGGGAGGGGCAACAAAAAGCCCCATCCGAAGATGGGGCTTTTACGATCCGATGCTATAGTCGGCGACTAGACGTTGCGCACGATGTTGGAGAAAATGTTGCCGATGGCCGGCCCGAGCAGGGCCAGAATGACGATCACGACGATGGCAACCAAAACAAGAATCAACGCATATTCAACCAAACCTTGACCTTCCTCGCGTGGCAGAAACAACATTGTTTTCACCCCCCTTCTATTTTGGATTTCTGAACTCTGGGCTTATCTTACCACGAAACCCCCTTGAAACGCAATAGGACTTTCGTCCTTACCAAATTCTAACCTTCGCAACCATTGGCGGTCTATTTCGCGGTATAATCACAAGTCGGACAACCTACATCTCCAGTTGGGTGATTCCACCGATGAAAAAGCATTGGAGCAAGTTGGCTATGCTGCTCGCCGTCCCTATCACTGCTTTTGCGCTGATCTGCGGATTACGGATATGGGTCAACGCGCGAACTGCCGGGCGAATCTATACGAATGCCGGTGAGGTTCCGCCTGCGCCGGTTGCGCTCGTCCTGGGCGCCGGCCTGTGGCGGGATGGCTCGCCGACGCCCGCGCTATATGATCGCGTGGCGACGGCAGTTGATCTCTACCAAGCAGGCCGGGTCAAAAAGCTGTTGATGAGCGGCGACAACCGATTCGTCAACTATAACGAGCCGGCGGCGATGAAAAAGCTTGCCATCCAACTCGGCGCGCCCGCCGAGGACATTGTGTTGGACTATGCCGGTCGCCGCACGTACGACTCGTGCTATCGCGCCAAAGAGATTTTTGGCGTGCGTCAAGTCGTGGTCGTCACGCAGCGATTTCACCTTGATCGCGCCCTGTTCCTGTGTGATGCACTGGGCGTCGAATCGGTCGGCGTCATCGCCGACCGGCGAGTGTACCAGACGCTTCGTTGGTGGGAACTGCGCGAGGTGCTGGCGACGGCGGGGGCATGGTGGGATGTGAATGTCCGCCATCCTGTGCCGGTGCTCGGAGAAAAGCTGCCCATCCAGACCTGATCGTGTGATCCCCATCATAGACGACGACCAACTCGGTCATCGGTTTCCGTTGCGCCGTGTTCGAGACTGAGCCGGGCTAAGCCTGGATTTCGCACCCGCTCCCGCTGGATTGCCAAATCCAGCGGCATACGGCGGATATGGCTATCCGCCGTGAGCAACTGCGAAATCCAAAGAGCCGCATGTCGGAGAAAAGCTTTTCCCAAAAGCTGTGAGCTTTTGAGAAGGTCGAATATGCCGGATTCTCGCAAGCCCCGTGACAAGCGGGGTTTTGTGTTTGGGGGGTCTTGACGTGACACTCCCGGCGTGCTAAGATGGTCTTGCCCAAGGGGGCCGGGCGGCCGCGCCCGGCTATGGCCGGGTGAGGAAAGTCCGAGCTCCATAGAGCGCGGTGCTGGGTAACGCCCAGGCGGGGTGACCCGACGGAGAAGGACCACAGAAACAGACTGCCAACGAGAGATGCTTGCATCTCTGCGGGCGAGGGTGAAAAGGTGGCGTAAGAGACCACCGGCGGCGTGGTGACACGTCCGGCCAGGCAACCCCCACCGGGAGCAAGGCCAAGTATGCGAGCGCGGGGCTGCTCGTCCTTATGCTCGCGGGTAGGCCGCACGAGACGGCGGGCAACCGCCGCCCTAGAGAGATGGTCGCCGCCCGACTGATGGGCACAGAACTCGGCTTACAGGCCCCCTTGGGCATTTGTGTTTTCGCCTTGATCCGATGACCTCTCCATATCTTGCGCTGCTCAAGAACCGGCTCGACCTGACGCACATCCCCTTTAGCGACCGGA
>CAYHAR010000090.1:7946-15550 GCA_964354595.1 uncultured Anaerolineae bacterium | reverse complement strand
CTATTGTCGGAAGTAATGATACAACAAACATGGCAATGAAATCAAGCAGGAACTTGGCACGCACCGATCTAAAACTGCAACGTGACAAACGTCACGCGGGGTACGATTTCTGGCGGCATTTTGAACACCGGAAGCTCTGTTTGATCCACGCAATCACTATCTCCGCGCAGTCCATCTGGTAGCACTCACCTATCAGATCAAGTGCATAACCTGATGGCTGGATACTCTATTGTGCCGAGGACATGCTGAGCGAAATCCGTTTCTTCAGGGCTCGCGAATTATGGCACGTCCTCGACCATCCACACGGTCTGTCGAGGGGCATTTCCACCTGTCAATTCTAGAGAGTATAGCGAGCATGCCGGCCAAGGGCGACCCCTTCGTCCCCAGCACCTGCGAGATACTGAAATGCCGTGAAATGGATTGAAATGCCCTTCGTGTAGAATGAAATCAAGATATTGATCGGAGGAACAAACGTGCACCAAGTCGTCTCATGTCTACTGACTGTGCGAGAGACAGCCGCTTTGCTCAAAGTCACGCCACGCACGCTCTTCAGGTGGCTCGCCGAGGGTCAATTGAGCGCTGTGCGCATCGGTCACACGACTCGCATTCGCAGTGAAGACCTGCAGGCATTCATTGATCAACACGTGACCACAACCAACAAGGACAAAGTCAGGCAAGGCGTGTGATGTGCCAGTGCCCTTGGCCAGAACACCAGAGGAACAAACCACATGCTCAAAGTAGCGCTCTTGGTTGATGGATGGAATTTGCTGAAAACAGCGGACCGACTCAAGCGACGCGTGAACTTTGCTGAACTGCCGCAAGCGGCGGCAGGCAATCACACCAGCCGGGAGATCGTCTTCCAGAGGTTCTATCTAGGCCCCATCAGTGGGCGCAATGCGATTCAGCGCGTCAGACGCATCGAGGACGAAGCACGGGCATTCGGATACGAGTGGGTTCAGTGCACCACCGAGAACGCGCGAGCGGAAACCGCTGTGGACACCTACATCACAATGGATATGCTCGGCTGGGCGTATTGCCATAGTGTGGACATCATTGCCCTGTGCAGCGGTGACGGCGGTTATGCAGAGGCCATCCGGCGCGTAAAGGTATTGGGGTTACGAGTTGAGGTCTATGCCATCAAGTCCGGCAACCATCTTTCGACTGCGCTGGAGCGCAACGCGCACCTTGTTCTCGACCTTGAGGCGCTGGGCGTATTGCAGCAGGGCAGCGCGTACTCGATTGATGACCTGACAGAGGTCGCGCGCTGAGACGAACTACACTGACCAGACCCAACACGGCTGTGAGCATACTGATTACGGAGGCAACCCACACGGATGCACTCACCATATTCAGTCTGGCATCACGACTACAAGTCAACATGATCCTGGATGATCGGCACAACGGTCAAGGCGACACCGACGGCGCCGAGCGCGTCCTGGGGCCATGCTACGCACGACTGGTGAACAACCCACAGGTGAACAGCCGATACATGGACAGGATCGTCCACCTCGTCAGCAAGGGATGTCGAGAGCCGTTTAACATCCTGATCTTGACCGACGCTGGTCAGGCTGAATCGTTTGCCCAACTGGTGATCACCGCATGCACAGACCGCGTAGATGTCAAAGTCGTTCAGGCGAATCGTCTTGGTGAAAACGCTTCAGAAAGGAGCGTTCATGGAACTCCCAAGCCACATTGACCCAACCTACGTCACCCGCGTCTTGCGCACATTCTGCGCAGATGGAGATGTGACCGAGGCGCGCATCCTGGGCGTGCCGCAAGCAGGCCACATCAGCGGATACTTTATCGATTTCGAACGGCTCGCATCATCTGTAGCCCGCTACGATGGTCGCGCACAAGCGACCTACTTTACCCTCAACCCGGTGCAGCCTGCGCTGTTGGCTCGGGGCGACAACCGCCTGGTCGAGTGGGCCAAACACACCACGAGCGATGCCGACATCGTATGCCGCCGCTGGTTGCTGATCGACTTTGACCCAGAGCGTCCGGCCGGCATCTCGTCGTCTGATACCGAGCTCCAGGCTGCAATCGCGCGTAGAGAAGAAGTCATCGAGTGGCTTGACCTGAACAGCTTTCCGTCGGGACTGTGCGGCATGTCGGGCAATGGAGCGCATCTACTCTATCGCCTGGACAATCTGCCCAACAACGAAGAGAACACGACTCTGGTTCGGAATTGCCTGACTGTCCTCGCTGCCCGTTTCGGTGACAAAGCAGTGAGCATTGACCGGAAGGTCTTCAATCCGTCGCGACTCTGCAAACTATATGGGACGCTCGTCCGCAAGGGCGATAACATGCCCGACCGTCCGCATCGCCGATCTTCCCTGGACATCCCCACTGTCCTGCCAGAACCCGTCAGTCTGGAACAACTCCACTGGCTGGCAAGTCAACCCGCAGAAACCGCGCGGGTCACGGTGCCGCGCACCGCGAGCCAGGTGACTGCCGGTCGCCGCCTGGATGTCGCCGCATACCTGGCGGCCGCCGGCCTGGTCGAAGGGCGCGACTACCGGGCCAAACACAAGAAGGGCACGACCTGGTACAACTTTCGGCTCTGTCCAGTCCATGCCGATCCGCATCCCAACTTTGAGTGCGGCATCTGCCAGGCTGACGATGGCGCGATGGGGGCCAAGTGCCAACATGACTCCAGCAAGACCTGGCGCGATTTCAAAGTGGCCCTGGGCGATCCGTCACGGTTCTACCTTGGCGGCGACGCCGTTCGCTCCGAGCCGCAGAGTCCATTGCCGCTCCAGGGAGCCACTCGTACTAATGGCGGCGAGATTGAGATGGACCAAGTGCTCGCCTTTGCACGCTGCCCGACCGAACATCTGTGGCGTTATGCAGCCGATGTGATGCCACCCCTGACAGGCGATAGGCTAGTCCACGAAACCGTCCGCGAGGGTCTGTTGCGATTCCTCACGGGCGCAGCCGCATCACCCCTGGAAGGTGTCCAAGCCCGATGGCAGGAGCTACTGTCGGCCTGGGATGTTTCCAAAGTGTACGAGCTCCTGGATGCGTATGCTCGCGCCCATCTGGAAATCATGCTGCTGTTCATGAGCGGCAAGATCACTCAGCGGGACGGCAGGCCGTACCAGGACCCTCGGTCGAGCCAGGTCTATCGTCACCTGTGTGAGAAGAAAGGCATGTTGTGCTTGAGAGTGGAAGTCGAGCGCATCGCGCAGAGCATTCCCGCCGTCCTGACCCAGGATGCTTCCTTGACTGACCTGTTTGCCGATACGGTAGAAATCTCGCTGCGTTTTCAGTCGCCGCTGCCATCTCAGATCATTGGCATACAGGAACCGTTCAGCATCTCGCTGCCTGACGGGAGGACACTGCGCGGGCAAGTTGACCTTGCCCATCGCGGCAGCGAAGACAAGGCGATTCTGGAACTCTGGGATTTTGCGACGCCCTCGTCGTGGCGCGTCTTGCGCCACGATTTGAGAGTCATCGCGGCCTTACACGCTCGCAGTGACAAGTGGCCAGGCGGTGTCGCCAGTGTGCGAGTGCGGTACCTGCGCACAGGCGATGTCGCCGACGTATTCGGACACACACGGCTACCGTGGACACTCTCCGTGCTGTCTACAGCGTGCCAGGCCACACAAGGAGCCACGGGCGCGCCCCGACTGTCAGTCTCGGCAGCACAATGCAAGGGCTGCCCGTACTGGACAGAGTGCACGTCAGACACCGGATGGAATATCCTGGGCGCAGCACACCCGCACTAACGCGCGGTTGAGTTTCGTTCATCCCATACCAGCAGAAAGAGAACAGCATGAAAGCATTATGCGATGTTTCCAACGACATTGAACCCGGCGTGAGCGCAACAGTCCGGTCAATCATATCACAGGCAAGACAGGGACAACACTTTTTCGCATCAGCAGCCTTTTCATCCGATTGAGAAAACAATCCAATGACTGTCTTTACCTCTTACCGCCAACAGCTGCGCGAGAGCGCACTGGCGCATCGCCAGGACGGTTTTCACCTACACCCCTACCAGGAAGAAGCCGTGCAGGCAACATGGACAACGTGGCAGGCAGGACACCTTGATGCATTGGTGTCATTGCCGACCGGAACCGGCAAGACCGAAGTGGCGCTCGAACTGATGTGCCGCGTGCTGGAGCAGGAACCCACCGGCCGCATCCTGTTTCTGGCCCATCGACGCGGCCTAGTCATGCAGGTGGTGGACCGGTTGAGGATGCGACAGCCTCAATGGGCAAACGAGGTAGGCGCCGTCATGGGCGGCATCTGCGACGCCCGCCTGCAAGAGCGGGCGGACCGACGCATCGTCGTGGCGACGGTTCAGTCCCTGATCGGGCACGGTAACCATCGGATGGCGCTTCTGCGCCGGGTTCAGCGCTGCGGCCCGTTCGCCATGCTGACGATTGACGAAGCTCATCACGCCACTGCACGGGCGTATCGAGACGTGACCCATGTGATGCGCGGCGGCAACCCATCCCTGCGTCATCTCGGCATGACGGCAACGCCGGTCCGCCACGACGAGGACGATCTGTCACAAGTATACACCCTGGCCTATTACCGCTCGATTCGGTGGGCCGTCGAAAACGGCTACCTGGTTCCGCCCGAGGGCATCCGAGTCAGCACGGACGTGAACCTGGCGGGCGTCCGGTGTCGCGGCGGCGATTTCCTGGACGATGCGCTGGGTCAGGCGCTCAACACGCCCGCGTTCAATGCGATGCTCGTCAGGGTTTACAAGGAATTCCTCTTCGGCGTGAGAACGCTGGTGTTCTGCGCGACGGTCAACCACGCAAAGGCCGTGCAGGAGGAATTTGAGAAATGCGGCATCCAGGCGGGATTGGTCGTCGGGACGACAGATGACCAGGAGCGTCAGAATATCATCGCCACTTTCGTGCGCGGCGAAACCCGCGTCATCGTCAACGTCGGCGTCTTTACCGAGGGCACGGATATTCCATGCGCCGAAGGACTTGTCATGGCCCGCCCCACCCAGTCCGCCGTGCTGTACACACAGATCGTCGGCCGCGTGATGCGACTTTCTCCCGGCAAGCCCAAGGCGACGATCGTAGACATCACGGGAACAGGCCAGACGTTGTTCACGCTCGACGACATGATGGAGACTCCTTCCTATCGCCGCGCTGTCAAAGCCGGCGTAGATAGCGCTACTGACCACTCGCCCGAGATCATCGAGGATGCATCAGCCGCCAACGCTCAAGGGCCTTTGCGCTATTGGTCCGAGGTCGTGAGCCTGCTGGGTCGCAGTCCCATCGCGTGGTACAGCGCGCGTGGCCGCAGCGTGGCGACCCTCGCCAGGCAACAGTATGCGCTGCTCATGCCACCTGGCGGTCCGTCCCTCGCGACAACGATCCAAGATCGGCTTGAGCAACAGCGCCGGTCAAAAGCGATCGACGCCGTGGCCCGTCTGGAATGGCAACGTGGGCGCGCCAACGATTTCTGCCTGTTCTGGGTCCACAATGGGAAATGCGAGCCGGTGGATTGGGATCGAGACTACAACACATTGCTTTCAGTGGCCTCAGCGTGGATGGAAGACAAAGTGGAGAGGACGCTGTCAGCGCGCGAGCGCCGATGGCGATTTGCGCCAGCGACCGACCGACAGGTCGCGAGTATGGCGCGCTGGGGCATTATCCCCAATGTCGAATGGCTGCGCGCCCGCGAGCGCGAGGTAGGGCTGCGACTGTCAGGCGGGATGGCGTCCGACCTCTTGAGCTACAAGATCGCTCTGTCTGTCTATGTGTCGTCGGGCTTTTCGCTTGGCGTGCCGCCCGCGCCCGGTGAAGCAGAAGAAAGCGCCGAACCCCGCTTCAGGCGATTGCTGCGCGAGCAAAGCCATCCTCGCCAAGGGGTCGAACATCAAACCAGCACAGCATGGAGGTCAAATGGCTGAACGTCAAGTTATCGAACGATGCAGAGTCTATACACGCGACGACGCCGCCGCGCTCATGCAGATGACGGCGATGGAAATGGACGATTGGTTGGAACAGAAGGGAATCCCCGTGGTCGACACCGGACGCCGCCAGGTGTATTTGGGCGAGACGCTGCTGCGAGCGATGGGCGCCGATTTCTCTCATCATGTTGCGGACGAGCAGCCGTCGGGCGTGATCCACCCTATGGCGGCCTATACCGACGAGCAGGCGGCGCGCCTGCTGCACGTCTCGCTTCGCACGTTGCAGACCATCGTCAGCAAAGGGCGGATCAAGCATACCAAAGTCGGCCACCGCGTCATCTATCTGGGCGAAGAACTGCTGCGGTTCCTGCGCGCGTCGGCGATGTGATCGAGATGAGATCCATGCCGTCATCAGAATATATCCACACGAGGCATATCATGCGTTCAAATTACCGACCCCATGTTCTTATCATGGTTCTGACTGCGATGTTGACGATAGCGGCAAGTCTGTCTCTTGCCGGTTGTGTCAGCGCACCCGGCATGGCTCTGGCGGTCAGCCAGCCCACGCAAGCTCTCGCCAACCTGCCGACCGTTTTTCAGATCGCCGGCATTGTCATCGTCGCGCTTGTGGCGCTGCAACTCCTCACCCTGGCCTACAATGCCCTGGTGCGCTGGCAAATCGCCCGTCACACGCGCGGGCTGCGCGTGTTGACCGAGGCGATGTCGTGGGCCTCCAAGAGCTTTGCGCTCGAGGCGGCTTTAGGTGAGCCTCTCGCTCTGCTCTTGCGGCATCTGCAACTGCCGACCGGAGCGATACACCTGCTCGATCCAGATCAAGGCCGACTGAAATTGATCTGCATGCGCGGGCTTGCAGATTCCGCCCGCGCGGCTCTGTCCGACTTGTCGCTCGACGGCACGATCATGGGCCAGGCCGTCCAGACCGGCTTGCCGGTGCGGCTTGCCGGCGCAACTGGCCAGGTCTACTTGCGCGCCCTCTCCGGCGACAAAGCAAGGATTTGCGCCATCTCGGTCCCGATCACCAGCGGCCGTCGCAACATCGGCGTGCTGACGCTGGCCACTGATCGATACCGTGCTCTCACCGAAGATGAGAATAACTTGATGACCGGGCTGGGCCATCACCTGGGCGTCGTCGTCGAGAACCTGCGCATGGTCGAAGCCATGCGAGCGCAAGCGGCTCGATCGGACACGGCCCTGGCCGACCTGCGAGCCTCGGAGAGTGCGCGCAACGAGCTGAAGCGCGATGTGTCGCGTGAGCTACGAACCCCCTTGACGCAGGTCAGAGACTACCTCGGCATTCTGCTGGACGGCGAGTTAAATGACTCTGCAAGAGAGGGGCTGAGCCTCGTGCTCGACCGAGTCGAGCATGTGCTGGAACTGCTCGACACTCTTGGCGCATCCGGTTCTCCGGTACCGTCCGTATCTTTGACGCCGCCGTTTGCAGCAGCTGCAAGGTCCGATGTGCCGAATGTAGCATCGTCCCCTGCCGCTCAGCCTCACGGCGAACCTGAGATAGCGGCAACGCCAGACGCGCCCGCAAGGACGCCACCGGCATTCACACAAGCGCACGATGAGCCGCCCGCCAGTGATGCACCACCTGCCGAAGGCGAGCCAAGTGATCCTGGTTGGCGCATGAGCCCGCCGGTCGAACTGCCGACCAAGCGCAAGAGTCGACTTTCGGAACGGTTGGCCCGGCTGGACA
>CAYHAR010000090.1:2638-7846 GCA_964354595.1 uncultured Anaerolineae bacterium | reverse complement strand
GAACTGCCGACCAAGCGCAAGAGTCGACTTTCGGAACGGTTGGCCCGGCTGGACAAACTTCAACGCGTTGCGCTTGGAGCTGGCATCGGATTGTTAGTTTTGTTTGTTGCGCTGCTTGTCGCCTTCTCGATATGGCAGCAGGCGCACTGGTAGGGGAACGCCAAGATGCTCCACCTGGTCAAGCATACGATGAAGCTGGGGCTGGCCTTGTTGCTCCTGAACGGCTGCCACCCTTCAGCGCAAGGGGTTGAACATCCAATCCAAAGCGCATCACCGGAGCCTAGCTTCCCCATGGTGACCGCCGTCCCGACCATCGGCAAGTTGATAGAACCTGAACCGACTGGAACTCTTCCGCCCGTGTCACCCACACCCGCGCCGCCGGTAAGCTTTGGCGTCCAGATTCACGGCTGTGGGCCGCAGCCGCCAGACGAGGCGATTGACCTGGCCGTGCGCACCGGTTTCAGTTGGGTCAAGCAACAGGTCAGGTGGGACGAGATCGAAGGCGTGCGGGGCGCATACGCCTGGAAGTGCATTGACGATGTCGTCAACCAGGCCAACGCCCACCGCCTCAAGACTTTGCTCAGCGTGACGACTGCGCCGGGCTGGGCCAGAACGTGGACGGCTGGCGAGCCCGGCCCACCGGACGCCGAGTTGCTGGCCGGTTTCCTGGCCGGCATGGCAAAGCGATACCAGGGCAAAGTTCACGCCATCGAGGTCTTCAACGAACCCAACCTGGCCATCGAGTGGGGCGACTCTCTGAACCCAGGCTATTACGTACAAATGCTGGTCGCTGCCAGCCAGGCCATCCGGCGTGTTGATCCGCAGGTCATGATCATCAGCGCCGGGCTGGCCCCGACACGTTGGAACGATTGGGGCGCGGCCATTGACGACCTGGAATACATGCGGTGGATTGGCCCCAGCGCGGCGTACTATGCTGACTGCATCGGCGCGCATTTCAACGACGGCACATCGTCGCCGCTGCCGCCTGGCTCGCCCTTCGAGCAACTGGTAACCAGTTACCGGAATCTGACAGGCCAATCGAAACCTGTGTGCATGACCGAGTTCGGCATTGCGACACCCGTGAACGGCAGGACGCCGAAGGGGTTCCGGTGGGCCGCGCACACGACGCTGGAACAGCAAGCGCAATGGCTGGTCGATGGTATCCGGTGGGCCAAAGCGCATCCCGAGGCCATCCGTCTTCTTATCGTGTGGAACTTGAACTATTACACCGACGAGGCAGACCCCAATTCACTCTACGCGCTGTGGACGCCGCAGGGGATGCGGCCTGCCTACGATGCGCTGAGGGCAGTGGTGAGATAGGCGCAATGCAACCATTACACATCATAGCGACTCTGGCGACGCCCGTGGCCGTCGGCAATCCATTCGGATTCATTCCCCTGGATGAAATCATCGTCGAAGCAGCCTTGCGCCGTAACGTGGGCGCCATGGAAACAGCTCGCGCGCTGTCTCCTATGAACCAATTTCTCGTCACACCATCACTCACGACAGACGACCCGCATAAAGCCGAAAGCGAAACGCTCGCACAGCTTTCCAGTAAGATGAGTCGTTTCTCCAGAGCGCGGCGCGCTGTCTGCGAAGCAGTCGCATTGACCCGGATACCGCTGGCCAGGGCGGGCGCCGAGTCAACCTGGTATTGGCGAGCAAGCTTTAGCGCCTGCAAAAGCCAGCCCACTCTGATCTCAAGAGGGGTACATGCCCTCGATGCTCCTACACTCGAATGGTGGTGCGTGGGCGACCAAGACAAGATTGCGTCACTACTCACATCTGTCAACACAATCGGCGCATACCGACGGTGGCACGGCAGCGTCCGGGACTGGCGGGTGAATCGCTCAAACAGGGATTGGGCTGTGTGGCGCTCCGCACGCTTGATGCGCAGTGTGCCGCACGTTGACGTGCCAACGGATATGCGTGAACGCTATCTGCCCGCCCGGTGGGGCATTCGTCCGCCCTACACGCACCCGCTCAACCAGGTCGAGGTTGCTTTGCCGCCGATGACCGACGTGGACTCGGAAACTCGCGAGCCGCAAAGCGATGCCCTTCAGTGGCAAGACTTGGCGTTGAACCGCCAGACTCGCGTGCTGGTCTGCCGCGGACGGGAATTGCACTTGACGCCCACCGAGGCAGATTTACTGGGATTGCTCATTTGCGCGCACGGCCAGCCTGTTTGGCGCGAGACGATCATTCGCCGCATATGGTTGAGCGATAGCGTGCACCCGTCCACGACGAGCTGGCTGCACAGATCAGCCGAGCGCAAGCTGGACGTGTACATTCACCGCCTGCGTTCCTACATCGAACACAACCCACATTATCCGACGCGGCTGATCACACTGCGCGGTTGGGGCTTTGTACTGAGGTGACCATTGAGAGAAAACAAGTTTGAGTCGAGGCGAAAGACATGAAGAAGGTATTGCCGATCGGTCTAGGCTTTCCTCGCTCCGTGTATGAAGTCGTGACCGATTTCAATCAGAGGCTGCGGGAAGGCAGGCTGTCCTATCGTCCCATTCCGACTGGATTCACGCCTCTCGACGCCTACCTTGGCGGCGGATTGCAGGCAGAAGACCTGGTCCTCCTGGGCGGGCCGCAAGGCGTCGGCAAGACGGTGGCCGTGCTCCAGATGGCGCGCAACATTGCCAGGGAAGGTCATGCGCTGGCGATCGTCGTGTGCTTTGAGCACTCGGAGATCTACCTGCTGCTGCGACTGCTCAGCATGGAGTCCGTCGAGGTCAACAATGGCACGCCGGACGGCATGACCCGCAAGGCGCTGCGGGATGCCATCTTGAAGGCGCTCGATGCCCAAGACTCGGCTCCCGCACAACAGAGATTGGAGATCGGAGTGGAATGGGTGCTGTCCAACATCCCTGGCGCGGAACGGGCCTTCCACCAGATCTCACGCCGCGGAGCGTGGCAGAGGCTTCATCTCGTGCGAGGCAGCAGCCGGTTGACCACCGTCGAAGTGATGGAAACCTACATCGAAAAGGCCCGTGGAGATGGCTATCAAGATGTGGTGCTGTTCGTGGACTATCTGCAAAAAGTCCCGTACCGTCCGCCCATCGGCGCGCCAGAGCCGGATGCCTCGCAGCGCATCGGGCACGTCGTCAGCGGCCTGAAAGATGTCGCCCTGGCGACCGGCGCGCCGATTGTGGCCGTCGCCGCATCCGACGAAGCGGGCCTGCGTTCCGGCAGAGTCAGGCTGGCCGACTTGCTGGGGCCGTCGCTCGTGCAATACGAGTGCGACGTGGGGATCATCCAAAATCCACACGATGTCGGAGCCGATGGAAGGCAGACGGTCTTGTGGACAATTGAAAAGAACCGCAGCGGCCCGACGGACGTCGGTATCCTGTATCGCCTCATCGGCCAGTATTTCTACTTTGACCCGCAGGGCACTCCGTTCTCGTTCAGTGAATCGAAAGAGCCTGGATACAACCACCATGAAGAACAAGACCCAAACTAGAGCAGTCCGCCAAGCCCCCGCCGCTCTTGCCCCCTACGTAGAGGACTGTGGGGCGAGGATGGCTCCCCACAGCGTCGAGGCCGAAGAAGCCGTGCTCGGCTCGATCCTGATTGATCCCGAGACGATCTTTCGCGTCTCGCCTCTCCTGCGTGCCGACGATTTCTTCATCGTCAAGAATAGCTGGGTGTGGGATACGCTTCACGCGTTGCATGAACGCCACGAGCCCATTGACTTTCTGACGGCGTGCAAGGAATTAGAAGCGCGTAGCCAACTAGCCGAGATCGGCGGCGCGGCCTATATCAGCCATCTCATCAATGTCGTCCCCACCGCCATTCACGCCGAGGGATACGCCGCCATCCTTCAGAAGACCAGTCTGCGCCGCAAGATGTTGCGCGCGGCCTCCGACATTGCGCAACTGGCCTACGACGAAACCGGCGACGTGGACGAGCAACTGGATCGCGCCGAACAAACCCTGCTGGATATTCGGGATAGGCGCGACCAATGTTCCCTCGAGCCATTACCACCCCTGATCGCCCGCTACTATGATGAAGTCCAGGCCCGCTACGAGCACCCGGGCGAACTCCTGGGCGTCCCCACGGGCTTTATGGATTTGGATGCACTGCTCGGTGGTCTGCAAAAATCCGACTTGATTCTCGCGGCCGGCCGCCCATCTTCAGGCAAAACGAGCTTTCTGATCAATATCGCTCTGAACGCCTCGTGCACATTCCACCAACGCGTGGCCGTGTTCAGTCTGGAGATGTCCAAGTCGCAAGTCGTCGAGCGGCTGGTCGCGCAAGAATCTGGAATTGACAGCCAGAAGCTCCGCACGGGCCGGCTCGCCGACGACGATTGGGATCGCTTTGTCCGGACCTCCGATCACCTGGCGACGAATGGCCACGTGTGGGTCGACGACACACCGGCGATCAGCACGCTGCAGCTGCGCAGCAAAGCGCGCCGGCTGCACGCTCTGCATGGTCTCGACCTGATCGTGGTGGACTATGTCCAGTTGATGACCGCGCCCGGCCGTCACGAGAACCGGACGCAAGAAGTGGGTGTGTTGTCGCGCTCGCTCAAATCGCTGGCGCGCGAATTGAATGTGCCGGTGCTGGTGGCCTCGCAGCTCTCGCGGGCCGTCGAACAGCGCAGCGACAAGCGCCCAATGCTGTCCGACCTGAGGGAAAGCGGCAGCCTGGAGCAAGACTCGGACGTGGTCATGTTCATCTATCGAGATGAGATGTATAACGCGGACGGCCAGCACGGGACAGCCGAGATCATCGTCGCCAAACATCGCAAAGGCCCGACGGGTACAGTGCCGCTCATCTTCCACAGACAGTTGACCCAGTTCATCAATGCTACACGGCGCAAAGTGGCGCTGTAAGCAAAAGCGGACTTGACCTGTACAGGAACCCGTATGTCCTTCACCGGCTTTAGACGCCCCACCACGACCGACACGCCCGACGAATTCTTCGACGTGATTCTGCCGCAGGTGACCGGCCTCGCCGAACTCAAGGTCATCCTGTATGTCATCCGGCATACCTTTGGCTACAACAAGTGGCTCGATCGCATCAGCCTGTCCGAGTTCGAGCACGGGATTGTGACGCAAGACAAAAACAGGCGGCCCAGGCAAGTGGACGCCGGCGTGGGGCTGTCCAGACGCGCGATCATTGACGGCTTGAGAGCTGCCGTAGGTCACGAGTACCTGTGCAAGATCATCATTTGCCCGATTTGCCATGGTG
>CAYHAR010000090.1:0-2538 GCA_964354595.1 uncultured Anaerolineae bacterium | reverse complement strand
GCCGTAGGTCACGAGTACCTGTGCAAGATCATCATTTGCCCGATTTGCCATGGTGAAGTGAGTCCGATTCAAGTGCAGCGAGCCTACAAACATCGTCATGCTTCCGGCGTCAGGACGATAAGCGATGTGCCTGCCCGATGTCCTGTCTGCAGTCGCCCTCTCAAGGGGCATGAGCACATTTACTATGGTTTGCACTGGAAAGACGGTGAAGCGCCCGCCCCCTCGCCGCGCGACGTAGAGGCCAAGTATCGTGGGTTGTGGCGCAGCAGGGGTAGTGAAACAAGTTCACTCGGAGGTAGTGAAGATTCTTCACTACCCCTAGTGAAGCAGGTTCACTCACAACAGTTAACACCTTCGGTGTTAACACCCGAAGAACCGGGTGGGCCGACGTGCGGCCCGCTTGCTCCCCATTCAGCGACATCTCTGTTCGACACCCTGGAGGCTGGCAAGGAGCGCGATGCGCACACCGCCAACCGATCCGGCAATGGCGGCCTGAAACGAGATACGTCAGTCGCCCGCGTGTCGAACGCAGTACCATCGCGCGTTGCGTCGGTGGATCAACCCCAGACCAGTGGAACCGTGAGCGAGCCGCTTCCGGTCCGGCGCGAGCGAGTGTTGCGCAATCTGCGGGAGCACGCCAGCGACCGGCGCACCCAGGTTTACATCGTCGCCGTCAACATCGGGCAGATGATGGGGCTGCGCTGGATGGAAGGTCAGCTGCGCACGCTTCCTGTCAAAGAGGATAAGGCTCAAGTCGGCAAGATGTGCCGTGAGTATGGCGGGCCGGCTTACGTGTGGACTGTCGCCTGCCGCGTTGCCGGGCATGAGATCGCAGGCGACCCGCTGGATTACCTGTGGGGCGCGCTGAAAGCCCAACGCGATAGTCAATCCAAAACCACAGCGGCCGATCCAGGCAAGGTGTTTGACCAGGTAGATTACAAGCAGTTTGAGTACAATGAGTAACGGAGACGATGATGCGACCATTGCGAATTCCCATTTGCCCGGCGCCGGGCGACTGCCCGGGCTTTTATCTGCCGGCCAACGTGCCGCCGGATCATCCACAGGCAAACCAGCTTGTCCCATGCGCCTGCATGCTCTCCAGGCAAGCCAGGGCTATCCAGGCCGAGCTCTCGCCATTCCTGCGCGCGATGACATTTGAAGCATTCCACGTAGAGGACAACAACTGTACTGCCATCGAGCGAGCACAGCAGTTCGCATCCGACCCGTGGGGACAGGGATGGTACTGGCTGGTGTTGATCGGATCCAACGGGCGCGGCAAGACGCACCTGGCGGCTGCCGTCATCAACTCGCTACTCGCTCGTGGCGAACCAGCGCGATTCGAAAACGTGGCGGGATTGCTGGATTACTTGCGTGCGGGCTACGCTGCGCAAGCCGGCGAGGATTTCGAGAGGCGGCTGGCGAAGATCAAGAATGCGCCTATCCTGGCTTTAGATGATCTGGGTGCTGAGGCGGGGCAGAACGTGCCGTTCGAGGTCAGCTGGGCGCAGGATAAGGTGTATCAGCTTCTTGATCACCGGCTGGTCGAGCAATTGCCCACGATCGTGACGACCAACTTGCCCTTCAACAAGCTGCCGCAACGCATCGCGTCACGGCTTCAAGACCGGCACGCCGCGCGTGTGATAGCCATTACCACAGACGACAAGCGCACGCTTCGATCAGGACGCACGACGTGAGCGAAAGAAGAGAGCATCTACTCGCAGTCTCTCGCGGCGTTCTGTTCGCGACGATCCTCCCCTATCGTTTCGCCGCGGCGGACGCTCTCTAGATTTCAATTTCACCGCTCAAGTAGGTGGCGGCTCTGCCTCCGATCTTGACGCGCTCACCCGCATGCTCACAGAACAGTTCGCCGCCACGGGCAGAGAGTTGCCGCGCCGTCAGCTTTTTCTTGGATAGCTTCTCGGCCCAGTAGGGAACCAGAGAGCAGTGGGAAGACCCCGTCACAGGGTCTTCGGGGATGCCGAGTCTCGGCGCGAAAAAGCGTGAGACGAAATCTACCTGGTCGCCGGGCGCGGTGACAATGATCCCCGAACAATCCAACTGACCCAGCCATTGCATATCCGGCTTGATGCTCACGATGTCTTCCGGCGAGGCAAAGATTGCCATGTAGGATTTGGCGCGGCGAACCTCAAGCGGCGTTTTCCCCAGTCCCCGCACCAGCGCCTCCGGCGTATCACACGGCTCAGTCTGTCGAGCCGGAAAGTCAAGCACCAGCACAGCCCCGTCGCGTTCCACCGCCAACACACCGCTTTTCGACTGAAAATGGATGATCGGTTCAGTGTATCGCCTGTACTCGAAGATGACAAAGGCGGTGGCGAGTGTGGCATGTCCGCATAGACTTACCTCGCGGACGGGCGTGAACCACCGCAGCTCAAACAGATCCTGCTTCGCCACCACAAAGGCAGTTTCAGAGAGATTGTTTTCAAAAGCGATTTTCTGAAGCACCTCGTCCGGCAGCCATTCCTGGAGCACGCACACTCCGGCAGGATTTCCGGAAAAGCGTGCGCTGGCAAATGCGTC
>CAYHAR010000089.1:3311-15579 GCA_964354595.1 uncultured Anaerolineae bacterium | reverse complement strand
TCGTACAGGCGGCGCAACACCGGGGCCATCTTGCGCGACACGCGCCCGGCCACGATCATCAAGTCCGACTGGCGCGGGCTGGCGCGCATCAGCTCCATCCCAAAGCGGCTCATGTCAAAGTGCGCCGCCTGCGCCGACATCATCTCAATCGCGCAGCACGCCAGGCCAAACAGCATCGGCCACATCGCGTTCGTCCGCGCCCAGTTGACGGCCTGCTCCAGCGTCGTCGTCACCGCGCCCATGTTGCCCAATTTCTGCTCTATTCCCATTCCAGCGCTCCCTTGCGCCACGCATACACGTACCCCACTAACAGAATCCCCACAAAGATCAACATCTCGATAAATCCGAACAATCCCAACTGCCGAAACACAACTGCCCAGGGATAAAAGAAAATGACTTCGACGTCGAACAAGATGAACAGCACGGCGACGAGATAAAACTTGACCGGGAAACGTCGCTGCGCCGGGCCGATGGGCGTCATGCCCGACTCGTAAGGCTGGAGCTTGCGCGGCGTGGGATGCCTGGGACCGATGATCGTGCCGAGCAAAACGGTCACGGCAGCGAGCGCCGTAGAGATGACTAACAGGATCAGAATAGGAAGATAGTTGATCAGCACGCTCGACGACTCCTTGGCGTATCGGCTTGCGTAAGCCCGGCTGATTCTAGCACAGGTAAAGGCTTTCGTAAAGAGGATGTTCTGGTGATTCCCCAAATATCGGCAGGCGTTAATAGTAGCGGCTTGCCGCACGCAATAGGACGGCTAAAGTCGTCACTACGAACCACTGGCGGGATGTGAAGCATCACCCCCAATTGTGTGCTTGCAAGAGTTGTCAGGAGTGTCATTCTGAGGGCGCAAAGCGCCCCGCGCGAGACGCGCGGAATCTCGGCTTGAAGATGCTTCGGCCCGCTACGCGGGCCGAAGCATGACAACCTTTGCGTGCACACCCCCAATTCGGCGATTTGACCGGAAGCCTTCCCTCAGGTATAATGGCGCGCGCTGTAGCGGTGATTCCGATCAAGATTGACTTGCGCCGAGTCCCGGACTCGGCGCTTTGTTGAAATCAAACCAAAGGGAACGAACATGCCTAAACGTGTATACCAACCCAAGAAACGACATCGAGCGCGCGTGCACGGTTTTCGCGCGCGGATGGAAACCAAAGGCGGACGCAGGGTGCTCAAGGCGCGGCGGGCCAAAGGCCGCCGCGAGCTAGCGACGCAGCCCAAGCGCGCCAAGCGCATCAACTGGAAGTCAGGCTGATGACCCTGGCGAAGGCTTGTCCCCTTCGCCAGGGAGCGCAGCGTCTGCGCGCGCGGGCCGATTTCGAGCGCGTCCGGCGCGATGGCCACTCGTGGAGACATCGGCTGCTCGTGCTGGTGGCGCGCCGCAACGAATTGGGCCTGACGCGCGTGGGCGTGGCGGCCGGCAAGCGGGTGGGAAGTGCCGTCGCTCGCAATCGCGCCAAGCGCCTGATGCGCCATGCCATGCGGACACAGGTCCCGCGCGTCGCTCCAGGCTGGGATTTGCTGCTCATCGCACGCGCGCCCATCGCGCCCGTCAAGATGCAAGACGTGGCCGCAGCGCTCGAGTCCCTCCTGCGCCAGGCTGCCCTATTCCTGGTCCCGAGTCCCTAGTTGCCTGATGAAATGGATCGCGCTAGCTTTGATTCGCTTGTACCAAGAGACGGTGGCGCGCGCGCTGCCGCCCGTGTGCCGTTTTTATCCTTCGTGTTCACATTACACTTACGAGGCCATCGCCAAATATGGTTTGTTTCGCGGCGGCTGGCTGGGCGTCAAGCGCATCGCCCGCTGCCATCCGTTCAACCCCGGCGGCTATGACCCCGTTCCTTGAGGAGGAACGTTGACGCATCGCACCTTTTCGCGCTGGATCCTGACCGCGCTCGTCGTCCTTTCGGCGTTGACGCTGGCCGGTTGCGGCGGCGAGACGCCGCCCACAGCCTGGCCCGGCCTGACGCTTGGCGACGGCGTGGTGTACCTGACGGCCACGACCAAAGCCTACGCTATCTATGCCGCCGATGGAAAACCCAAATGGCCGTATGAGCACAAGGTTGCGCAGGCCGGCTTGTTTGGCTCTAACATGGTCCCCGATCAACTGCACGCCAAGCCCGTGTTGGGCGAGGGCGTCATCTATTTGGGGACAGATAGCGGATACCTGATCGCGGTAGACGCGGCCACCGGTTCCGAAAAGTGGCCGCCTTATCGGCCTGACTTGCCGACCATCAACCTCTTGGTCATCAATATTCAAGAACATGTCACACCGGTTTATGCGGGCCCGGCCGTGGCCGGCAAGAAAGTGATTTTTGTCGGGACCGGCAACCAGGTCTATGCTGTAGATGCAGCGACCGGCAAACCAGCGCAAGGCTGGCAGCCTTACGATGCCGGCAGTCGCATCTGGGGCACGCCGTTGGTCGTCACCAATACGGTCTATGTCGCCACGCTCGGCCATCAGCTGGTCGCGCTCGATTTGGCGACCGGCAAGCCGCGTTGGACGTTCGACAAGCCCACGGGCGCACTGGCCGGCGCGCCGGTTTTCGATAACGGCGTGGTGTACGTCGGCTCATTCGACAAGCGCCTCTACGCTGTGGATGCGGCGAGCGGCCAAGAGCGTTGGTCGTTCAACGCCAACAACTGGGTGTGGGAAGGCCCGGTCGTGGTGAGCAACACGCTGTATTTCGGCGACCTGGGCGGCAACGTTTATGCGCTCGACGCGGAGACGCAAAAGCTGATGTGGGCGCAGCCGTTCCAGGCCGAGGGCGCGGTGCGCGCCACGCCGCTCTACGCCGATGGGACGCTCTACGTGGGCACGGACAAGGGCGCGTTGTATGCGTTGGACGCGGCGACCGGTCAGCCGCGCTGGCCGCAGCCCTTCAAGGTGCCGAACGCCCGCTTTTTGACAACGCCGTTGATGCAGGACGGATTGCTGTTGGTCGCGCCGCTCCAAGTGCCCACGCTGCTGTATGGGCTTGATCCTTCCAACGGCCAGACTCGCTGGCAGTTCACGCCGTCAAAGTAAGAGTTAGTGGGAGTCAGTTCCGTGAATCTATGGGACGAAATCATTATCAAGCCGTTTGCCAACGTGCTGCTGCTCACGTATGACGCGTTGGGCCACAACTTTGCCATCGCCATCCTCGTCTTTACCGTCGTCATCCGGCTCATCACGTATCCGTTGACCATCCAGCAGCAAAAGTCCGCCAGGGCAATGCAAGACTTGCAGCCGCAGCTCGAGGCGCTCAAGAAAAAGTACGCCAAAGACAAGGAAAAGCTGAACCAGGAGACGATGAGCCTGTACAAGAAAGCCGGCATCAATCCGCTGGGCGGATGTCTGCCGCTGCTGCTCCAATTTCCAGTCTTTATCGGGCTGTATCAAGTCATCCTGCTCGTGATGGCCGTCAATCCGCTGCAAATGCTCAACCTGTCCAAGCAGATCTATTCGTTCTTGCCGGGGCTGACGCCGCTCTTGCCGTTGAACGAGCGCTTCTTGTGGCTCAACCTGGGCCAGCCTGATCTGTTTTACATCTTGCCCGTTCTCGTCGTCGTCACCACGTACTGGCAGCAAAAGCTCATGACGCCGCCCAGCACCGACTCGCAGTCACAGGCGATGAACAAGCAGATGGCAATCATGATGCCGGTGATGTTTGGCTACTTTGTCATGATCTCGCCTTCGGGCCTGGGATTGTACTGGCTGGTCAGCAACATTATCGGCGTTGTGCAGTACTGGCTGGTGGGCAGACCGCAGGCGGCTGCTACGACGCCCGCGTCGCCGGCCAAGCCGCTCGCGCCGCCGACCAAAAAGAAACCGACAGCAAAAGAGTAGAATTGTTCAGACCTCCTCGGGGGTCTTGGGAGATGCGCTGTGTACGAACTCTCAACGATTGAGGCGATTGGCTCGAACGTAGAAGACGCCATCGCTCGCGGGTTGGATGCGCTGAACGCCGCCCGCGAGCAAGTGACGATAGAAGTGCTCGACCAGGGCGGCTCGCCCGCGCCCGGCCAACGCGCGCGCGAAGCGCGCGTCCGGCTGACGATGAAAGAGATCGAGCCGGCGCCCGCGCCCAAGCCGCAGGTGACCAAAGAGGAAGCGGCCCCCGCCACCCCGACCATGCCCGACGAGGACGTGACGCGCCTGGCGCAGAAAACGCTGCAGGACTTGCTCGACCGGCTCCAGGTAAAAGCCCAGGTTGCAGCGCATCGCGCCGAGGCCGCAGAAGAACAAGAGGAAGAAGAGCCGCCGCTCGTGCTGGATGTGCGCGGCGACGACCTGGGCGTGCTCATCGGCCGGCGCGGTGAGACGTTGGGCGCGTTGCAGTACCTGACGCGGCTGATCGTTTCCAGCAAAGCCGGGCGCAGCCTAAACTTGATGGTGGATGTGGAAGGCTACAAGGCTCGCCGCGCTCAACAGTTGCGCCAATTGGCGCTGCGAATGGCCGAGCGCGTGGCCACCACGCGCAAGTCAGTGGCGCTCGAGCCGATGCCCGCCTCCGAGCGGCGCATCGTCCACCTGGCATTGCGCGATCACCCCATCGTCACCACCGAAAGCGTCGGGCGAGACGAAGATCGCAAAGTGACGATTATTGTAAAGTCACACCGTTCGTCGTGACATGCAATGCAGAGCATCGTCAAGCCACTGAGGAGAGAGGTCAGTGGCTTTTTTGCAATGTGAGCCCACCGGGTTTCCCAGAAAAGCCAAGGGACTCGGCCGGAAACCGCGTGGTCATTTTGTCCCGTTATCGAGAGTGTGCTACAATGTCTTTTGACTTGGATTACTTGCTCATCGGCCACGTGTGCCAGGATGTGGCGCCTCCTGGCGTGGAGACTCCCTTTATGCCCGGCTACATCTTTGGCGGCACGGTCACTTATGCGGCGCGCACCGCCAAGGCCATCGGGCTGCGCGTGGCCGTCGTGACCAGCGCCTCGGCCGAGTTTGCGTTGAGCGCGGCTCTGCCCAGCGTCGAGACGGTGCGCCGGCCTTCCGCCCAGACGACGACTTTTGAAAACCGATACTATGACGGTCACCGCGTTCAGACCCTTCACGCCGTCGCGGGCAATTTGGACATCGCCGCGGTCCCGCTGGAATGGCGACGACCGGCCATCGTTCACCTGGCGCCTCTCGCGCGCGAAGTGGACATGGAGTTGGTCGGCGCGTTCCCCGGCGCATTCATCGGCGTCACGCCGCAAGGCTGGCTGCGCCAATGGGACAAGACCGGTCGAGTGCGCCCACGCCCGTGGGACGAGGCGCGCGCAATTCTTTCGCGCGTGGACGCGATGGTGATGAGCGAAGAGGACGTGAACAACGATTGGCCGCTCATCCGCGACTGGGCCAACTATGCGCCGGTGATGGTGGTGACGCAGGCCGCGCGAGGCGCAACGATGTTTATCCGAGGCGAGCCGCATCACGTCCCGGCGCCGGCGATGAAAGAAGTAGACCCGACCGGCGCGGGCGACATTTTTGCCACCGTATTCTTTGCGCGCTTTCAGCAGACCGGCGACCCGCACGAGGCCGCGCGGATGGCGACCTGCCTGGCGGCTCATTCGGTGACGCGGCACGGCTCGGACAGCGTGCCCACGCCGGACGAAGCAAAGCAATGTCTCGCATCTATGCCCTAGCCAATCAAAAAGGCGGCGTCGGCAAGACGACCACGGCGGTCAGCCTGGCGGCGTTCTTGGCGCAGATGGGCCAGCGCGTGCTCATCGTGGACGTGGACCCGCAGGCCAACGCCACGGCCAGCCTCGGCGTGGACAAGCGCAAGCTGGAATGCTCCACGTATGATGCCTTTATCGGCGATGTCTCGCTGACCGAGGTGATTCAGCCGACGCGATGGGCGAGCCTGGAGCTGGCTCCCTCGTCGCCGCAACTGGCCGGCGCGGAAATCGAGCTGGTGGAGATGCGCGGGCGCGAGACGAAACTCCGCGCCGCGCTGCGCCCGGTGCGCGACCGCTACGATTACGTTTTCGTGGACTGCCCGCCGAGCCTGGGGCTGCTCACCGTCAACGCGCTGGCGGCGGCGCACGGCGTCATCGTGCCGGTGCAGTGCGAATACCTGGCGCTCGAAGGGCTGACGCAACTGATGACGACCATCAGCCTGGTGCGCCGCTCGCTCAATCCCTCGCTTCAGGTGCGCGGCTTGCTGATGACCATGTTCGACGGGCGCGCGAATCTGGCTCGGCAGGTAACGGAAGAAGTGCGCAAGCATTTCGAGAGCCAGGTGTTCACGGTCGTGGTGCCGCGCAACGTGCGCCTCTCCGAAGCGCCCAGCTACGGCGAGCCGATTCTGTCCTACTCGCCTCACTCGCCGGGCGGGCTGGCTTATCAGACGCTTGCTCAAGAGTTGTTAGCGGGTGACCAAAAGTCAAACGTCGCCACACAGAACTGATTTGACGTTTGACGTTTGAGATTCGAGGTCAACATGCCCCGCAAGACGGGACTCGGCAAAGGACTGGGAGCGCTCATCCCGGACACATCGTGGCAGGGTGAGCGCGAAGCGGGCGCGCCGCAGGTCGGCGTGGCCGAAGCGCCGGTGGAGGCCATCACGCCCAATCCCCGGCAGCCCCGCGCCACGATAGACCGTGTGGCGCTGCAAGAGCTGGCCGATTCGATCCGCGAGCACGGGCTGATTCAGCCGCTCATCGTCACGCAGAGCGCGAACGGCTATCAATTGATCGCGGGCGAGCGGCGCTGGCGAGCGGCGCAACTCGCCGGGCTGACGACGGTGCCGGTCGTTATCAAAGAGGCCGCGCCGCAGCAAATGCTCGAATTAGCGCTGGTGGAAAATCTCCAGCGCGCCGACCTCAATCCCCTCGAAGAAGCCGCCGCGTTTCGCCAGCTCATGGACGAATTTCGCTTGACGCAGGAAAAGGTGGCCGAGCGCGTGGGCCGCAGCCGCGCGGCAGTGGCGAACGCTGTCCGCCTGCTCAAGCTGCCCGAGCCGGTCAAGGCTCGCCTGGCGGATGGGACCATCAGCGAAGGGCACGCGCGCGCGTTGCAGGCGCTCGACGACGCGGCGATGCTCAAAGCATTGGCGACGGTGACGCGCAACAATCTTTCCGTCCGCCAGACGGAAGAATTGGTACGGCGCATCTTGGCCGAGCCCAAGACCAAAGCCAAAAAAGTTGTTGCCTCTGCCGAAACGCGCTCGCTGGAAGACCGGATGCGCCGCGCGCTGGGCACCAAGGTCAATCTGTTCCGCAGCCGCAAAGGCGGCAAGGTCATCATTCATTTCTATTCCGACGAAGAGTTGGACGCGGTCTATCGCCGCATCATCGGCAAAGATTGATCATCGTATTGCGTGTTGCGTATCCCGTTACGCAACACGCAATACGTAGTACAGGAGCGCAATGTTCGACAGCAACATTGTTCGAGAAAAAGTCACGCAGGCGGTCCAGATTCTCAAAGAAAAAGACGTGGATGCCTGGCTGACGTTTGTGCGCGAAACCTCACAGACCAAAGACCCGTGCATGGATTTGATTGCGGGCGTGGAGGTGGCGTGGCATTCGGCGTTCATCATCACGGCCAAGGGCGACCGCGTTGCCATCGTCGGGCGCTTTGACCGCGAGAACGTCTTGATGACCGGCGCGTATCAGCAGGTGATCGGCTACGACGAAAGTATCCGCCTGCCGCTGGTAGAGACGCTCAGCCGAATCAAGCCCCAGTGCATCGCCATCAACTATTCAGAAAACGATCCGGCGGCCGACGGCCTGACGCATGGGATGTGGGCCACGCTGTTTCGCGTGCTGGAGGGCACGCCCTACAGCGCGTGTTTCATCAGCGCGGAAAACGTCATCGGCGCGCTGCGCGGACGCAAGTCGCCTGCCGAGGTCGCGCGCATCAAGGCTGCGATTGCCACGACGGACAAGATCTTTGACGAGCTGACCCAGTTCTTGAAGCCGGACCAGACGGAAATCGAGCTGCGCGATTTTGTGCGCGAGCGCATGGCCGCGTACCAGGTCGAGCCGGCGTGGGAGCTGGATTATTGTCCCATCTTTTCCGCCGGGCCGTCAAGCCCGGTGGGCCACGCCGCGCCGGGGCCTTACCAGGCCGGGCGGGGTCACGTCCTCCAGATGGACTTTGGCGTCAAGCAAGGCGGATATTGTTCGGACATTCAACGCCTGTGGTATTTTCTCGACGAGGGCGAAACGCAACCGCCGCCCGACGTGCAACGCGCGTTCAACGCGGTGCGCTCGGCGATTCTGGCGGCGGCCAAGGCGCTCAAGCCGGGCGCGCTGGGCTGGGAAGTAGACCAGGCCGCGCGCAGCACACTCGTCCGCGCGGGCTACCCCGAATACGCTCACGCCACCGGGCATCAAGTGGGCCGCTCATCGCACGACGGCTCGACGGTGCTTGGCCCGCGTTGGGAGCGCTACGGCCAGACGCCCTACGGCGTCATCGAGGCGGACAACGTGTTCACGCTCGAGCTGGGCGCGCAGGTTCCGAATCGCGGCTACGTCAGCCTGGAGGAAAACGTCGTCGTGACGCCGCGCGGCGTGGAATGGCTCACCAGGCCGCAGACGGAATTGATTTTGGTCAAGAGTTAGCGACGGGCAAAAAGTCGCCTCTTTTCGTATTCCGTTGCGCCGACGAGATACGCAATACGAAATACGTCTGACAAGTTGACCGACTGGGGAGGTAATCCATGCAATCCGATCTTGTTTTGTTCAATGGCCGCATTCACACGCTGGACAAGCCGTCACACACGAGCGCGGTCGCCATCCGCGACGAGCGCATCCTTTACGTGGGCGACGATGCGACGGCGCGCGAGACGCTGCGGCCCGGCGGCGAAGCGGTTGACCTGCAAGGCCGCTGCGTGACGCCGGGCCTGACCGACGCGCACGTGCATTTTTCAATGTACGCGCTCGGGCTGCAAGCGGTAGAGGCAGAAACCGAGACGCTGGCCGAGGTAGTGGAGCGCGTCGCTCAACGGGCCGGCGTGGCCACGCCGGGTGCGTGGATCACGGGCATGGGCTGGAATCAAAATGTCTGGTCTCTGCCGACGAAAGACGGATTCCCCACCGCCGCCGATCTGGATCGCGTCGCGCCAGAGCAGCCCGTCGCGCTTTCGGCCAAGAGCGGCCATGCCATGTGGGTCAACTCGCGCACGCTCGAGCTGGCGGGCATCACCGCTTCCACGCCTGACCCGGCTGGCGGGCAAATCGTTCAAGACGCGCGCGGCCAGCCAACCGGCATCTTGTTGGAAAACGCGATGGACTTGGTCACAGCGTTTCAACCTGCGCCCACGCCGGAGCAGGTGGCCGATGCGATGCTGGCGGCGTTCCCCCTCGCGCATCGCGCCGGGCTGACCGGTGTCCACGACTTTGACGGACCCGTGGCGTTCGCGGCGTTTCAGATGCTCAAGCAGCACGGGCAGTTGGGGATACGCATCGTCAAGAGCATCCCGCGCGACAAGCTGAGTCAAGCCATCCAAGTGGGTCTGCGGACTGGCTTTGGCGACGATTGGCTGCGCCTCGGCCAGGTCAAGCTGTTCGCGGATGGCGCGCTCGGCCCGCAGACGGCCTGGATGCTCGATCCGTTCGATGGCTCGAACAGCGTCGGCATTCCGACGTTGACCGAGGCTGAGATGGCCGACAGCGTCCGCCGCGCGAATGCCGCCGGGCTGGCGTGCGCCATTCACGCGATTGGAGATCGCGCGTGCCGCGCCGTGCTCGATGTGTACGAAGAGGTCGGCTCGCGCGGGATGCGCAATCGCATCGAGCACACGCAACTGCTGCATCCGCAAGACTATGGCCGGTTGGGCAAGCTCGGCATCATTGCTTCGATGCAGCCGCTTCACGCCACGTCGGATATGCGGATGGCGGACAAGTACTGGGGCGAGCGCAGCGCGGGCGCGTATGCCTGGCGGACGCAGCTCAACGCCGGCGCGACGCTCGCGTTCGGGTCGGATTGCCCGGTGGAAAAGATTGACCCGCTGATGGGGATTCACGCTGCTGTCACGCGCCGCCGCGCCGATGGCAGCCCGGGGCCGGAGGGCTGGTATCCGCAGCAGCGGTTGACCGTCGAGGAGGCCGTGCGCGCGTTCACGTGGGGCGCGGCCTACGCGGCCGGGCGAGAAGACCAGCTCGGCTCCATCACGCCGGGCAAGCTGGCGGATTTCACCGTGCTCGACCGGGACATTTTCCAAATCGAGCCGATGGAGATTTTGAGCGCGCGCGTAGAGGCGACGATCATCGGCGGCAAGTTTGCGTGGCGGGCGGAGAGCCTGGGTTGAGGCCGGCAATTTAACGCATGTCCTTTGCCTTCAAATATCGTCTGACGGATTTCCTGTTCACTCTGGCGGCAGTCGCGGTCACGACGGCGGCGCTAACCTTGCTGCGGGCGAGGCTTTCGACGCAGGTCATCGCCCTGTTGTACCTCTTGCCGGTGATGCTTTCCGCCATGCGTTGGAGATTGCTGCCAGCTCTCGTCGCTTCACTGGCCGCCTTTTTTGCGTTCAACTATTTCTTTCTTGCCCCCACGCACACCTTGACGGTGCGTGATCCCGAAGAACTGCTGGCTTTGGTCGTCTTTTTGATCGTGGCGGTCTTGATCAGCCAATCCGTCGGCGCGGCCAACCTGCACGCGGCCCAGGCGCGCGCCCGCGAGGTGGAAGCCACCACGCTGTATAACCTGAGCCGGGCCTTGAGCGCGCAAGCCGGGCTGGACGAAACTCTGTCGTCCGTCACGCGCCTGGTGACCGAGGCGTTCGACCTGGCGGGTTGCGAGATACTTTGGGCCGCCGACGACGAAAGCCATCCATCCCCAGCGTATTACGCAGCAACCGGCCATCGTCAGATAGAACACGGCCCCGTCGTGGAAATCCCCCTCACCGCCCACCAGGCGACGGTGGGTGCATTGCGCTTGGTGACGCGCCAACCCGAGTCGCCCGTCGAGCCGACCACTACGCAGTTGTTGACCTCGTTCGCAGCTCAGCTCGGCTTGTTCATCGAGCGAGCCAGGCTGGCGCGGGAGGCTGACCGCGCGCGCCTTTTGGAGGAAAGCGACCGGCTCAAATCGGCGCTGTTGTCGTCGGTCTCGCACGATTTGCGCACGCCGCTTTCGGCCATCAAGGCTTCGGCCACGGTGCTGTTGCAGGAAGATGTGGCATTAGACGCCGCGGCGCGTCACGATTTGCTGTCGGCCATCAACGAAGAAACGGACCGGCTCAACCGATTGGTGGGCGACTTGCTCGACATGTCGCGCATCGAAGCCGGCGCGCTCCAGCTCAGGCGCGACTGGTGCGACCTGGACGAGCTGATCCGCGCGGTGGCGCATCGCCTCTCCCCGCGCACGACGGCCTTTCAGGTCCAATTGGACTTGGCCGATCTGCCGCTGGTCTATGCCGATTACGTGCAGATAGATCGCGTCGTCACGAACCTGCTGGAAAACGCCATCCGCTTTGCGCCGCCCGGCTCGGCGATCCACGTGACGGCCCGCGCCGAAGCCGAAGCGATGACGGTGGCCGTGACCAATCAAGGTCCGGCGATCCCTGAGCGCATGCGCCCGCACCTGTTCGACAAATTCTATCGCATCTCGGAAGATCGAGCGCCGGACATGGGCACGGGCCTGGGGCTTTCGATTTGCAAAGGCATCGTCGAAGCGCACGGCGGGCGCATCTGGGCGCAAAGCCCGGTGGCGGAAAATGCCGGGGCGCGTTTTGTCTTCACCTTGCCTTTTCCCTCTGCCGGACAAGCTGCCCACTTGTCCAGCAAATTGTTGAGCGATGAAAAAGACCAAAATCCTGATCGTTGACGACGAGCCGCATATTTTGCGTGCGCTGCGCGCGGGCCTGGTCGCTCACGGCTACGACGTGGTCAGCGCCGCCGACGGCGAAGAGGCACTCGACCGGGCCGCCACGGAATTGCCAGACGCCGTCATCCTCGATCTCAACCTGCCCAAGTTGAGCGGCCTGGACGTGTGCAAAGCTTTGCGCGAATGGTCGCCCGTCCCCATCCTCGTCCTTTCCGTGCGCGACGCCGAGCGCGACAAAGTGACCGCGCTCGACTTGGGCGCGGACGATTACCTGACCAAGCCTTTTGGCACCGACGAATTGCTGGCGCGTCTGCGCGTGGCGCTGCGCCATGCCGCGCGCGAGTCCAACCCGCCCGAGCCTATCGTCCACGCGGGCGCTGTGATGATTGACCTCTCGCGGCACATGGTCAAGCGCGGAGAGGAAGAAGTGCGCTTGACGGCCACCGAGCACAAGCTGTTAGCCTACCTCGCCACTAACGCCGGGCGCGTGCTCACGCACACCCAAATCCTGGA
>CAYHAR010000089.1:0-3211 GCA_964354595.1 uncultured Anaerolineae bacterium | reverse complement strand
CTTTTTACCTTTTCCAAATGTCGGCGCGTTAGAATCTCTCATAATTCGGAGGGGAGTTGAACGCGCCATGAGTCAAATCGCCAGTACAGTCCTTGCCATTGGCCTTTCCAACGCGGTCCAAGCGGAGGCGGAGACCAAGCCAATGGACACTGCGTTCCGCCAGTTGCGCGAGGAATATCAGGCTCAACGTGCGCTCTTTGAGGCGCAGCCGCTCGACGCGCGCCGCTTGCTGCAAGATCAGGCTGCCCAGATCGCGCAAGCTCTCGCGCAACGCGAGCGGCAGATTCATTTCACGCTGCCAGAAGTTGTGACCCCGCCGCCCGCGCGGAACCGAGGTGGCGCAATCTCGGTGCCGAAGGAATTCCGTCAGCAGGTGGTGGCGGGTCGGCTGGGGCGTCTGCCGGTGAAGGACATTCGCGCGGCGGTCCGGCAGCGATTGGCCCAGCTCGAACAGTCGCCGCATTCGGCGGTGGCGGTCAGCGCCAAGCTGATTCGATATGCCGTTGTGAAACACATGGTATACGACCTGCTTCCGGCGGGCAAGCCGGTCATTTATCTTCTGGCCGCCGGCGAAGTGATTCCCACGGGCGCGCCCGCCGATGGGGCGACGGGTAAGCAATTTTACATGCCTCAATGGGTCGCGTTCGAGGAGGATCGTCTGGTGGTGGACTCGGTGGCCGAAGCCGAGGCGCGCATCGCCGCCATGCAGCAGTACTTGGGCACGCTGCACCTGGCGGTTTCGCTTGCGCCGTACATGCATACCGACGAAGAATATCAGCGCAAGCGGTATGGGATGCTCGGCCAGTTTATCCACCAGGGCCGGGCGCTGGCGCGTTACTGGACGACCGAGATCATTGGCAAGATACAGCGAAAAGCAGCTGCAGGCGAACTCAATCGCGGCCTCAGCCTTAGCCTGCCGTACTTGGACGACCAGATGCTCGAAATGCGAATGTTCGATTTCGAGGTCATCCCCTATGGGCGCACGCTGTTCGTCCCGGCCTTTGTCGTGCTCGCTGCGCGTCGAGAACAGACCCGCGTGGCGCAAGATATGCGCCTGAGCCACTCCACTCGCATGCATCTTTTTTCTGGACTCGAGGCCCTGGAACGAGCTTTTGATACTTGCGCAAGCTAATAGATTCTACTACGGAAAAGGTTGAATATGTTGTTCTCGATCCTTCTCTTGTTGGTCATCGTATTTCTATCTTACAAGGCAGCGCCGCGCGAAAAGCAGGAACACGCTCACGTCCATGGCGCTGGACAGATCGGCCTGCTGGCTGCCGTGGCGCTGTTCGGCATGGATTACTTCACCTCGTACTTTTACGCCACGGGCGAGATGATGAGCGCGCTGCATCCTTACGGGCTGCAAAAATATGGTTACATTGCTGTCGGCGTGATCGCGTTGGCGAACTTTGTGTTTGGCGCGCTGTACATGTTCTCGCTGGGCGTATTCAACGAGGGCGGCGGATCGTACACGGCCTCGATGCGCTACCTCAAGCCTACGCTGAGCCTCACCGTCGCGGTCGTCTTGATCCAAGACTATACGCTCACCATTGTCGTCTCGGCGCTTTCGGGCGGCGACCAGTTGCTTTCGATCTTGAACCTTTACGGCCGGTATTGGTGGCTACACTTTGGGCTGGGCGCAATGCTGGCCTTTGTCACGTGGTTCCTCACCATCCGGGGACGCGGCGAATCGGCCAAGGTGACGTTTATGCTGCTGGGCATCTTTTTCCAGTTGACTATCCTCTTGGCGATTGGCCTGTTCCTGGCGAACCGGCGAGGCGTCCCGGCGCTGCCAACCACCGAATTGCCCCATCCCGCCACGCTCAGCCAGGCGTTGTATCACATGCTCACCGCTTCGATGAAAGGCATGGTGGCCCTGAGTGGCCTGGAAGCCATGTCCAACGGCATCCAGTTTGTCATCAACGAAGACGTGGCGCTCGTCAAATGGGGCAAAAAGCATCTTCCGCGCTTCAATCGGGTGTGGAATTTTTATAGCGGCAAATCGGGCATCGGGCGGTTCGTGCAGACATCATTCCTGTTCTATGGCGGGCTGACCACGTATTTCCTCACCACATTTGCTATCCGCTTCAACGTCTTTGACGGGACGCTGGGCCGCACACTGGTGGGCAACCTGGCCTTTATCGGCTTTAAAGAAATTCCCGGCGGCGCGATTCTCTTTTGGGCTTATCAAGTGTTGGCCGTTGCCCTGCTGGCGGCGGCTTCGATGACGGCGCTGCAAGACGCGCAGGCCACAGAGTGGCGCGACGTTGCCATCGGCGAAATCCCCGAAGTCATCGTCTATCGCGACCCGCGCGGCACGTTTACGCGCTCGGTGACGATCACGTTCGGCGTGGCCGTGTTCCTAATGTTTGTCGTGCGCGGGCAGACGACGCTGGCCGTGCCTTACTATGGCGTGGGCGTGTTCATGCCCATCATGGTAATGGGCCTGGCGATCCGCCAGCACATCCTCAAGCACTATACAGGCGCAGTGCGCGCGTGGGGCAGTTTGGGCGCGGGCCTGGCGGCGGCGATGGGCGCCCTTGTCTTTGTCGGTCAAATCGTCGGCAAGTGGAGCGAGGGCGGCTGGGCAGTGCTGATCTCGTTCAGCATCCTGGCCTTGGCCGCGCACGCCATGTTGCTTTCGCCGCTGGGCTATCGCGAGCCGAAGCAGATTCATCGCATCGTCCGCGACAAGGCGCGCGTGCAAGGCGCGATGGCCTCGATTGTCGAATGGCAGTCGCTCAAGATGCAAGAGTACCGCTACTCGCTGCTCGTCGGCATTGCACGGCTCTTTGAGCTGTTCGGCGTGCGCCGTCCGATGCGATACGAGCAGCCTCCCGCCGCCGGCGAGTACGACGATGCGCTGCACGTGGATCACCCCGAAGCGCGCTCGTTCCTGGATCAATACCTGGCGGCCCTGCCCAAGCCAGAGCCGCGCCTGGGCGGGCAACCCAAACAAACCGCCGAGCCTGAACCGCCGCTGGTGTTCTGAGGAGGACACACAAGCGGGAAGGTTCATCGCCTTTCCGCTTTCGCAAAGCTCTCACAATACGGTTCAGACAAGTTCCAAGCCCGCGTCCGCGCGGGCGTTCCCAACCGCGCGGACGCGGTTGGGGAGCACTAACCGAACCGTATTGGGGGGTGCACGCAAAGCTTGTCAGCAGTTGCACTGCTGACGCACTCGGGCCGCAGTTCAACTGCGGCAGAACAG
>CAYHAR010000088.1:11684-15703 GCA_964354595.1 uncultured Anaerolineae bacterium | reverse complement strand
TGTCCGGCAAGCCCCCAGGGTCCACCCTGGCCGCAGCACTCATCGGCCCCCTTCATAGCGACTACCTCAAGCCCTGGGATCAGGTTGAGCAGGTCGCGGGTGTAGTTGGTGGACGCGGTTATCTTGTGGCCCAACTTTTCATGGCATGACACGTGCACAGCCACCTTTTGCTTTGTCCCGTTCTTGCCCGGTTTCAGATTCTCCGGGCCGATGACCTTCATGATGAACTGGGCAGGGTCATAGAGCTTTTTCACGATTTCCTGCGCCTTTTTCTCATAGACGGTATCGCCGATGCGGGCAAAGTCTTGCGCATATTCCTTGAAGGCGATGATGCAGGATGGGCAGTGAGCGACAATGTACCGATAGTCCAGGAGCTGGTCAATATTGTATCGGGCCAGCCGATGATATTCTTCCGTATTGCCCGCGGCTGCAAAAGGCTCGCCGCAGCAGCGCTGCGGAGGCAGAGATACTTTCCAGTCATTGTGTCGGGCGATGTTGATAAAGCTATCCACAATGGGCACCGCAAAGAGGTCAGAGCTGCAGCCATAAAAATAGGCGATGTCTGCCTGGGAGGCTGGAATGTTGGCGAGTTCCTTGTATTTGGCTTCTATGCTTGACTTGGCCAAGGGTGGAATGTAGCGCTCAGAGGGCATGTGGCTGGGAAGAAGCCCCTGAGGCAGGGCAGCCATTACCTTGCGGCCCAGCTTGTTGTTCCAGAGACCTTGTGTGAGGCCGGCGACTCCTATCGTCAAGTTGTATAGTGTCCGATGGGACATGACAGACTCGATGGCCGGGGCGATGACCTTACTGCGTTTTTCTTCCCGTATCTTGGCCACCATATCCCGCATGCTGGCGCTGGTGGGACACTTCCACGTGCATTGACCGCAGAGCAGACAGAGATCAAAGACCTTTTCAAACAGGGGGTCATCTTTGAGAGCGGCCAAGTCTCCATTGACCTCCAGGGCGACGGCCAGGGCGCGCTTGAAGGTAGGGGCAGCCTCGGTGCGCGCGGTGAATTCATCCGGCAGCCGGCTAAAGATCGGGCAGATGTCGGCGCACTGAGAACAGAGGGAGCAGACACCCGTATAGAGATGGGAAAAGTCTCTAAAGCGGGCAAGATTGAGCTGGCTTTCCTCCTCTTTTATGCCGACCAACTCTTCTATGGCCTGATGGAGGTCTTTGTCGCGAGCCTCTTTGATAATCTTGACCCCAGGGTGCAGGATAGCCCTTGGATCCATCAGGTCCTTGATCTCGACAAAGAGGTCAAACAGGCCTAGCCCAAACACATGGGGCAGGATGATGCCCCGGGTTCTTCCGTCGGCGTGTTCTCCGCTCATGCTGCCGCCCAGCTCAGTGACCTTTTGCGTGATCTTGGTCATCACATGAATCAATCGTTGTCTGTCTTGCTGTTGGCTGAGGTTGAGCAGGAGGTAGAGATGAAAGTTACAGTCGCCTGCATGTCCGTGGGTGCCAGCTACCACCTGCTCTTCGCTGAATACCTCTTCCATATAACCGATAAACGCCAAGAGCTTTTCCTCATCCCTGGGTATGACCACGCACTCGATCATGGTCAGGGGTCTTTTGCCTTGACCATAGCCATACAGGACTTGGAGGGCGCCCCTTCTCCCTTGCCAGAGAGCATCCTGCCGGGCCGGGTCGCGGGCCACGTCAAAGCCGATGGCTGTTTTGGCATAGTCCGTCTCTAATAGTTTTTGTAAGGCATCTACCTGCCTTTGGATGAGGTCGGCGGCAGCCTGTTTTTCCATGATGCGTACCTGGCCGATCCGTCTGGCCGGGTCACGAGGATCTGGTTTCACCTCCAAATCATCGAACTCGACGATGTACATGACCTTGGCGTCTTGACGTATGCCGAGAGCGGGATAGGTCTTGCGGATGAGGTCAAGATTGGTGGTGACGGCCGTATCAAAACAGGATGGGGCCAGGTTATAGATCTTGGGGATCGAGCCACAGGCCTCTTGGAGGTCTGTAAAGTAGACGATGCAGGTAGCCTTTTGTGTGGCCAGGGGCACCGCTCTCAGTTTGGCTTCGGTGATAATGCCCAGAGTCCCTTCAGAATGGGCAAAGAGCCGGGTCCAATCAACCGGGACGCCTGCGGCAAGTTGTCGCAGGATATCCAGGACATTGTAGCCTGACGAGTTCTTGGGCACCCTGGGAAAGCTCTTGTCGATGGCATCTTTATTGCTCTGGACGAGTTCGAGGATCTTTTTCCATGGTTGTTTGCCCGATTCAATCTCCGAGGTCCACAGGCTTGTTCCATCGGCCAGGACGACGTGCAAATCCAATACCTGATGCTGGGTCGTGCCCAACTTGCAAGAATTCGCGCCGGAGGCGTTGTTAGCGATCATGCCGCCAATGGTAGCCATGTCTGTGGAGGCAGGATACGAGGCCAGGAATACGCCATATCCTTTCAAGAAATTATTCAACCGGGTGCAGATGACGCCGGATTGAGCGAGAACCATTTTTCCGCCGTCAAGATGATCTTCAAGGATCTGCATCTTGTCTAGTGAACGCATATCCAGAACGATGCCAAAGCCAACCGACTGAGCCGGCAGACCACTCCCTGCACCTCTGGCAGTGATGGGGATCGCGTGCTCATAGGCAAACTTGCACGCCTTTTCTATATCAGAATGGCTGCGCACGCCAATGACGGCTAGAGGCGTGAGGCTGATAGGGCCCACATCGCTCGCATACCCCAGGCGGCCTGCCTGACTGATCTCTATCTGGGATTCAGGAATACCGGCTACGACGAGACCCTTCTTGACGGCTTCGCTATCGAAGCGGCTGTCGAGTCTGGCCAGTTGAGCCATCTTTTCCGCGGCCAAGAGGACAAGATGGGTGTTTCTTCCACCATGACCAGGTTTCTGACCTTCAGGCAAAGTGACCTTGACCGTTGCCTCGCCGCCAAAGATAAAGGCCGTCTTTCGATACGGGTTGTTCGGATTGGTAATGAGCGTCAGGCTTACATCCGCTACATTCGTGCCGGTGGGGCCGGTTTCAATCCAGAGACCTAGCTCTTTGAAAAAGGTGGCCGAGTCATAACGGGCAAGGTAGTCCTTATACTCAAGGCCCTGACGGCTGGCGACCTTCAAGGTATCCATGTCGGCAATCGCGCCGGCAAGGTCAGAGTGACCGTCTACGCCATCGGTAGAAAAGCTCGCAAAGGTGATCTGGTCGGTGTCCGCCAGATGAGGAGTGATGACCTTCCAGATATTTTCTATCTCTTGGGTTACCTCGGCCTTGATCTTGTCGTCGGTGGTGCCGGTTCTCCAGCCGACGAGGTGTACCGCATAGCCCAGTTGCTTTGCCTTCTCTCCCGCCGCTTGCATGGCCTGGTCATTGTTGGCAATGATGACGTATTGGCTCTTGTTCTCGGCCAAGAGGGGCGAGTCCTTGGACAGGGTTTCGTTGTCCTCTTTGCCCAGGTTAGCCTGGATATAGTCTCTGACTGCTTGCGGGGCCTTGTCCCAAATCTTGTGTTCTGTGAGGACCTGCTGGGCCATCTGGAACGTAGAATCATCGCCGACGGTCGGCCCCGAGGAGATGACCGAGGTATCATCCACAATTCCGGTCTTGGTCACCGGGACATCAGAGAGGACCAAAGAGATAAAGCCCCCCGCATGTCCAGCATATTTACGCATCCCGCCGCCTTTGAGCGGGTCGAGGTGCTTGCGCACGGCGTTGATTTCATCAATCGTGGCCGGGACGGTGAGCAAGAGTTTGCTGATGTCCTTATAATCTTCCAGACTGACCCCGTCTACGGGCAGGGCCATTAAGGAGGAGCCGCCGCCGGAGATGAGGGCAATGACCAGGGTCTTTCCATCGGCGCCCCTCAAAAGCTTCACCATCTGCCGCGTCCCTTGGACGCCTTCTTCGTTCGGGGTAGGATGGTCGGCGGCAAAGAGCTTGATTCTCTCCGAGATCGGCTCTGTGGCTTGGTCTTGATAGACGTTCAAGATGCCGGCGGTGATCCTATCACCCAAGATGCTCACTAATTCTGC